>NZ_CADCWD010000015.1 GCF_902806315.1 uncultured Sphingosinicella sp.
AGTGCTTCTCTTCTGCCTGGATGGAAAGACCCTTACTGCAAAGAAGCTCGAACCGATTCTCGAAGCCTTCCCGCAAGCCGCTGTTTTCGTGCGGGCTTTCGATCGAAGGCACGTGATGACGCTGGCCAGCGCGGATCTTGCGGGCGTCTATCGCGAGGTGTTCGAATCGGCCGTCTGCATGGGCCGGGGAGTGCTGAGCCGTCTCGGACTACCCGACGGGGAGGTCGAGCGGGTGGAGAAGGAATACAGGACCCGCGATCAGACGCGGATGGACAGCCAGGCAGAGTCCGGCGACCTCCACGCGTCGCAGCACCTGATGTACCGGCCAGGCGAGCAGGCTGCCGACGCCGGGGAGGCACCCGAGGAGCAGCCCGGCTAGCCGGCCTCGCGCCCCTGCCATTCCTGAAGCGCCTTCACGATCCGCTCCACCGCCCGTTCGTGCGGCATCGGCTGGCTCCGGATGTGGATATGGGCCTCAGCGTAGATCGGGTTCCGGGCCTTTGCGAGATCGCGAAGCAGAAGCAGTGGGTCCTTGTCCCTGAGCAGCGGCCTGGTGTCCCGGCGCGACACGCGCTCGGCCAGGGTCTCGACATCCGCATCGAGCCAGATCGCGATGGAGCTTTCCAAGATGAGAGCACGAGTCTGCTCGTTCATGAAGGCACCGCCGCCGGTCGCGATCACCTTTGGCGGGCCCTCGATCAGCCTGGCGATAACCCTGCGCTCCCCGTCGCGGAAGCTTTCCTCCCCGAAACGGGCGAAGATCTCGGCGATGCTGTGGTCCGCGGCCAGCTCGATCTCGCTGTCGGAGTCGACGAACTCCATTCCCAGCCGCTTGGCGAGCCGTTTGCCGACCGTCGACTTGCCGACTCCCATCAGCCCGACAAGGACGATCGGAAGCTCGGGAAGGGCAGGTGAACCGGTCATTCGTCAGGGGCTATACATTGGCGGCCATGGTGGGGCAAAAGGCCGCCCATGCGTAGAACCATGCTCACCCCCCAAAGACGGCGAAGGTCGCCGTTCCCGCTCATGCTCGGGCTTCTGCTCGCTCTGCTCATCGGAGGAGCAATCTATCTCTCGACCGTGGACACCGAAGTCCCGCAGCAGCGAATCGAGCAGGACGTGACGAATGAAGCACTGGCGCAATAAGCTTCTCCTCCTTGGAGGCGCAGCGGCGCTTGGCCTGGCCATCCCCGCTTCGAGCCAGCAGGCGCCTGTCTTGCCGCCCGGCTTCGGCGATCCTGCCAACCAGCCTCCTCCGCCTCCGCCTCCAACCGAGGATCCGGCTCCGGCCAATGTGGAGAATGTGGAGCCTCGACCCTCCAGGCCCGCGCCGCGAAGGGCACCGGCGCCCGCCTCTGACGTGGCGGTGGCCACCATCTCGCCTGAGGATGAGCTCGCAGCGCTCGCCGCGATAAATCTGCCGCCGCCGATCGAGATTCCCGACGCCGCGAGGCGACCGGTCGATGTCGTCGGCGCACTCGGACCGTCCGACGGCGGGCTAGGCGACAACGCCTTTGGGACGGCGAATGGCCGTTTCCTCTCCACTCTGATGCGGCGGATCGAGGCGCCATTGCCGTCCCGGTGGGCGTCCATCCTGCTTCGGCGGGCGCTCCTTTCGCGGGTGCAGGCGCCGTCCTGGGTCCATCCGGTCGACTGGGTGGCGGAGCGGGCCTGGCTTCTGCTTCGGATGGGCGAGGCGGACGCCGCCCGGATGCTGGTTCAGTCGGTGGACGTGGACAGGTTCACGCCCAAGATGTTCTCGGTGGCCGTTCAAACCGCTCTCGCGACGGCCGATCCGGCGGCGCTTTGCCCGCTGGTGGAGCCGGGCCGGAAGACTTCCAAGGAGCCGGTCTGGCCGCTTGCGGATGCAATGTGCGCGGCGCTTCAGGGAGAGGCTTCGCGGGCCAGCGTCGCAATCGACCAGGCGCGCAGGCGCGGCTCGGTGGGCGGGATCGATCTTCTGCTCGCGGAGAAGGTGATCGGCTCGGGCCCGAACACGCGCCGGGCAGTCACTGTTCAGTGGGACGAGGTTGACGCTCTCAACAGCTGGCGTTTCGGACTTGCAGCGGCGACCGGCATCGAGTTCCCTCAGGGCCTGCTCGCCAACGCGCCCGACCAGATGAGGGCCTGGCATGCGCGCGCACCGATGATCCCTCTGGAGCAGCGTGTGGGGACCGCCCAGACTGCGGCGGCGCTCGGCGTATTTTCGAACGACTCGCTGGTCGAAATGTACAGCCTGCTGATGGACGGGCTGGACATCACCGAGATCGAAGGAAGCGTCGGCGCTCGCCTCCGGAGGGCGTATGCCGGGCGCACGGCCAATGATCGGATCGGCGCGATCAAGGATCTATGGGGCCAGGCGAAAACCCCCGACGAGCGTTATGCCCGGCTGATCCTGACCTCCGTGGCGGCCTCGCGGCTGCCGCCGATCGAGCCGTTCCAGCAGGAAGCTTCGAACCTCATCGCGTCGATGCTGTCCAGCGGAGCCGATCGCGGCGTTTCGCGCTGGGCTGAGCTCGCCAGCGGCCTGGAGGGCGAGGCGGGCCAGCGGGCCTGGGCGCTCCTTGCCGTGGGAGCACCTCAGCCGATTGACATCAGCTCCGGGCAAATCGACGATTACCAGGGCGGGGATTTCCGTGCGAAGCTGCTGTTCGCGGCACTTGCGGGCCTTGGACGGATCAGTGAGAGCCAAGCCAACAGCCTGGCCGACGACATGGAAGTGCCGATCGGGCGCGAGAACAGCTGGACCCGGATGCTCGACGGAGCGGTCCGCAACCGCCAGCAGGGGACCGTCGCCGTGCTTGCTGCGGCGGGGATGCAGACTTCCAACTGGCGCGGGGTTCCGCCGGAGCATCTCTATCGCATCACCCGCGCCCTCACCCAGGTCGGCCTCGAATATGAGGCTCGGATGATCGCGGCCGAAGCGCTGACCCGTCTGTGAGCGAGGCCGGCGAGGATCGCCAGCTTATCGCCTCCTTTCTGGAAATGATGGCCGCCGAGGCGGGAGCGGCGCCCAATACGCTGCTCGCCTACGAACGGGACCTTAGAGGAGCGTCCGAATTGATGGGCGGAGAGCTTGGGGCTGCTCCCCCGGAGAAGCTCAAGAAGCTCGGCGAAGCCTGGATGCCGCTGAAGCGGGCGACGGTCGCACGCAAGGCGGCAGCTCTGAGGCGGTTCTTCGCCTTCCTGGCGGACGAGGGGCTTCGGCCCGACGACCCCTCGGCGGCTCTTCCACGGCCCGTCAGCGAGCGTCCATTGCCCAAGGTGCTCGATCACAGCTCGGTCCATGCGCTGTTCGCGCAAGTGGAGCGCCGAAAGGCCGACAAGGGCGACGCCGCTTCCCTGCGGATGGCTGCGCTGGTCGAGCTTTTGTACGGCTCCGGCCTTCGGGCGACGGAGTTGGTTTCCCTCCCTCGCCACGCGGTTGCTCCCGACAAGCCGTTCCTTATCCTGAGGGGCAAGGGCGGGCGCGAACGGCTGGTGCCGATCTCGGATCGGGCGAGGCAGGCCGTGGCCGAATGGGCTGAGCTTGTCCCCCGCGGCGCGCTGTGGCTGTTCCCCTCGGGCAAGGCGCACCTGAGCAGGGTCCGGCTCTACCAGCTGCTGAAGGAGCTCGCTGCCGATGCGGGCATTCCGCCGGACCGGATCAGCCCGCACGTTCTTCGCCATGCGTTCGCGACCCATCTGCTGGAAGGCGGGGCGGATCTTCGGGCGCTGCAGATGCTGCTGGGCCATGCCGACATCGCGACCACCCAGATCTACACCCATGTCGACTCCCGCCGCCTGATCGAGCTGGTCAACAGCCGCCACCCGCTCGTTGACGCCAAGCCGGAGCGGCCCTAACCGGCGCGCTTCATGGCGACCTTCCTCGATTTCGAAAAACCCCTGGCCGAGCTCGACGCGCGCGTGGCGGAGCTGCGCCAGACGGCGGCCGTTGGCTCCATCAACATCGATTCCGAGATCGACAAGCTCGAGGCGAAGGCCGACCGGATGCTGCGGGAGACCTATGCGCGGCTGACCCCCTGGCAGAAGACGCAGGTCGCCCGTCATCCCGAGAGGCCGCACTTCAAGGATTATGTTGCCGGCCTGATCGAGGATTTCATGCCGCTCGCCGGCGACCGCAACTTCGGCGAGGACCAGGCGATCGTCGGTGGCCTCGGCAAGCTCGATGGGCGCAAGATCCTCCTCATCGGTCACGAAAAGGGCGACGACACCGCCAGCCGGCTCAAGCACAATTTTGGGATGGCGAAGCCCGAAGGGTATCGAAAGGCGATCCGCCTGATGCAGCTCGCTGACCGCTTCGGCCTTCCCGTGGTGACGCTGGTCGACACGCCCGGCGCTTTCCCCGGCGTCCAGGCGGAGGAGCGCGGCCAGGCCGAGGCCATCGCCCGTTCGACCGAACAATGCCTCGCGCTCACCGTTCCGATCGTCACGGCGGTCGTGGGGGAGGGTGGTTCGGGCGGCGCCATCGCGCTCGCCGCCGCCAACCGCGTGCTGATGCTCGAACATTCGGTCTACGCGGTGATTTCGCCCGAGGGCTGCGCCTCGATCCTGTGGCGCACCGCCGACCGCGCGGCCGACGCCGCCGAGGCGATGCGCGTCACCGCAGCCGACTTGAAGCAGCTTGGCGTTATCGACCGGGTCGTGCCCGAGCCCGTCGGCGGTGCCCACCGCATGCCGGGCGAAGCGGTCCGCATCCTCGGATCCGCGATCTCAGAGGAGTTGCAGCGCTTCGCCGCCAAAACGGGCGAGGAAATACGCCGCGAGCGCCGCGCCAAGTTCCTCGCCATCGGCTGATCCGCGCAGACGCAGCGGGAACCCATCTTCGGCCGCATCGGTTTCTCCCCGGAACGACTTCGGTTCGTATCGTGTAAAACCAGGAGTATCCGGCTCATGAAAATGAGACTCTTCATTGCCCTTTCGGCGTCGGCCGCCGCGATTGTCGGCGCAAGCCAAGGCGTGGCGCAACGATCCGCCCCCCGTGGCATCGCCCAGAGCGAAGCGACCAAAGCCGCGCAACAACATCCGCAGCTGATCCAGGAATTCGGCGGCGCCGAGACGGGCGCCCGCGGCACTTACGTTGCCACCGTCGGCCGGCGCATCGCTGCCGCTTCGGGTGTTCCGGGCGGAGCGAATGGCGCCTTCACGATCACCACGCTCAACTCCCCCGTGATGAATGCCTTCGCCGTGCCTGGCGGCTACGTCTACATCACCCGCCAGCTCCTCGGCCTCATGGACGACGAAGCGGAGCTCGCCTTCGTGCTCGGCCATGAAGTGGGCCACATCGCGGGCCGCCACGCCCAGCAGCGTGAACGCGCCGCCACGCGCGGCTCCATCCTCGGTGTGCTCGGCGCCGTGCTCGGCAGCGTCGTCGGCAACAATGTCTTCGGCCAGGGCCTGCAAAGATATTCGGCGCAAGCCGCCCAAGTCTACACGCTCAGCTTTTCGCGCGACCAGGAATATCAGGCCGACGAACTCGGCGTCCGCTATCTCGCCGCGACCGGCTACGACACCGGCGCTTCGGCGAGCCTCCTTGCCTCGCTTGGCGCCGCCACCGCGCTCGATGCGCGCGCCGCCGGACGCAATGACGAGCGCGCCGTGCCGACCTGGGCCCGCACTCACCCGCTCAGCGAAGATCGCGGCCGCCGCGCCCTGCAGCGGGCCCAGGCCAATGGCGCGCCCGGGGGCGGCACCCGCAACCGCGACCAGTTCCTCGCCCAGCTCGACGGCGTGCTCGTAGACGACGACCCGCGCCAGGGCGTAGTCGAGGGACGCAACTTCCTTCACCCGGACCTACGCCTCGGCTTCAGCGTCCCGCAGGGCTACGGCATCCAGAACGGCACGCGCGCGGTGAGCATCACCGGCTCGAACGGACAGGCGCAGTTCTCGACCGGCCAATATAACGGCAACTTCAGCACCTATATAGGCCAAGTCTATCAAGGCCTTGTCGGCCAGCAAGCCGGGCAACTCCAGATCCCGCAGCCCCGCACAACCACCGTCAACGGCATCCCGGCCGCCTACACCACGACCCGAATCGCGGCCCAGCAGGGGCAGCTCGACGTCACCGTCTTCGCATACGAATGGGATCGCGACACCGCCTATCACTTCGTCATGATCACGCAGGCGGGAGCGAACCTCGGTCCGTTCACTTCGATGGTGGGTTCGCTGCGGCGCTTGAGCACCGCCGAAGCGGCGACGATCCGGCCGCGCGTGATCGACGTGGTGACGGTGCGGGGAGGCGATACGGTGCAGAGCCTCGCCAACCGCATGGCCTATAACGACCTCAAGCTCGAACGCTTCCTGACGCTCAATTCACTTGCAGCGAACAGCACGTTGCGTGCCGGCGAGAAGGTCAAGCTCGTCGTCTACGGCGCGCGCTGACGCGCAAACGGTAACGGGCGGCGGAAGCTTCCTTCCGCCGCCCGGCCCCATAGCTGGTCCGAAGACCGGCTGGATGGCTACTTAGCCTTCCATCGCATTCGACACGTTGTTGAACGTGTTGCCGATGGTCGAGCCGAGGCTGCTCATCGCGGTGACGGCGGCAACGGCAATAAGCGCGGCGATCAGGCCGTACTCGATCGCGGTGGCACCCTTTTCGTCCTTGATCAGCTTGAGAAACTTCAACATTTCCGGTCTCCTGTTCCACTTAGTGGAAGTCCACACTTCCATGCCCCCTCTTGAAAAATAGGTGAGGCGGACTTTGCTGTTTTTATTGGTGATAAGTTGCCAAAAACTTAAACCGAAACGAACTTTCGCTATCAGCTATTTTCCATCACGTTGTTGGCAAGCTGGTTCCACATGTTGATCGTAGTGTCTGAGAAGTTGTTCAGTCCGGCGACCATGGCGATCACGATCAATGAGCAGATGAGCCCATATTCGACGGCAGTGGCGCCGCGTTCGTCTTGACCCAAGGTTTTGAACAGCATTTTCATCTCTATGCCCCCTGGCGACGAGTGCAGTTCTTCCAATTACACCTTGAATATTCCCTGCGTCGTAAACAAAAGCTTACCGAAAAGGCTCTTGGTGGAAAAAAGTCCGACATTGATGGTGGTGGCCGCCGCTTTGGTGGATGAAGACCGCCGCGTCCTGCTTCAGCAGCGCCCTCCAGGCCGGCAAATGGCTGGTCTGTGGGAGTTCCCAGGTGGCAAGATCGAGGCTGGCGAGCGTCCGGAGGCTGCTCTGGTGCGGGAGCTTCGCGAGGAACTCGGCATAGAGGTGGAGGAAGGCAGCCTCTCGCCCGCCGCGTTCGCGAGCGCGCCGCTTGGCGACCGCCACCTGATCCTGCTCCTTTACCTGTGCCGCGAATGGCGGGGCGATCCGCAGGCCCTCCACGCCAGCGGCCTCAAGTGGCTGCGGCCGAACGAAATGTCCGCGCTCGACATGCCTCCCGCCGACCTGCCGCTGGTTGGCCTGCTCGACCGCCTCATCTAGGCCGGAGCGCGTCTGCCAGCGAAGCCGTCGCGCTGCCGCGGCGGGCCGCGCGCGGCTGTTCGGGCGAGGGGGCCCAGCCCGACAAATGGATGATGTCAAAATGTTCGACAATTTTGCCGTCCGGCTCCGCTCCCGAAGCAAATTCGGCGGCCGCGGCGGCAAGCCCCAGCCGCCCGACGGGACGGAGCGACCTCGCCGCCAGGACATTGGTTGCCCCCATTCGTCTGAGGTCGGCTACCAGGCCGAAAAGATGGGGAAAGCGCACGTCGATTCCCGCGGAGTCGGCGACCGGTAGCGCGAATCCGGCTCTCGTCAGCAGGTCTCCTGCCGATCGCACGTCGATTTGCGGGTGGATGCGGGGCGCCACGGCGCCGCCCTCGGCGCCATCGGCCGCGAGCATCGCCGAGCGCAGCCGCGGCAGGCTGCCCGCACCCGCAAAGGCGGCAAGGAACAGTCCGTCGGGCCGCAACGCTCGGCGGATCAGGCTCAGCGCGCCGGGAAGATCGTTCACGCTGTCAAGAACTCCGACGGAGACGACCAGGTCGAACGCACCGTCGCCAAAAGGCAGCCGGTCCTCGTCGCATTGCACGCCGCCGACAGCGGAGGCGAAGCGGTAGCTCGCATCGGCCGAGGTCACGTTCATCCCGCGCGCCCGCAATTCTCTCGACAGGAACCCGTCCGTGCAGCCGAGGTCGAGCGCGTCGCGGAAAGGGCGGCTCACCATCCCGAGCCGGTCGAGCAGGTCTTCGGCCGCGTGCCGGTGCAGATAATCCGCTTCGGCAAAGCGCGGTGCGGCGCGGTCCCTGCGCAGGCGCCGGAGCGCGCGGTCGAATGGCTTGTCCACGCGGCGGCTTGTGCCGCCCCCCGCATCGGGGGACAAGCGCCGGATGGAGGCGGCCCTCACCGTCGCGCGACTCGCTGCGCGCCAGATCGTCGATTTCGCCCTGCCGCCGCGCTGCCATGGCTGCGGAACGGTGGTGGAGGACGTGCACCGCTTCTGCCTCGCCTGCTGGCAGGAGCTCACCTTCCTTGGCGAACCTTGTTGCACGCGCTGCGGCCTGCCGTTCGAATATGAAGCCGGCGACGGCTCCGAATGCGGCAAGTGCGTCGCGAACCCGCCCGCTTTCGACCGCCTGCGTGCCGCCGTGGCCTATGGCGAGATCGCCCGGAAAGTCGCGCTGAAGCTCAAATATAGCGGCCGTCCTGCGGTTGCAGAGACGCTTGCCCATTTCATGCAGCGCCACCTCGCCACCGCCGATCCCGACGCGCTTCTCGTCCCGGTCCCGCTTCACCGCTGGCGGATTTGGAAGCGCGGCTACAATCAATCGGGGCTGATCGCCTCGGCACTGGCCCGGCGCAGCGGCTTGCGCGCCGAGCTTGCGCTGCTGGATCGAACCAAATCCACTCCGCCGCTCAAGGGCCTCGGTCGCAAGGAACGCGCTCTCGCCGTGCGCGGCGCCTTCCGCATGACCGATGCCGCGAAGGCCATCGCGAAGGGCCGTCGGGTCATCCTGGTCGACGACGTCTTCACCAGCGGCGCAACAGTCAATGCCTGCGCCGCGACCTTGAAGCGGGGAGGGGCCGCGCGCGTGGACATTCTTTGCTGGGCCCGTGTTCTAGGAGAGCATTGACAATCCACCGGCCGCTCGCCCAGTCCGGGACGATCCAGGAGCAGCACCGAATGGCCCGCGTCGAAATCTACACCAAGTTCTTCTGCCCGTATTGCTCCCGCGCGAAGCGGCTGCTGAGCGAGAAAGGCGTCGACTTTCAGGAATATGACATCACCACCGGCGGCGAGAAGCGGACCGAGATGCTCGACCGCTCCAACGGCCGCACCACCGTGCCCCAGATCTTTATCGACGATCGTCATATCGGCGGCTCGGACGACCTCGCGGCACTGGACCGCCAAGGTCAGCTCGACCCTTTGCTCGCAGGCTAGATGCGCGTCGCGCTCCTTCAGGCCAATACCGGCATCGATCCGGAGGCCAACGGCAGGAACCTGGTTGAGGCCATCGAAGCCGCGGCGGCGGGCGGCGCAACCATGCTGTTCACGCCGGAAATGAGCGGCATTCTCGATCGCGATCGCGAGCGCGCGGCCCGCCACCTCAAGGACGAAGCGTCGGACCCGGTCCTCGCTCAAGTGAGAGAGGCCGCCTCCCGCGCCGGGATCTGGGTCCACATCGGATCGCTCGCCTTGGCCGGCGAGCGAGCTGACGGGCGCCTCGTCAACCGCGGCTTCGTCATCGCTCCCCACGGCGAGATCCGCGCACGCTACGACAAGATCCACCTGTTCGACGTCGACTTGCCCACGGGCGAGAGCTGGCGCGAGTCGGCCGCTTATGCGCCCGGCGAGCGCGCGGTCGTGGCGGACACGCCCGCGGGCCCGCTCGGCCTCTCCGTGTGCTACGATTTGCGCTTTCCCGATCTCTACCGCACGCTGACGGACGCCGGAGCCAGGATCCTCGCCATTCCCGCCGCCTTCACCGTGCCTACGGGAGAGGCGCACTGGCACATCCTGCTGCGCGCCCGCGCGATTGAGGCGGGCGTGTTCGTCGTCGCGGCCGCTCAGGTCGGCGAGCATGAGGACGGCCGCCGCACCTACGGCCACTCGCTGGTGGTGGACCCTTGGGGCCGCGTCCTGCTCGACATGGGCGATGAGCCAGGCCTCGGCTTCGCCGACCTCGATCTGGCCCAGGTGGACGACGTGCGCAGCCGCTTGCCGGCCATCCGCCACCGCCGCCCGATCCCGGCGCCGGAGAGCGCATGATCGTCTTTGATTTGAGGTGCGAGAGCTCCGGGCACGTCTTCGAAGCCTGGTTCGGCTCTACCGGCGACTATGAGGACCAGTTGCGCCGCGGCCTCGTCCAGTGCCCGCTCTGCGGCGATCCGTCCGTCAGTAAGGCCGTCATGGCTCCCAACGTTGCTCCCAAGGGCAATCGCCAGCCGGCCGCCCAGACGCCGGCGCCGGACCCGCAGACGGTCAAGGCGATGATGGCCGCGCTCGCGAAAGCGCAGAAGCAGATCCTCGAAAACTCCTCCTTCGTGGGCGACCGCTTCGCCGACGAAGCGCGCTCCATCCATCTCGGCGAAACCGCCGCCCGCTCTATCCACGGCAGGGCCACCCGCGCGGAGGCCGAGAAGCTCAGCGAGGAGGGCATCCCCGTTTCGCACTTGCCCTTCCCCGTAGTTGAGCCGGGCGAGGAGAATTGACCGCGTGCCGCTCCAGGCTTAACCACCCATGCGGCTGGCCCCGTAGCTCAGCAGGATAGAGCATCAGATTCCTAATCTGAGGGCCACAGGTTCGAATCCTGTCGGGGTCACCACCTTTTCTCTTGCGGCGGAGCCCGATGACAGACCCCGAAGACGGCGATCTCGTGGAATCCCCGCCCAAGATCCCGGTCCCCGAAGACGTCGCCGAGGCGGTGCGCACGCTGATCCGCTGGGCGGGCGACGATCCCGAGCGCGAGGGCCTGCTCGACACCCCCGACCGCGTCGCGCGCGCCTGGCGCGAATATGCGCGCGGCTACGAGGAGGACCCGTCCCATCATCTCAGCCGCACCTTCGATGAGGTAGGCGGCTATGACGAGATCGTGCTGCTGAAGGACATTCCCTTCCAATCGCATTGCGAGCACCATATGGCGCCGATCATCGGCAAGGCGGCGATCGCCTACCTGCCCAACAATCGCGTCGTCGGCATCTCCAAGCTCGCCCGCGTCCTCCACGGCTTCGCCCGCCGCCTGCAGGTGCAGGAGCGCCTGACGGCCCAGGTCGCGGATTGCATCTGGACGCATCTTGAGCCGCAGGGCGTCGCCGTCGTGATCGAGGCGAGCCACGCCTGCATGAGCGCCCGCGGCGTCAACACGCCCGGGGTGATGATGACCACCAGCCGCATGATGGGCGTGTTCCGCAAAGACGACCGCAGCCGCCGCGAAGTGCTCGCCTTGATGGGCTGCTAGGCGCCGGGGGGCGCCTACTGCACCCGGGTCGCCTTGATCCCCTTGGCGGCGAGCATCCGCTGCACCGAGTCCGCGCCCGCCAGGTGGCCCGCGCCGACCGCGACCATCACCGTCCCCGGCTGGTCCATGCGCTTGTCGACCCATTCCGCCCAGGCCGCGTTGCGCCGCTTCATCAGCACCTCGCGCAGCTCGGGCGAAAGCGCCGTCTCACTGTCGAACGTGCTGGCGATGGCGTCGGTGTCGCCCGCCTGCCAGGCCTTCACCATCGCGTCGAACTCCGCCCTCACATTCTCCGGGCTCTCGACCACACCGGCGAGGAACAGCCGCTGCGACGGCTCGCTCAGCGTGTCGAAATATCCGAGCTGCTGCTCCATCGTCTCAAGCCCGCTGATCGGCTTCTTGCCCGCCCGGTAGCTCTCCTCCAACCCGCGCTCGACGCCCAGCTCGGGCTTGAGCCCGATCTGCTGGAAGGAGAGGGTGAGCAAGGTCAGCCCCGCCGCCCAGGTCTCCATCTGGTCGAGCAAGGCCGGCGGCACGCCGGTGGTCTTGATCAGCTTCTCCAGCGCGGGCCGCTTGTCCGCCGGCAGCCGCTCGGCGAGCGGCGGCAGGCCCTTGCCCATGCCGAGCCTCATCATCGTCTGCGCCGACTTCATCGGATCGCCGCCGAGCACCACTTCCAGCACCAGGGCGTCCGAAGCCTTGATCGCCCGCTCCAGCTCCGCCGATCGCCACTTGGTCCCCTCGGGCAGCAGGTGGATCGTCCCGAACAGATACACGGTGGTGTCGGCGTCCGCGACCTTCCAAAGCGCCGGCTGGCCGCCCGCCCGCTCCTTGGTCTGCGCCACCGCGCATCCGGCTGCCGAAACCGCGCCCAGCGCCGCCAGCGCCGTCGAGGCGCGCTTCCTGAGGTCCGACCAACTCCACATCTTGCCCAACTCCGTTGACTTTAGCGGCCCATCCGCCAAAGCAGCGGCCTCTTTTGTTGCACTTGCGAAGGGCTCCACTTGGGTTCCCGACCCCTCTCTTTCCAGAAGCTCATATTGACGCTTCATGACTATTGGAGCGCAAGGGGTTGCGTCATCCTGCAGCCCTACGACATCGAGATGGGCGCCGGGACCTTCCATCCCGCCACCACCTTGCGTGCGCTCGGCCCCAATCCCTGGAAGGCCGCCTATGTCCAGCCCAGCCGCCGCCCGACCGACGGCCGCTACGGCGAGAACCCGAACCGCCTCGGCCATTATTACCAATATCAGGTGATCCTGAAGCCTTCGCCCCCCGATCTCCAGGCGCTCTACCTCGGCAGCCTGTCGGCGATCGGCATCGATTTCACCCAGCACGACATCCGCTTCGTCGAAGACGATTGGGAAAGCCCGACGCTCGGCGCCTGGGGCCTCGGCTGGGAAGTCTGGTGCGACGGCATGGAGGTGACCCAGTTCACCTATTTCCAGCAGGTCGGCGGCTTCGATTGCAAGCCGGTCGCGGGCGAGCTCACCTACGGCCTCGAGCGCCTCGCAATGTACATCCAGGGCGTCGACAGCGTCTACGATCTCGCCTTCAACGATGAGGGCGTCAACTACGGCGACGTCTTCCTGGCGAACGAGCGCGAATTCAGCGCCTACCATTTCGAAGTTGCCGACACCGAGAGCCTGTTCCGCCGCTTCAAGGACGCCGCCGAGGAGAATCGCCGCTGCATCGACGCCGGCCTGCCGCTCCCCGCCTACGACCAGGCGATCAAGGCCAGCCACATCTTCAACACCCTGCAAGCCCGCGGCGTCATCTCCGTCGCCGAACGCCAAGCCTATATCGGCCGCGTCCGCGACCTCGCAAAAGGCGCCTGCCAGGCCTGGATGGAAAAGAACGGGTGGGCGGCGTGAGCGACTTGAAAGATCCTCCCCGGAACGGGGAGGGGGACCGCGCCGCTCCGCGGCGTGGTGGAGGGGGCGCGCCACCCACGCTGCGGCGCCCCGAAGTCTACGCCACCCGACGCGCCCGCCGGGCGATGAGTCTCCCGGAAGTCCTGCTTTGGCAGCGCCTGAAAGGAGCGCCTCAAGGCATCTCCTTCCGCAAGCAGCACCCAATCGGGCCTTATCGAGCCGACTTCTACTGCGCCGTCGCTAAACTCGTGATCGAAGTGGATGGGATTTCGCACGAATTGGGTGATCGGCCGGAACGTGACGAGGTCCGGACGAGAGAGTTGGAAGCCAAGGGACACCACCTGGTCCGTATCCCTGCCGCTGACGTGCGCGACCCTGACGCAATCGCGGCTTCGATCGTCGCGATCGCGGCTCGCCCCCTCCACCGTCCCTTCGGGACGGTCCCCCTCCCCGCAAGCGGGGAGGATCTTGGTGCCTGATTTCCTCCTCGAGCTCCTCTCCGAGGAAATCCCCGCCCGCATGCAGGCCAAGGCGCAAACCGACCTCGCCCGCCTCCTGTCGGAGCAACTCGCCCAATCCGGCCTCAAGCCCGAACGCGTCGAAACCTACGCCACCCCCCGCCGCCTCGCTCTCATCGCCCGCAACCTCCCGGCCGAGACGGAGGCCACCAGGGAGGAGACCAAAGGCCCCCGCAGCAGCGCGCCCCCGCAGGCGCTCGAAGGCTTCCTGCGCAAGACCGGCCTGACCCGAGACCAGCTCGAAGAGCGCGACGGCATCTTCTACGCCGTCGCCGAAAAGCCCGGCCGCACCACCGCATCCGTCCTCGCCGAAGCCGTCCCCGCCGTCATCCGCGCCTTCCCCTGGCCCAAGTCGATGCGCTGGGGCACCGCCTCCGCCTCCACCGACTCCTTGCGCTGGGTCCGCCCGCTCCAGGGCATCGTCGCCCTGCTGGGCGAGGAGATCGTGGAATTCGAGATTGCCGGCGTCCGCTCGGGTGCCGCCACCGTCGGCCACCGCTTCCATCACCCCGGCATCATCACGATCGGCAGCGCCAACGATTATGCCGAGAAGCTGCGCGCCTGCCACGTCATCATCGACCCCGCCGAGCGCCGCCGCATTATCCGCGACGCTGTGCTCGCGATCGCAGCGCTCTCGGACTTCGGTCTTGTGGAAGATGAAGGCTTATTTGCGGAGAATGCCGGCCTCACGGAATGGCCGGTGCCTCTACTCGGCAGCTTCGATCCTGCCTTTCTGGACGTGCCACCAGAAGTCATTCAGCTAACGATGCGCACCAACCAGAAATATTTCGCCCTGACTCAATCCTCCCCTGCTTTTGCAGGGGAGGGGGACCAGCCGAAGGCTGGTGGAGGGGCCTCTTCGCTCGCCCCCAACTTCATCTGCACCGCCAACATCGAAGCCTCGGACGGCGGCGCCGCGATCGTCGCCGGCAACCAGAAAGTCCTCGCCGCCCGGCTGTCGGACGCCAAATTCTTCTGGGAACAGGACCTTAAGATCCCGCTCGAAGACCAGGCGAAAAAGCTGTCGCAAATCGTCTTCCACGAAAAGCTCGGCACCGTCGCCGACAAGGTGGAGCGCGTCGCCAAGTTGGCGCGTTGGCTGGTCGAAGAGGGCATCGTAACATCCTCCCCGGGACGGGGAGGGGGACCGGCAAAGCCGGTGGAGGGGGTTATGAGACCCGCAGAGCGCACGGAGACCCCCCTCCACCAGCCTGCGGCCGGTCCCCCTCCCCATTCTGGGGAGGACCTAGCTACCCGCGCCGAAACCGCGGCCCGCCTCTGCAAGGCGGACCTCGTCACCGGCATGGTTGGCGAGTTCCCCGAGCTCCAGGGCATCATCGGCGGCTACCTCGCCCGCGCCCAGGGCCGTCCGGACGAAGTCGCCGACGCCATCCGCGACCACTACAAGCCGGTCGGGCAGGGGGATGAGGTGCCGACCGCCCCGGTGACGGTGGCGGTGAGCCTGGCGGATAAGCTGGATACGTTGGCGGGCTTTTTCGGCATCGAGGAGAGACCGACGGGCTCGAAGGATCCATTTGCGCTTCGTCGGGCGGCGATCGGCGTGATTCAAGTGATCACCTCCAATGGCCTCCGCTTCGGGTTGGAAGGCGCTTTTGCCTTCGCGTTCATCAGCTACATTGAGCAGTTCGTTGTAAGGCTGCAATCTTTCGAGGAGTCGGGTGTCGCGAAACATCCGCAATGGGAAGCTCCCTTCAGACACGGTGAAGAGGCCGACGAAGCGTTCTTCAAATCGCTCCTCGAATTCTTCGCCGACCGCCTCAAAGTCCAACAACGCGAAGCCGGCGTCCGCCACGACCTGATTGATGCCGTGTTCGCGCTGGGCGGCGAGGACGATCTCGTCCGCCTTCTCGCCCGTGTCCGCGCCCTTCAATCCTTCGTCGAAACGCCTGAAGGCACCGACCTCCTCGCCGGCTACAAGCGCGCCGCCAACATCCTCAAGAAGGAGGGGTGGCAATCTCCCTCTCCCCAGCGGGGAGACGGCTCTCAGATTTCTCTTTCCTATACGCCGCTTCCCGAGGAAGCTGCCCTGATCGCCGCCCTCGATTCCGCTGGGCCCCGTGCCACCCAAGCGGTCGAGGCGGAGGAGTTCGAAGGGGCGATGGCGGCGCTCGCATCGCTCCGCGCGCCGGTGGACGCATTCTTCGACAAGGTTACCGTCAATGATCCTGATCCAGATAAGCGCGCGGCTCGGCTCGATCTGCTCCTTCGCATGCGCAGCGCCGTCCACCAGGTCGCCGACTTTTCCCGTATCGAAGGCTGAAAATGTTTGAATCAGCGCCACCTTTGCCAACATCCGAAGGCGCAGATCGCTTCGTTTACCGCTTTGGCGGAGGTGTTTCCGATGGCGGAAACGGTGACAAGAATCTGCTTGGCGGCAAGGGCGCGAACCTGGCGGAAATGGCCTCCATCGGCCTCCCTGTGCCTCCAGGCTTCACAATATCCACACCGGCTTGCGCAACATATTACGAGCAAGGCGACAACTTCCGCCAACTTCTGAGCGGCCAGGTCGAGGCCGGCATCGCTCACATCGAGAGCGTCACCGGCAAGCGGTTCGGCGACCCCGCCGATCCGCTCCTCGTCTCCGTTCGCTCCGGCGCCCGCGTCTCCATGCCGGGGATGATGGATACCGTCCTCAACCTCGGCCTCAACGACGAGACCGTGCAGGGGCTCGCCGCCGTATCGGGCGACCCGCGCTTCGCCTGGGACAGCTACCGCCGCTTCATCCAGATGTATTCGGACGTGGTCCTCGGCCTTGATCACGGCGCGTTCGAAGAAGCGCTCGAGATCGCCAAGGAGGATAAAGGCGTCCACCTCGACACCGACCTCGAAGCCGGCGACTGGGAAAATCTCGTCCGCCGTTACAAGGAACTGGTCGAGGAACTCTGGAACAAGCCCTTCCCGCAGGACGTGCACGAGCAGCTCTGGGGCGCGGTCGGCGCCGTGTTCGGCTCCTGGCAGTCCGATCGCGCCAAGGTCTACCGCCGCCTCAACAGCATTCCCGCCGACTGGGGCACCGCAGTCAACGTCCAGGCGATGGTGTTCGGAAACATGGGCGACACCTCCGCCACCGGCGTCGCCTTCACCCGCGACCCTTCGACGGGCGAGGCGGCTTATTACGGCGAATATCTCATCAACGCGCAGGGCGAGGACGTCGTCGCCGGCATCCGCACCCCGCAATATCTGACCCTCGCGGCGCGCGAGCGGGCAGGGGCCAAGGCGGTTTCGATGGAGGAGTCGCTCCCGGAGGTCTTCGCCGAGCTCGCCAGCGTCTTCGACCTACTCGAGCGTCACTATCGCGACATGCAGGACATTGAGTTCACCGTCGAACGCGGCACGCTGTGGATGCTCCAGACCCGCTCGGGCAAGCGCACCGCCAAGGCCGCGCTCAAGATCGCCGTCGACATGGCGCAGGAAGGGCTGATCTCGGAAGAGGAAGCCGTGCTCCGTGTTGATCCGTCCGCGCTCGATCAGCTCCTCCACCCGACGCTCGATCCTGAGGCGCCACGCAACGTGATCGCCAAGGGCCTGCCCGCTTCGCCCGGCGCGGCCTGCGGCGTCGCGGTCTTCGATGCCGACACTGCGGAACGCTATGCCGCGCTGGGCGAGAAGGTGATCCTGATCCGCGTCGAGACCAGCCCCGAGGACATTCACGGCATGCACGCCGCGCGCGGCATCCTCACCTGCCGCGGTGGCATGACCAGCCACGCGGCCGTCGTCGCGCGCGGCATGGGCCGCCCCTGCGTCAGCGGCGCCGGCGGCATTTCGATCGACTACAAGTCCAAGGTGATGCGCGTCGGCAGCATCGAGGTGCGCGAGGACCAGACCATCACCATCGATGGCTCGACCGGCGAGGTGATGCTGGGGCACGTCCCCACCGTCCAGCCCGAGCTGGTCGGCGATTTCGGGACGCTCATGGTCTGGGCCGACAAAGTCCGGCGCCTGCGCGTGCGCACGAATGCGGAAACACCGAACGATTGCCGCACCGCGCGCGAGTTCGGCGCCGAGGGCATCGGCCTGTGCCGCACCGAGCATATGTTCTTCGATGCCGAGCGGATCACCAACGTCCGCCAGATGATCCTCGCCGAGGACGAGAAGGGCCGCCGCGCCGCGCTCGCCAAACTGCTCCCCGCCCAACGCGGCGACTTCGAGCAGATCTTCCGCATCATGGCGGGGCTGCCGGTCACCATCCGCCTGCTCGATCCGCCGCTCCACGAATTCCTGCCCCACAGCGAGGAAGAGTTCGCCCAGGTGGCGCAAGCCGCCGGCTCCACGGCCGACATCGTCCGGCGCCGCGTCTCGGACCTGCACGAGCTCAATCCGATGCTGGGCCATCGCGGCTGCCGGCTCGGCATCACCTATCCCGAAATATACGAGATCCAGGCCCGCGCCATCTTCGAAGCCGCGAGCACGGTCGCGCGCGAAGAGGGCGCCGCGCCCGTGCCGGAGGTGATGGTTCCGCTGGTGGGCACGAAGGCCGAACTCCAGATCATCCGCCAGCTGATCGATAAGACGGCCGAAGCAGTCTTCGCCGAGCAGGGCCAGCGGATCGAATATCTCGTCGGCACGATGATCGAGCTCCCCCGCGCGGCCCTGATGGCCGGCAGCATTGCCGAGGAAGCGCAGTTCTTCAGCTTCGGCACCAACGATCTCACGCAAACCACATTGGGCGTCAGCCGGGACGATGCTGGCCGCTTCCTCACTCATTATGTCGAAAAGGGCATCTACGCTCGCGATCCGTTCGTCAGCATCGACGTCGAGGGCGTCGGCCAGCTCATCGAACTGGCGGCGGAGCGGGGCAGGGCGGTGAAGCCCGGCCTCAAGCTCGGCATCTGCGGCGAACATGGCGGCGATCCGGACTCGATCGCCTTTTGCGAGAAGACCGGCCTCGATTACGTCAGCGCGTCACCCTACCGCGTGCCGATCGCCAGGCTCGCGGCGGCGCAGGCGGCGTTGAAAGCGCGTTAACCGGGGTGCCCGTCCCGGTCGCGGTCGTGGGTGCGGCCATGATCGCGGGGGAGGGCGCCATGCCGGTTGTCGACGGTGACGCCGCCGGCGTGCATCTTCTCAAGCCTGCGATGCTCGACCTCGAGCTCCTCGCGGCGGCGGACCTCGTCCTTGTAGCGGCGCTTCCACTTGCCGCCGGAGAGCAGATACATGCCGAGCACCAGGCCCAGCACGAAGACAAGGGCAAGAATGATATATTGGTCGGGCGCGAAGGGGGTCACCGGGCCGATCTCCACCGAAGAGACGTTACGCCTCTACAATGAGCGAGCGGCCCGGCGGGTTCCCCTTACTTCTTGATCAGCGTGTCGGAGATGTCGCAGGCCGCGGGGCCGAGGATCACGACGAACAGCACCGGAAGGATGAACAGAATCAGCGGCACCGTCATGATCGCCGGCAGCCGCGCCGCTTTCTCTTCGGCCCGCATCATGCGCTCGTTGCGGAATTCCGCCGAAAGCACGCGCAGCGCGCTGGCGAGCGGCGTGCCGTATTTCTCGGTCTGGATCATGGTCGTCACCACGCCGCGGATCGATTCCAGGTCGATGCGCGTGGCGAGGTTCTCAAATGCCTGCCGGCGTTCGGTCAGGAACCCGAGCTCAATCGAAGTCAGCGCGAATTCGTCGCCCAGTTCCGGATACGCCTTGCCGAGCTCTTTGGCGACGCGATTGAACGACGCGTCCACGGTGAGGCCGGCTTCGGCGCAGATGACCAACAGGTCGAGCGCGTCCGGAAGGCCCTTGCGGATCGCATGGGTGCGCTTCTGGATCTTGTTCTTCAGGTACAGGTCGGGCGCTTTGTACGCCCCGATCAGCGAGCTCGCGACGAAGCCGTATTTCTTGAAGGATGACCAGTCCGGGAACCAGTCGAGCAGATACACGCCGACGATGGTCACCGTTCCGATCGCGACCGGCAGAACGAGACGCGCGAAGATGACGACGAAGGCGAGGTCCTTGGAGCGGATGCCGGCCTGGAGCAGCTTGATCTGCGCCTTCTCGACCTGCTCGTCCTGGAGCATCTTGAACGAGCTCAGCAGGCTGCGGACCTTGTCGGCGGCCTCGTTCTTGTTGCTGATCTTCTTGCGGCGCTTGGAGGTCGAGGCGACGATGCCGGCCTTGAGCTGCTCGCGGCGGTCGTTGAGCGCCTTGACGCGCTTCGCCATCGGATCGCGGACCGTGGTCGCCGCATAGATGGCGATGAGCACGGCGAGGGTGGCGACCGCGGACAGCACTGTGGCGACCATCACGACGTCGATGCCGAGCACGGTCGGGCCGGCGGTCGGGGGCGGGGCTGCGGGTATCATGTCTCTTCTCGCTCCCGATCAGATCTCAAAATTGATCATTTTGGCCATGATCCCGGCCCCGATCGCCATCCAGAAGATGCCGCCGATCCCGGCGATCATCAGGCGCTGATCGATGAAGAAGTCACCCATATATTTGGGGTTGATCGAGTAGATCAGGGCAAACACGATGAACGGCAGCGAGCCGATGATGTAGGCGGACGCCTTCGATTCAGACGACATCGCCTTGATCTTCAGCTTCATCTGCGCGCGCTTCCTCAGCACGTCGGCGAGGTTTGCGAGCGTCTCCGAAAGATTGCCGCCCGTCTCGCGCTGGATGGCGAGCGTGATCACGAAGAACTGGAATTCGGGCGTGCCGAGCCTGTCCGCCGTCTCCTGGAGCGCCACCTCCATCGTGCGTCCGAGCTTCATCTTGTCGGATACGGTCTGGAACTCGACCTGGATCGGCCCGGGTATTTCGCTCGCAACGATGCCGATCGTTTCGGAGATTGGCAGACCCGAGCGAAGGCCGCGCACCATCAGCTCGATCGCATCAGGGAAGCGCGCGGTGAACTTGGCCACCCGGCGGTTGATAAGGAAGCCGATGGTGAAATGCGGCAGCGCAACTCCGCAGAAGAGGCCAATGAAGATCGCCAGCAGAAAGGGGACGCCGTTCACGATCAGTAGCAGGCCGACCACGACGGCGAGGGTCACCGAAGCCATCAGATATTGCGCGAGACCCCAGCTGCGGCCGGTACGCGCAATCCGTTGCCGGAGCAGGACAGGGTTGGGCAGGAACTTCTGCGCAAAACCGTCCATCTTGCTGGTGCGGGTGGCGAGGATGCGCTTCAGCTGCGCCTGGGCCGCGACTTCGTTCGACTTGCTATGCCGCTCACGCACCGACTCGAGCCGGCGCACCTGCGCCTTGGCCGGCGAGGGGCCGTTCATGGCCGAATAGAATACGAACAGCGCGCCGAGCACTCCCGCCGCAATGATCAGAATCGGCAATGTCGGCATCTTACCTCGCCCTCAACTCTTCGCCCAACCGGCTTCACCCTCCGCCACTTCAGGCGTCAGGCGTCTCCCGGTTTCGGCTTTTTCGCGACCAGACCTTTGAGGTTGCCGAGCTTGCCCAGCAGCGACGTTGTGGCCTCTTCAGGGCTCTCGCTCGAACCGTCCACCGCCGAGATCGTCAGCGTGACTAACTGGGCCAAAGGCTGGGCGATCTTCGCGTTGGTCGCCGTCTTTGCGAGCGGCTGGCCGAGCTTGGCGGTCTGAGCCGCAACCTTGGCGTCCAGCGGGATGACGATGTCGACCTTGCGCTCGATCGACTTCTCGAACTCGCCGCGGCTGATCTCCTGCTGCGAGCCCGACGCCGCCTTGTTGGCGACGACCAGCACTCGCGACTGCGGCGCATTCGCCTTCAGCCAGCTGAGGATACGGATGGCATCGCGCGTCGCGGCAAGCGTGAACTCGACGACCACGACTGCGACATGCGCATCGTTGACCAGGTGCGGGTGCTGAACCAGCATCGAGCGCGGCAGATCGATGATGGTGGTCTCGAAGGCGGCGCGCATCTCTTCCTGGAGCTGGAAGAAGGCGGAGCCGTCCGTCAGCAGCGGCTGGTTGATCGGCGCTTCCGCCGAGAGCACCGAAAGCTTGTCGTTCGCCCGCACCATCGCGCGCTCGATGAACAGACCGTCGATGCGGCTCGGATTCTCGATGGCGTCGGTAAGGCCGCGACCTGGCTCGAGGTCGAGCGCAAGCGCCCCGGTGCCGAAGTGGATGTCGAGATCCAGGAGGGCCGTCGAACGACCAGCCTTGTCGCCCATCAACCAGGCAAGCGAAGTCGCGATCGTCGATGCACCGACGCCGCCGCGGACGCCGATCACGGCGGCCATGACATGCGGGCGTTCCACGGAAGGCTCGTTCACGCGCGGACCCGAGATGGTCATTTGCGCATGAGCGAAGGCGTCGCGGACCTGATCTGGCGTGAACGGCTTCAGCAGATAATCTTGGATGCCGGACGCCACGAGATCGCGGTAGAGCCGGACGTCGTTCACCTGGCCGGCGGCAATGACCACTGTGCCCGGCTCGCAGACTTCGGCCAGCGCGTTGATGTCGTTCAGCGGATCACCCGATTCAGACAGATCGACGAACAGGATGTTCGGGCTGGCCGAGACGGACAGAGACTGGACTGCGTTGCGCAACCCGCCCTTGTTCACCTTCTCCGGCGCCCAGCCATGCTCGACCGCGATCGGGCGGAGCAGATCCGCCGTCGCTTCGTCGCAAACATAGGCACTGAAAGAATCGCGGAGCGATGCTGCTCCCCGAGATGCGTTGAATGGCGCGTTCATCTACTTGCCCACCTTTGCTTATTTGCCGCCCGAACCGCCGGGAGTCCGTTCGCGGTAGAGCTTGACCGCCTTGGATCCTTGCACGTCCCGCATCATGTCGCCGGTCTGTCCGCGGACGAGATCGTTGGGATCGGCGATCATGTTGGCGAGGTTCGAATTGGTCGCGCAGCCGAAATTGGTCGACGTCGTCTCCGGCGCGCCCACCATCTGATCTTCCCAGATCGGACAGCCGGGAACGGTGGCGCGGGTGCGGCTGACGATCACGCGGAGCATGCCCGGAGCCGCCGAGCCCACCGAAAAGGGTGCGCCCTCGCTCAGTAGCAGGCCGTAATCGGCGGCCACATCCGCGATGTCGTCGCGGCTCCGCGGATCCGAATAGCCTTGGTCCGTGATGTAGACGCGATCGCCATAACGAAGATCGAGGCTGTCGAACCAGTCGGCGAGCCGCGCGCGTTCGGAAGACGGCACTCCGCCGCCGGCTGCTGCGAGGTCGAACACGAAGTCGCTGCGCTGAACCACCGGCTGGTTGACCGAGTAAAGCGACGGATTGCTGACCGGGGTCAGCCGGTTGGTCTCGGGACCGCAGGCGCTGAGCGTGCCAGCGATCAGGAGCGCGGCCGAGATATTGAAGCGAGTCATGATCATGCTCTCCTTTCGAGCGCGCATCAGAAGCTGAAACCGGGAGCGGCCGACGTCTTGCTGACGGACGCGCTGCGGGCGGGTATGGCCGCCTGCTTCACCGGTGCCGAAGCGGGAGCCGGAGCTGGGACGAGGGGTGCAGGAAGAGCGGCGCTACCGACTCCGCCAACTCCCGGTGCGATCACCGCCGGAGGAGCGACGACCGGCCCTGGGCGACGCTCACCCGAACGGCTGTCCTCCCGCTGATCGAGCAGAATGCGCTGGGTATCGTTGCTTTGGCGATAGCCGTCCGTCGGGAGAGCGATCTGCGACGCGCTCACCGGCTTCACCAGATAAGGCGTGACGACGATGACCAGCTCGGTTTCGTCCTTTCGAAACCCGTTGGACCGGAACAGCGCGCCCAGGATCGGAATGTCTCCCAGGAAAGGCGCCTTCTCGACCGAGTTGCTGTTATTGTGGCGAAGCAGGCCACCAATCATGAAGCTCTGGCCGGAACCAAGTTCCACCGTCGTTTCGGTGCGGCGGGTCGTCAGACCCGGGATGTCGAAGCCGTTGAGCCTCACACCCGTGCCCGGTGAAATTTCCGAGACCTCGGGACGAACCCGCATCGAGATACGACCGCCCTCCAGCACCACCGGGGTGAAGGCAAGGCTCACGCCATATTGCTTGAACTCGATGGAGGTGCCGTTGATGCCTTGCGCCGTCGGGATCGGGAACTCTCCGCCGGCAAGGAAGCTCGCCGTCTCACCCGACAAGGCGGTGAGCGTCGGCTCCGCGAGGGTCGTGACGAGGCCGCTATTCTCGTTCAAGTCGAGCGCGGCCAGTACGTCCACCCCGAGCAAACGACCGGCGCCGCTCAGAACGGTGCTGTTGACGTTCCTGTTGAACGTATACTCGGTTCCGACTCGCAGAGGGTTGCCGGTGAGCGGATCGATATAGGTGTCGGACAGAATGGGCTTTATGGTGCCAGGATTGCCGCGGCCGAGTCCAAACAGGAATCCACTGCCGCCCGCGTCGTTAGCGAGGAGGTTGAAACCTACATTGCGCAGCAGCGTCCGGTTCACCTCGGCGATCTTCACTTTCAGCATGACCTGAAGGGGCGTCGCCGTCTTGACGCGGCTTATCACCTGCGAGCCATTGCCCACGAAGGCCTGGACGAGCCGGTTGGCCTCTTCGACGTCCTGGGGCGTCGCGACCGTTCCGGTGAGCAGCACCATGCCGTTCATCGGCGTCGCCTGGATCCTAGCGTCGGGCATGGCCAGCGCCAGCATCTCGTCGATCGAGCCGATATTGGTGCCGACCCGCACGTTCGCGGAGTAGAGCACCCGGCCGGCCTTGTTGGTGGCGTAGACGGTCGTCTCGCCGGCCGACTTGCCGAAGATGTAGATCTGGTTGCTCGAGCGGACCTGGACGTCGGCGATGCCGTCATTGGCGACGAAGAGGTCGCTCATCGCGCCGTTCAGCTGCACCAAGCGGCCGGTTCCGGCCGACAGGGCGACGTCGGTGGTCGGCTTGGACGCGCCGACCGGCTGGGCAAGTGCCGGGGCCGGAGCCGCGGCGCCGAGGCTGGCGGCGATCAACGCTGCCATCGCGGTGCCCAGCGTCAGGCGCTGCGAAAGAGTGCGATTGGTGATCATCTTACTTGGCTCCCACCGGAACGACGGTGACATTGTTGCCGCGGGCGACGCGCACGACCGGACCAGTCGGGCGGGGCGCCTCACGGGACGCGTTGGGATCGCGGCGGGCGGCGAGGCTCGCCATCGACTCCATCATCTTGCTCATGTCTTGCGAAGGATCGGACTTCTTCTCCGCCCGCGGCACACTGGCGCGCTGGAAGCGGGAGACTTCCGCACCGACCGTATAGCTCGTGCCCTTGTCGGACGGCTTGGCAGCAACGGCGAGCATCATGCGGCGCTCGGCGGCAGGATCGTTACCGTTGGGCACCTGCACCTCGCCCGAGGCGATCGCGCGCTCCAGCTCCGCGGTGTTGTCGGCGATCGAGCGAAGCGCAAGCGAGAGGCTTCCGATCTTCTGAGCGACCTGGATCTTCTCGGCGATCTTGGGAGTCGCTTCGAAGGTGACCAGGCGAGACGCGCCGAAGATCGGCTTGCCCTGCGGATCGACCCCATAGGTCCTTTTGTCGACGGCAAGTACGCGCATGTTGCGCAGAACCGTCTCGGTGACCTTGAGCGGCGCACCGTCACCGGCGACGTCTTGCGAGAGCATCACGTCCACGCGGTCTCCCGGGAAGATGAAGCCGCCGACGCCGGTCGTTGCGGACACGCTTACCGACACGGCGCGCATGCCCGGCCCGAGCGCTGCGGCAAGGAAGCCGCGCTCGCCCGGCTTGATCAGCGCGCCGTGAGTGAGCGGCTGGCCGGCGGTGATTTCGTTGCGAACGACGGTGCCAAGCAGGTCCGCCGGGTTGACCGGCTTCTGCTGCTCCGCGGCCTTGGCCTGGTCATCGCCTCCGACGGGGTCGGTGCCCGGCTTGATGAAGTAAGCGTTCTGCACCAGCTCCTTCGGCCAGGGCTGATAGCGCAGCGCCTCGGCATCGATGATGGTGCCGACGGGAAGGGTACGGGTCGCGACGAGCACTTCCGGGCCCTTGGGCACGACCGGCGTCGCGGCAGCCTGGGGAGCGCTCGCTCCCGTGAACATGTTCTTCGCCATCACGGCGGTCACCGCCGCAATGACGAGCGCGCCGATCAACAGCATGAGCTTTCTAACATCCATGACGCGTGTCGCCTCCCGTCGGGCTCAAATGAGACCCGCCCTTAGTCATCATCCAAATTGGTAAAGAAACCGTTCGCCAATCAGCCACATACCGGCAAAGGCAATGGCCACTCCGTACGGAATTTCCGGCTTTCCCTCGTGCTTTGCGAGCCGATGCCGGGCAAGAAACCCGAGTGTCAGCACCCCGCCCGCGATCGCCATGATCACCAGCAGCTTCACCACCGATCCGAGCGGCAGCCAGAGCCCCAATGCAGCCAGCAGCTTGACGTCGCCGCCGCCCATCATTCCAACGTGGAACAGGATGGCGAAGAAGACGAAGACACCGGTGGCAATGCCGATCTG
This sequence comes from uncultured Sphingosinicella sp., assembly GCF_902806315.1. Classification (GTDB taxonomy): domain Bacteria; phylum Pseudomonadota; class Alphaproteobacteria; order Sphingomonadales; family Sphingomonadaceae; genus Allosphingosinicella. The sequence continues at coordinate 26,152 of NZ_CADCWD010000015.1, forward strand.
GGTCGCGACATCGGCCCACGACAGGCCCGACATCCACCAGAAGGGGATGGCGGTGACCGCGATGGAGAGCGTCAGCCAGTTGGGGATGCGGCGCGAACGCAAGTCGCCCGTTGCCGCGATGATCAACATCGCGGCAAGGATGGCGACGAGAAGATTGGCGCTGACCCCCTGCATGGGAAGCTTTACTAGACTTGGTTACTTGCCAAACCGTAACCGGCTCAGATGCAAGTAATTAACCATGATCGGCGGGCGCACCCGAGCGGCGCGCGGTTTTCGACCTCGCGGGCGTCGGACGGTTGGAGCCTGCGCCGGATGGACTGGCGGCAACCCCCGGGCGCGGCGCAACGGGGCAGCCTCGTCTTTGCCGGCGGGCGCGCCGATTTCATCGAAAAGTATCTGGAGCCGCTCGGCCACTGGCACTCGCGGGGCTGGAACGTCACCTCGTTCGACTGGCGCGGGCAGGGGCATTCTCGAGGAACCATCGTGGGCGGAAACTTCCGCGATTTCGACCCGCTGGCGAGGGACGCAGGCGAGTTGATCGAGAGCGTGATCGCTCAAACTCCGGGGCCTCACGTTGCGGTGGCTCACTCGATGGGTGGGCACTTGCTGCTGCGCGTGCTGGCGGAGCGGCGGCCGTCGCTGGCGGCGGCGGTGCTGGTTGCGCCGATGCTGGCGGTGAATTCGTCGCCGCTGCCCCGTCGGGTCGGAAGCCTCGTCGCCCGCTGGCTTGCGCGCCTCAGCCCCGAACGTCCGGTGTGGCGCGAGCGCGCGGGGCTCTCGGGCGATGGCAAAATTCGCCAGGTAAACCTCACGCGCTGCCCCGACCGCTTTTCGGACGAGCATTGGTGGAAGGAGCGGGAGCCCGGCTTTCACCTCGGTCCTCCAAGCTGGGGCTGGCTCGACGCGGCTTTCCGCTCGACCGCGCGGCACGAGGAGGAGGCGCTGAGAAGCGTCCACGTACCCGTGCTGCTGCTCGGGACCGACCGCGACCGCCTGGTCAACCCGCGCGCGATTCGCCGGGCCGCGCGGCTGCTGCCGCAATCGGAGCTGCTGATGTTCAAGGATGCAGCGCACGAGCTTTTGCGCGAGATTGACGAGGTGCGGCTGGAGGCACTGGCCCGAATCGACCGCTTCTTCGACGCGCATGCGCCCGCATGAAGTTCGACGTCGCCATCATCGGCGCCGGGATGGCAGCCGCGAGCCTCGCCGCCGAACTGGCGCCGCACCTCTCCGTGGCAATCCTGGAGGCGGAGAGCCATGCCGGCTATCATTCCACCGGCCGGTCGGCCGCTTTCTGGTCGGAAACCTACGGCGGGCCGCTGATTCAGCCGCTCACCAGCGCATCCGCGGCTTTTCTCGCCAAGCCGCCGGCGGGGTTCGGCGATGGATCCTTCCTGCGGCGACGCCGATCTATCCATGTCGCCCAGGCCAATGAAGCGGCGCTGCTCGATATCATGCTCGCCGAGTTCGAAGGGTCCGTCGAGTTGCAGCGTCTCGACCGGCCGGAGCTGGAGCGAAGCATACCGGGCCTCCTCCCGGGCTGGGATGAAGGGGTACTGGAGCCGACCTGCGCCGACATCGACGTCGCGGCGCTTCACCAGGCCTATCTCGGATCCGCACGCCGAGCCGGAGCGCAGATCATGCTCGACGCGCCGCTCGGGCAGGCGCGCCGCTCGAACGGCTGGCGGCTCGAGACCGCGCAACGCGAAGTGGAGGCGGCCATCCTCGTCAATGCGGCGGGCGCTTGGGCCGATCATGTCGCAGAACTAGGCGAGGTGGCAGCGGTCGGAGTGCGGCCCTACCGCCGCACGATTTCCCAGCTGAGGATCGATCCTCCAGTGCCTGCCGAACTGCCGCTGATCATCGACGCGCTCGGGCGTTTCTACTTCAAGCCCGAGGCGGGCGGCCGCCTCTGGCTCAGTCCGCACGACGAGACACCCTGCGAAGCGTGCGACTCGGCTCCCGAGGAGTATGACGTGGCGCTCGCCATCGACCGCCTTTCGCAAATTGTCGATTGGCGGGTGGAGCGGGTCGAGCATAGCTGGGCGGGCCTGCGCAGCTTCGCGCCGGACCGGCTGCCGGTCTACGGCTTCGCGGACGAGCGGCGGGACTTCTTCTGGTGCGCGGGGCAGGGGGGCTTCGGCATCCAGACCGCCCCGGCGGCCGCGAAGCTTGCGGCGGCTTTGCTGCTGGGCATCGAGCCGGATCCGATGGTCGCGGGCATCGACCCCGCGCCTTACCTCGCGACGCGCTTCACGAATTGAGCGGCGGCATCGCAGGCAAGCTTATCGGCGCGCTCATTCTCCGCGTGGCCGGCATGGCCCTTGACCCAGCGCCAGTCGATCCGGTGCGGCTTGGCCGCTTCCACAAGCTCTTGCCACAGCTCGGCGTTCTTGACCGGCTTCCTGTCGGCCGTCCGCCAGCCATTCTTCTGCCAGCCGAAGACCCATTTGGTGATCCCGTCCTTCACGTAATTGCTGTCGGTGGTCAGCGTCACATGGCAGGGCCGCTTCAGCGCCTCCAGCGAGCGGATTGCCGCGAGCAACTCCATCCTGTTGTTGGTGGTGAGCGGTTCGCCCCCCGACAGCTCCTTTTCGTGCCCGCCAGAACGGATCACCGCGCCCCAGCCGCCGGGACCCGGATTCCCCTTGCAAGCGCCGTCGGTGAAGATCTCGACGCGCGTCAGGTCTGGCGCGGTGGACAGAAGGTCAGGCCGCTTCGAGGCCGCGTGGCAGCTTGAACACCATCCGCTCCTCGACGCCTTCGACCGACTCTTCGTGCAGGTCGAAATGGCGGCGGAGCAGCTCGACGACTTCTCGCACGAGCACCTCCGGAGCGGAAGCGCCGGCGGTGAGGCCCAGCGTTTCGACACCCTCGAGCCATGCGAGGTCGATGTCCGTCGCACGGCCCACAAGCCTGGCAGGAACGCCTTCGCGCTCCGCCACCTCGACAAGCCGCACCGAATTGGAGCTGTTGGGAGCGCCGATCACCAGCATCGCATCGCAGCGCTGCGCGATGTTCTTCACCGCCGTCTGGCGGTTCGACGTTGCGTAGCAGATGTCTTCGCCCCGCGGTCCCTTTATGCTCGGGAAACGGCGCTGCAGGATCGAGATGATCTCCGCCGTATCGTCTACGGAGAGGGTAGTCTGCGTCAGAAAGGCGAGCGTCTCCCGATCCGCCGGCTCGATTGTCTCGGCATCCTCGGCAGTCTCGACCAGCGACATGCGGCCTTCGGGCACCTGACCAAAGGTGCCGACCACTTCCGGATGGCCGGCATGGCCAATGAAGAGGATGTGCCGCCCGGCATCCACCAGCCGCTCGGCCTGGCGATGCACCTTCGAAACGAGGGGGCAGGTGGCGTCGAGATAAGAAAGTCCGCGCGCTTCGGCATTGGCCGGTACTGACTTCGCGACGCCGTGGGCGGAGAACACCACTGGGACTCCGTCCGGCACCTCGTCGAGTTCGGTCACGAACACAGCGCCCTTGGCCTTCAGGCTGTCGACGACGAACTTGTTGTGGACGATCTCGTGGCGGACATAGACTGGCGCCCCGTAGCGCTGCAGCGCCAGCTCGACGATATGGATCGCCCGGTCGACTCCGGCGCAAAAGCCGCGCGGCGCCGCGATCAGCAGGTTGAGTGGTTTCTTCGAACTCATGGCTTCCGTATGTCCCACGCCCGCTCGCGCTCTAGGCCATTGCTTGCGGCGGTGAAAGGCGCTTCCTATGATCCTGCCCGTCGGCTAGGCCGGCGAGCGTCTCAAGAGATCGGGGATCCGTGCCTGTGTTCAAGTCAAAAGCGGCAATTGTCGCGCTTCTTCCTTTGATTCTCCTTGGCTGCAGCCGCCAGGGCGAGATCACGAACCTGGGCATCATCACCACGCGGACGGCCTGTCCGACCGTCGCGATCCCGGCGGCGCTCGGCGACGTCACCTTGTTCAATCCGGCGAACAGCCGCGATGCGAACGCGATCGACGTGGTGGCGAACATCACCAACGTCCGTTCCACCTGCGACGACAGCGGCGAATATGTCGTGACCAACGCCACGTTCGACGTTCAGGCGCAGCGCCGCCATCCGCGTGGCGACCGTGAGGTGGTGCTCGAATATTTCGGAACCGTGGTGCAGGGCGGCAGCAACGTCGTGTCCAAGCGGCTTGGCCGCGTCGGTCTACGCTTCGCCGACGGTGAGATCCGCGCCAGCACGTCGGGCGCGACCACCGCGCAGGTGCTCCGCTCCGCGGCCACGCTGCCGGAGGATGTGCGCAAGCGGATCACCCGCCAGCGCAAGCCCGGAGATGCCGATGCGGCGATCGACCCGCTGTCGGATCCCACCGTCCGTGCGGCGGTCCAGCGCGCCAGCTTCGAGCTGCTGGTCGGTTTCCAGCTTACGGCCGAGCAGCTCGCTTACAACGCCACCCGTTAGTGCGTTGACTTGGCTGGCGGCTGTCGTCACAGCGGCCGGGTCGCCGATCTTGGGTTCTCATCGAAATCACAGTTCGATGGGTTCGTAGATCGGGTGACGCGCGGGAGAGTTTGGCGGCGAAAGCCGCCGGCGCCGAAGGAGCAACCGCCCCGGAATCTCTCAGGCAAAAGGACCGCGCGGCCACAAGACACTCTGGAAAGCGTCCGCCGGAGCCTGTGCGCGAAGGTGAACCACCGAAGGGGTAAGCCCGCCCGTCGCACGGCGCGTGAAAGCTCTCAGGTCCAGTGACAGAGGGGGTTTCGGTATCCTGAAGGTCCGCCTTGGACCTGCCGAGACGCGCCTTTGGAGACTGGAATGAGCGAAGCCGAAAAGACCCTCCCTCTCGATCAATGGCATCGCTCGCGCGGAGCCCGCATGGTGCCGTTCGCCGGCTACCACATGCCGATCCAGTACGAGGGCATCATGGCCGAGCATCGCTGGACCCGCGAGTCGGCCGGTCTGTTCGACGTCAGCCACATGGGACAGCTCACCATCGCCGGCAGCGAGCTGGACGCGGCGCTCGAGAGGCTTCTCCCGGCCGACATGTCGCTCGTGAAGGATGGGCGCCTCCGTTACTCGCTGCTGCTGAACGATCATGGCGGCATCATCGACGACCTTATGGCAACCCGCCGCGGCGACACCTTCTACCTCGTCGTGAACGGCGCGACCAAGGAAGGCGACATCGCCCACCTCCAGCAGCGGCTTCCCGGGACGGTCGCGCTGACGCACATGACCGAGCAGGCGCTGCTCGCGCTCCAGGGGCCGAAAGCCGAGCAGGCGCTGAGCCGTATCGCGCCCGGCGTCGAGGAACTCGGCTTCATGACTGGCGGCAGCTTCTCGATCGGCGGCGTCGACGCGTGGATCAGCCGCTCGGGCTATACCGGCGAGGACGGCTTCGAGATTTCCGTGTCCGCCGCCGACGTGACGCGCGCTGCGGACCTGCTCACCGAGCAGGCTGAAGTGAAGCCGATCGGCCTTGGCGCGCGTGACTCGCTTCGGCTGGAAGCGGGCCTTCCACTCTACGGCCACGACCTCGACGAGCAGACCACGCCGGTCGAAGCGGACCTCACCTTCGCCCTTTCCAAGCGGCGCCGCGCCGAAGGCGGCTTCCCGGGCGCGCAGCGCATCCAGTTGGAACTTGAGCAGGGAACGATCACCCGACGCGTGGGTCTAGCCGTCGAGGGCCGGCAGCCGGTCCGTGAGGGCGCCATGGTCGTGGACGGCGAAGGCAATGACATCGGCCGCGTCACCAGCGGCGGCTTCTCGCCGATGCTCGAAGCGCCGATCGCGATGGCCTATGTGCCCGCCGCGATGGCCGCGCCCGGCACCCAGATCACTTTGTCGCAGCGCGCCAAGCTCTTCCAGGCGCGGGTCGTGCCGACGCCCTTCGTCCCCCACCGCTACCACCGCAAGGGAGCCGCTTGAATGAACACCTATTTCACCAAGGAACATGAATGGATCCGCGTCGAGGGTGACACGGCGACGGTCGGCATCACCGACTTCGCTCAGGCGCAATTGGGCGACGTGGTGTTCGTCGAGGTGCCGTCGGAAGGCACGCAGCTCCAGAAGGGCAAGGAAGCGGCCGTCGTCGAGTCGGTAAAGGCTGCCTCCGACGTCTACGCTCCCGTCAGCGGTGAAGTCGTCGAGGGCAATCAGGCGCTGGTCGACGACCCCGCGCTCGTGAACAGCGCGGCCGAGGGCGACGGCTGGTTCTTCAAGCTCAGGCTTTCCGACAATTCGGAGCTGAACGGCCTGATGGGCGCCGACGAATACAAGGCCTTCTGCGACAGCCAGTGACCGCATCCACCCTCCAGCGCCCCGACGGCAGCTGGTTTGCCGATTATGTCCGCCTCCGCTTCACGATGAGAAAGCCCCTCTAGATGCGCTATCTTCCTCTTGCCGAAGCCGACCGCCGCGAGATGCTGCGGACGGTTGGCGCGAATTCGGTCGACGACCTGTTCGTCGACGTTCCCGAAGCCGCACGTCTGAGCGGCAAGATCGAGGGCCTGGCCGATCATGCCAGCGAGCTCTCGGTCGAGCGGCAGCTCGGCACCCTGGCGCGCCGGAACATGGTGGCGGGCGAAGTGCCCTTCTTCATCGGCTGCGGCGCCTACAAGCACCATATTCCCGCCAGTGTCGATCACCTGATCCAGCGCGGCGAGTTCCTGACCAGCTACACGCCGTATCAGCCCGAGATCGCGCAAGGGACGCTGCAAGCCTTGTTCGAGTTCCAGACGCAAGTCGCGCGCCTCTACGGGTGCGATGTCGCCAATGCTTCGATGTACGACGGATCGACCGCTTGCTGGGAGGCGATCAGCATGGCCCGGCGCGTCACCCGCCGCGGCAAGGCCATGGTCTCGGCGGGCCTGCATCCGCACTACGTCTCCGTGGCGAAGACGATGGCGAAGTTCACGGGCGATACGCTCGACATCGCGCTGCCGCAGCTGACCGACGGCGCTCCCGGCGATGACATGGAGCGGCTGCTCGGCGGGATCGACCGCGAGACCAGCGCGGTCGTGGTCCAATATCCCAACATCCTCGGCCACATCACGGACCTGTCCGAGCTCGCCGCCCGCGCTCACGCGGCGGGCGCCCTGCTGATCGCCGTGGTGACGGAGCCCGTGGCACTGGGCCTTGTTCGCTCGCCGGGCGAGATGGGCGCCGACATCGTCGTGGGAGAAGGCCAGGCGATCGGCGTCGGCCTCAATTTCGGCGGCCCCTATGTCGGCCTGTTCGCCTGCAAGGAGAAGTTCGTTCGCCAGATGCCGGGGCGCCTGTGCGGCGAGACGGTGGATGCGGAGGGGAAGCGCGGCTTCGTGCTGACGCTCTCGACCCGCGAGCAGCATATCCGCCGCGAGAAGGCGACTTCCAACATCTGCACGAACAGCGGCCTCTGCGCGCTGGCCTTCTCCGTCCACATGACGTTGCTGGGGGAGAAGGGGCTGCGGCAGCTTGCCGAACTCAATCACGCCAAGGCTATCTTGGCGGCGGAGCGCCTGGCTCAAGTGCCGGGCGTGGAGCTGGTGAGCGGCGCCTTCTTCAACGAGTTCACGCTGCGGCTGCCGAAGGAGGCTCGGCCGGTCGTGCGAGCGATGGCGGAGCGCGGCGTGCTCGGCGGGGTGTCGCTGGGCCGTCTTTTTCCCGGCGCGGAAGCCCTGCAGAACGGCCTCGTTATCGTCGTCACCGAAACCGTCACAGATCAGGATGTCGAGGCGCTGGCCGGCGCGCTCGAGGAGGCATTGGCATGAACGTGAATCCGAGCGGTTGGAGGCCCGACATGGGCGCAAGCGAGGGCGGAGGCGAGACCGAAACCTTCACCGGCAATCGGGCGCTGATGCTCGAGGAGTCTCTGATCTTCGAGCTTGGCGACACCGGCACCACCGGCGTAGACCTGGAGCCGAAGCCCTCCGCGGCAACACGGCTCGGCGGCCTTGAGCGCAACCGGCCGATCGGCCTTGCCGGCCTCACCGAGCCGCAGACGGTGCGCCACTATACGCGCCTCAGCCGCCAGAATTATGCAATCGATCTCGGCCTCTTCCCGCTTGGATCGTGCACGATGAAGCACAATCCGCGTCTCAACGAGAAGGTGGCGCGGATGCCGGGCTTTGCCGACATCCACCCGCTCCAGCCGACCGACACCGTTCAGGGCGCGCTGGCGCTGATTGAGATGCTCGGCGAATGGCTGATCAAGCTCACCGGGATGCACTCGGTTGCGATGAGCCCCAAGGCCGGCGCTCATGGCGAACTCTGCGGATTGCTCGCGATCCGCGCGGCGCTCGAAGCGCGCGGTGATGCGCGCGAAGTGGTGCTGGTGCCGGAGAGCGCCCACGGCACCAACCCCGCCACGGCCGCCTTCGTCGGCTACCGCGTCGAGAACATCCCGGCCAACGAGCGCGGTCGCGTCGATCTCGATGCGCTGAAGAGCCGCCTGGGCCCCGACGTGGCCGCGGTGATGATCACCAACCCGAACACTTGCGGGCTGTTCGAGCCGGACATGGCCGCCATCTCCGAAGCGGTCCACGCGGCGGGTGGGCTGGTTTATTGCGACGGCGCCAACTTCAACGCGATCGTCGGGCGCGTTCGTCCGGGTGACCTCGGCATCGATGCGATGCACATCAATCTCCACAAGACCTTCTCGACGCCGCATGGCGGCGGTGGGCCGGGCTCAGGGCCAGTGGTCTTCTCCGAAGCGCTGACGCCGTTCGCACCTTTGCCCTTCGTCGAGCGCCAGGGCGATCAGTTCACGCTGGTGGAGGAGGAGAGTGCAGGCGAGCATCACGGGCAGAGCTTCGGCCGCATGACCGCCTTTCACGGCCAGATGGGCATGTTCACTCGTGCGATGGCCTACATCCTCAGCCACGGCGCCGACGGGCTCCGGCAGGTCTCCGAAGACGCCGTCCTCAACGCCAACTACATTCTGAGGAGCCTGGAGGACGTGCTCGACGCGCCGTTCGGCGCGAGCGGCCCGTGCATGCACGAGGCCCTGTTCAGCGACAAAGGCTTCCGGGACGGCCTCGGCACGCTCGACCTCGCCAAGGGGCTGATCGACGAGGGCTTCCACCCGATGACCATGTATTTCCCGCTGGTCGTCCACGGCGCGATGCTGATCGAGCCGACGGAAACGGAGAGCAAGGCCGCGCTCGACCAGTTCATCGGCGCGCTGCGCTCCGTAGCGGAGCGGGCGAAAGCGGGCGATCAATCGCTGAAGGCGGCGCCGGTGCACGCCCCGCGACGGCGGTTGGACGAGACGCTGGCGGCGCGCAAGCCGGTGCTGGTCTACAAGGAGCCGGAGCAGGCGGAGGCGGCGGAATAGAGTTGAGTTGGCAGTCCATCTTCGCGGCCACCAATGGGATCGCGCTGATTGGCTGGTTGCTGCTCTTGCTGGCGCCACGTCGGCCGCTGACGCTCTCGCTCGTGCTCTATGCGGCAGTGGGTCTGCTCTGCCTCATCTATGCCGTCCTTCTTTTCGCTTTGATTGGTGGCGCCATAGATCCGGTCCGCGCGCCAGGAGCGGAGGCAGCGTCGCTGACCGACTATTCGGTGCGGGGGCTGCGCGCGATGTTCGCAAGCGACGGGGCAATCACGGTGGGCTGGACGCATTACCTGGCGCTCGATCTCTTCACCGGGCTGTGGATCGCGCGCGACGCGGACGGCAAGGGCGTCGCTCGATTCCTCCAAGCCCCCGTCCTGCTGGTCACCTACATGGCCGGACCGCTTGGTCTGCTGATCTGGCTGGTGGCTCGCGAGCCGCTCGCCCGCCGCCGGGCGCGCGCGTCGTGAAGCGCAGTTCGCCGGCGACCGAGCGCAACCGTGATCCCATCGCGGCGGTGCTGCGCGAGGTGCTGCCGCCGCACGGAATGGTGCTGGAAGTCGCGAGTGGAAGCGGCGAGCATGCGACCTGTTTCGCTGGTCACTTCCCTACGCTCGACTGGCAGCCGAGCGATCCCGACCCGGATGCGCTGACCTCTATCGCGGCCTGGGCTGCCGACGCAGACCTGCCGAACCTGCGCGAGCCGGTGCAACTGGACGCGACCGGCACCTGGCCGATCACTCAGGCAGACGCCGTCCTCTGCATCAACATGGTCCATATCAGCCCGTGGGCGGCGACGCTCGGGCTTCTGGACGGGGCCGCGCGCCTGCTCGGGCCCGGCGCTCCGCTCTACCTGTACGGCCCCTATCGACGCGCGGGGGTGGCGACGGCGCCCAGCAACGAAGCGTTCGACATGTCGCTTAAAGCGCGCAACCGTGCATGGGGCCTGCGTAACCTGGAGGATGTCGCGGCCGAGGCCGAGCGGCATTCGCTCAGGCTCGACCGCGTCATCGAGATGCCGGCCAACAACCTGTCAGTCGTCTTCCGGCGGGTTTAGGGCGCTATTCCTGGTTGAAGCGGGGCAGGTTCGCATCCTGCTTGTCGCTGTCGCGGACGCGCGTGGTGCTGCCGTCGCCGACTTCCTGCTTCAACTCGTCGCGCGTCGCAATGTCTGTGTTGATCTGGTGGCCGGACCGATTGCCGTGGCTGGGCGCCCCTTCCATATTCTCGATGAGATCGCTGTCGTCGTGGCGGCGGGCGGTCTCGGCGCGCTCATTGGCGCGGTTGTTCTCGTCGCTCATCAAAGGTCTCCTTCACCGCTTACAATGAAGGAGCTCGCAGATGCGTTCCGCCCTAGCGGGTCGGCTCGGCGGCTTCCGGTTCCGGCCGGGCGCTGGCGAGGCGCATCAGGATCACGACCCACAAGAGGCCGAACGCCCAGCCGCCGATCACGTCGCTCGGCCAGTGGACGCCGAGAATGAGGCGGCTGAGACCGATCACGACCGAAAGGCTGATGGCGAGCACCACGGCGATGGCGCGGTTGCGCTGTGCGACCGGCACGAGCAGCGCGATCGCGACATAGGTGATCATCGAATTGGCGGCATGGCCGCTCGGAAAGGCGAGCGAGGCTTCGTTCAGGACCTCGTCGGCAATCGGCGGGCGCGGCGTTCCCGCGAGGAGCTTGTGGAGCTCGACCGCCATGCGGCCGCCGAACAGCAGGACGAGGAGCAGGGCCGCGCGGCGCCGGCGCTTGAAGGCTAGCGCAATCACCGCCGCGACGCCCGCAATGGTCAGCGGGATCCATCCGCCGAGATGCGTGGCTGCGCGGGCCCAACCCACCACCTGCTGATTGGCGCCGCCGTGAATGTCGGCGAAGATCTGCCGGTCCCACTGCTGTTCCGGGCCGCCCCAGAACAGCATCGCAAGCCATAGCACTCCCAAGACGAGAGCGGCGATCCAGAAGCGGGTGCGGGCGAAGCTCATGTGGCAAAAGGGTCCGGCAAAGTGGTGGGCCCGCCGGGACTCGAACCCGGAACCTCTCGATTAAAAGTCGCTTGCTCTACCGATTGAGCTACGGGCCCGACCAAGGCGTGCACCTAGGTGCGGGGGATGCCGCGGTCAACCGGCGAGGCCGCGCGGGCGCGGGTGAGAAGTTGGCGCACGGTGAGGCCGCTGACGGGGTCGCGCCAGCCGGGCACCAGTTCTGCCAGCGGCTCCAGCACGAACGTTCGGGTGCGGAACTGCGGGTGCGGGACGGAGAGGCTCGGGTCCGCCCAGGTCCCTTGGGACCAGAGGATGATGTCGAGGTCGAGCACGCGCGGGCCCCAGCGGCGGCCGCCCCGGCGTCCGAAGCTGTGTTCGAGCGCCTTGAGCTCGGCAAGCAGTTCGGGAGGTTCGCCGCCGCTCGCGAGGATCAGCGCGGCGTTGGCGAAGCTGCGGCCGGCCGGCCCGAGCGCGGGGGTCAGGCGTATGCGGGAGACTGCCAGCGGGCGGAGGGCTTCCGCCGCCGCGCGGACGGTCTCCGCTGGGGAGCCGTAGCGGCTCCTTCGGTTCGAGCCGAGCGCGATCGCGTAGCTTGTGTTGCCCATCCGCCGGGCCGTAGACGAGGCCGATGTTTCCCGCCATCTCGCCCGTCCCCCATGTCGAGCCGCCGCGCGACTGCCCGCTTTGCCCGCGCCTCGTCGCCTTTCGTGAGGAGCTTCGCGTCGAGCATCCAAGCTGGTGGAACGCGCCGGTGCCGAACTTCGGCGATCCCGACGCGTGGCTGGCGATCGTCGGCCTTGCGCCTGGCAAGCACGGGGCCAACCGGACGGGGCGGCCGTTTACGGGCGACCATGCGGGCGTGTTGCTCTACGACACGCTGCTGAAGTTCGGCCTTGCCGAGGGCATCTACGAAGAGCGGCCCGACGACAGCCTGCGTCTTAACGGCGTGGCGATCGTCAATTCGGTCAAATGCCTGCCGCCGCAGAACAAGCCGACACCGCAGGAGATCGCGACCTGCACCGGCACCTATCTCGAGCGCTCACTTGCCGCGCTGCCGAACGTGCGGGTGCTGGTCGCGCTCGGCCAGATCGCCCACGGGGCCGCGGTGCGCAATGCGGGAGGGCGACTTTCGGCATACAAATTCGGCCACCTGGCGGAGCATCGGCTCCCGGACGGGCGCCTCCTCATCGATAGCTACCACTGCTCGCGCTACAATCAGAACACCAACCGCCTCACGGCAGCCATGTTCGAGCAGGTGTTCGCGCGGGCGCTTCGGGTCCGCGGCTGAACACTCCCGTCGTCGCCAAAAACACGTCCGTCGCAACTGCATCGCCTCATCGGGGCCGAGAAGCACCTCGCTATGCAACGAGATGCAGGAGCGTTGAGATGCGAGGAGTCCTAGAAGATCTGCCGGATCCCCCAGAGGGACCGCCACCCGCGCTGGGTGGCGGACTGCTGATCCCGTTCCTGGGTATTGGGGTGCTTCACGGCGTGATGTCGCTGTTCGACGCGCTGGTCGCCTGAGGGCGGAGCTTCCGGATCAAAGATCCTGCGCCAGCCGCCCGTACAGCTCCGGCCGCCGATCGCGGAAAAAGCCGAAGGCGGCGCGGTGGGCTCGGGCCTGTTTCAGGTCGAGGCTGGCGGTGAGCACGCCCGTCTCCGTGGCGCCGAATTCCGCCAGCATGTCGCCCCGCTGGTCGCAGATGAAGCTGTGGCCGTAGAAGCGTTGGTCGCCCTCGACGCCGATGCGGTTGGCGGCCACCACGGGCACCACGTTCGACACGGCATGGCCGATCATCGCGCGTCGCCACAAGCGGCTGGTGTCGAGGTCCGGGTCGTGCGGCTCGGTGCCGATGGCGGTCGGGAAGAGCAGGACCTCGGCGCCTTCCAGCATCAGGCTGCGGGCGGTTTCGGGATACCATTGGTCCCAGCAGACGGCCGGGCCGACGGTGCCGAACGGCGTGCGGAAGGTTTTGAAGCCGGTGTTGCCCGGTCGGAAGTAGAATTTCTCGGAATAACCCGGTCCGTCCGGGATGTGGCTCTTTCGGTAGACGCCCATAACCGCGCCTTGATCATCGATCATGGCGAGGCTGTTATAATGGTGGTGCCCGTCGGCTTCGAAAAAGCTGGTGGGGATGTAGACCGCAAGCTCGGCAGCGAGCTTCTGCATCGCTTGAACGACCGGATGCTCGTTGGCGGGGAGGGCGCGGGTGAAGTGGCCTTCATCCTGCGTGCGGCAGAAATAATGACCTTCGAACAGCTCCGGAGGCAGGATGAGCTTCGCGCCCTTCGCCGCGGCCTCGCGGACGAGCTCGGTCACCGCGGCGATATTCTCCTCGACCACGTCCGAGAAAGCGAGCTGGAGGGCGGCGACTGTGACTTGGCTCATTCGTAATCCTAGAGATTGCCGCCGTGCCGCGCCATGATCGCGGCAGTGGCTGCGTAGAGCAGCATGGTCGTCAAACATCCGATCCCGAGGCTCGGCCAAAAGGAGACGCCACGCCGAAGCAGCATCGGTATCACCAGGAACATCGGCATGGAGGGCAGGAAATACCAGAAGGTATTCTGCACATAGGCTGCCATCCGCACCGGATCGCCTTCATCGCGCCACACCCAGATCATGCTGAGCACCGACACCAAAGGCAGCGAGACGATCAACGCGCCGAGCGCCGGTTGCCGACGGGCTATGGTTGAAGCGAGCGCGGCAATCAGACCGGAAAGAAGCGCCCGCACCCAGAACGCCGTCACTTGGGGACCTGCTGGCTGATGCAGTGGAAGCTGCCGCCGCCGGTCAGCACATGATCGGCGCGGAGCCCGACCGCCTTTCGACCGGGGAACAAGGCTCCGATCGCTTCCACGGCGGCGTCATCGTTGGGCGCGCCGTAGATAGGAACTACAACCGCCGCATTGCCGATGTAGAAGTTCATATAGGAAGCGGGGATCACCTCGCCATCCCTCAGCACCCGCCCGGCCGAGGGAAGGGGGACGACCTCAAGGCCGAACGCCTCGGCGCGGCGGCGGGCGTCCTCGTAGACCTCCGCGTTCGGATCGTCATCGCCGGTCGGCGCCGGAAGCGCCAGCCGACCTTCGGCGACGAATCGGGCGAGGTTGTCGACGTGGCCGTCGGTGTGATCGTTGAGCAGCCCTTCGCCGAGCCAGAGGATACGGTCTGCGCCAAGATCGGCGCGCAGCCGTGCTTCCACCTGCTCGCGGCTGAAACCCAGGTTTCGATTCGGGTTGAGCAGGCACTGCTCGGTGGTGGCGACGAGGCCCGTCCCGTCCACGTCGATCGCGCCGCCTTCCAGGATCCAGTCGCGCCGTGCAGCTTCGAGGTCAGCCGTGTGGGCAAGGCGGAGGCCGATCGTACCGTCGCCCTCCAGATCATATTTCCCGCCCCAACCGTTGAAGCGGAAGCTCGCCGCCCGCGGCAAGCCGCGCTCCTTGAGGATGATCGGCCCGGTGTCGCGCAGCCAGATGTCGCCGAACGGCTCCTGAACAACGCTGGCGAAGGGCGCCATCTCCTTGGCCACTCGCGCCGAAGCGGGATCGGCGGCCACCAGCCGCACTTCCTCGCCCGCGCCGTCGGCATGAACCGCGCGCGCAAAGGCGATCACCTCCTCGCGGGCCGGCCCGAGATCGTTTTCCCAGAGCTCCCCGTGGCTGGGAAAGCCGATCCAGACCCAATCATGCTCCGCCCATTCGGGCGGCTGGCGTGCGCTCATCGTGCGGCGGTGATGCTGGCGCGCGAGCGGTCGCGGATGCCGCGAAACTCGTCGCCCTGGCGCCAGTTCGGCCAAGCATCGCTTTTCGCCAACTCGCGGCCGATGCGATAATAGATTTGGAGATCGCGGATGGCTCCCGACCAGTCCCAGCGGGGATCATATTCGTCGCTCGGCTGGTGGTAGCGGTTGGCGCGGTAATCCGCCGCAGCCGAGCTTCCGGCCGCGATGCCGCCGTTGACGAAATCCTCGCCGCCCTCGGCATAGAGCATCGGCACGCCGAACTTGGCGAGGCTGAAATGGTCGGAGCGGTAATAGTAGCCGGCTTCCGGTGTCGGCTCGTTCTTGACGGTGAGCTGCATGTCCTGCGCGGCACGCTCGAAATAATCCTCAAGCTCCGATTTGCCGCGGCCGATGACGATCAGGTCCCGTGTGTTCCCCATGACGTTGAGGCCATCCATGTTGATGCCGCCGGCCGTCTGCGCATGGGGGAAGATCGGGTTCTCGCCATAATAACGCGAGCCGAGTAATCCCGACTCCTCGGCGGTGACGGCGAGAAAGATGATCGAGCGATCGGAGGGTCCCGCTTTGGCATGCGCTTCGGCGAGCGCGATCAGACCCGCGGTGCCAGTGGCGTTGTCGAGCGCGCCGTTGCAGATGTCGTCGCCCGTCTTGTCGGCGTCGCAGCGGCCGAGATGGTCCCAGTGCGCGGTGTAGATCACATATTCATTGGGGCGTGTCCGGCCGGCGAGCAGCCCGACCACATTGCGCGATTTCTGCCGCTTGATGGCTTGGGTGAGCGAGACCGACGCCTTGCTCTTGAGCGGCACCGCGCGGAAGCCCTTCTGCTTGGCCGCCTGGCTGAGCTGGGCATAGTCGGCCCCTGAGTTCGCGAACAGCCGCGCGGCCGCATCGCGCGTCAGCCAGCCGATCACCTTGGACTGGTCCATGTGATTGCCCGGATCGTCCATATTATATTGCGGACCGGTCCAGGAGGACTGGACGACGTTCCAGCCGTAGGAGGCGGGCTCCGTCTCGTGGACGATCAGCGCGGCGGCGGCGCCTTGTCGCGCGGCTTCCTCATATTTGTAGGTCCAGCGGCCATAATAGGTCATGGCGCGGCCGTTGAAAGGGCCGGTCAGGCCCGGTGTCTGGTAATCGGGATCGTTGACCAGGATGATGACGGTCTTGCCGCGCACATCGACGCCGGCATAATCGTTCCAGCCGCGCTCGGGCGCGTTGATGCCGTAGCCGACGAAGACGATGTCGCTGTTCTGGAGCGAGATGCGCGGCTGCACCTGATAGCTGTTGGCGACCATGTCGGTGCGGTAATTGAAGGTGAGCGGGCCGTTGCCGCCAGTGATGCGCAGCGCGGTGGGCGTCGCGGTCGTCTCGACCAGCGGCACGTCCTGGAACCAGCTCCCCTTGTTGCCCGGCTGCAGCCCCGCCGCCCGGAACCGCTCGGAAATGAAGCGCACGCTCTTCTCCTCTCCGGGAGTGGTCGGCGCGCGGCCTTCATATTCATCGGAGGAGAGGATCTGCGTCGCGGTGGCGAGCGTGGCCTGCGAGATCTGGGCCGGAGCGACGGCGGTTCCGGGACCTTGGCGGGCGCCGGTTTGCGCGCAGGCGGCCAGCGTCAGGGCTGCGGCCGGGAAAAAGAGGAAGCTCAGACGCATAGCAAGCCTTTCCATCGACCCCCGCGCCGGGTGCATGGCAGCGCCGTTTCGCGAGTGCAAGAATCAAAAAGGGCGGCCCCGATGGACCGCCCTCTTCGAAACTGCAGGTGCGGCTGGACCGATCAGCGCGAGTAGAACTCGACCACCAGGTTCGGCTCCATCTTAACCGGATAGGGCACCTCGTCGAGCGTGGGCACGCGCGTGTAGGTGACCTTGGCGGCTCCGTCCGGAACCACGTAATCGGGGATGTCGCGCTCCGCGAGGCTCTGCGCTTCCATTACCAGTGCCATCTCCTGCGCCTTGGGGCCGAGCGTGATCTCGTCGCCGACGTTCACACGGGCCGACGCGATGTTGCACTTGGAGCCGTTGACCCGGATGTGACCATGGTTGACGATCTGGCGCGCGGCCCAGATCGTCGGAGCGAACTTCGCGCGATACACGACCATGTCTAGCCGGCGCTCGAGGAGGCCGATGAGGTTCTGCGAGGCGTCGCCCTTCATGCGGCTCGCCTGCTGGAAAGTCTGCTTGAACTGCTTCTCGGTGACGTCGCCGTAATAGCCCTTGAGCTTCTGCTTGGCGCGCAGCTGGATGCCGAAGTCCGACACCTTGCCCTTGCGGCGCTGGCCGTGCTGGCCGGGGCCATATTCGCGCTTGTTGACCGGGCTCTTGGGCCGTCCGAAGACGTTCTCGCCCATGCGGCGGTCGAGCTTATACTTGGCGCTTGAGCGCTTCGACATGTGTCACCTCAATTTGCTGCTGCCCTTGACGGGCGGAAAGTCCCCGGAATCGCACCGTCCGACCTTGCATCGGACGCGGCCGCCGCTTCACCAGGGGTGCGGAGCCAATTGCGAAGCGCGGCATGTGGCGGCTCGTGCGGCGGAAGTCAACCTCGGCGGCGCGGCTGCACAAGGGTTCGGATCATCCCGCGCAGCGCCTGGATCTCGCGGTTCGACCAGCCGGCCTTGCTGAGAATCGTGCGCATCGTTTTGCGGGTCGCGGGGATGCGGTCGGGCGGGAAATAATAGCCAGCGGCGGCAAGCGCTTCGTCGAACTGGCCGATCAGCCCCTCGAGCTGCTCCTGAGTGGCCCGGGGCTCCGCCTCATCCCCTTCGGTTGGAACTGCCAGTTGCTCGTGCTTGGACCATTCGTAGGCCATGAGGATTACGGCCTGGGCGAGGTTCAGCGAGCCAAATTGTGGGTTGATCGGGACGGTCACGATTTTCTGGGCGATGGCGACGTCTTCCGTCTCTAGCCCCGATCGCTCGGCCCCGAACAGGATAGCGGAAGCGCCCGCTTGGCTTCTTATCTCAACCGCCGCTTGTTCGGGCGTGAGGATCGGCACCACGAGACCGCGCTTACGAACCGTCGTCGCATAGACGAAGGGGCAGTCCGCTACGGCCTCGGCAACCGTCGCGAAGACGCGGGCGCGCTCCAGCACGATGTCGGCGCCGGATGCAGCCGGGCCGGCCGAAGGGTTGGGCCAGCCGTCGCGCGGGTTGACCAGCCGCAAGTCGGAGAGGCCGAAGTTCAGCATCGCCCGTGCCGCCTTGCCGATATTCTCGCCAAGCTGCGGCCGGACCAGCACTATGGCAGGGGGGTTCACTCCCGGGCGGCCTCCGCGACCGTGCCTGCGAACTCCTCGAAGTCGCGCGCCTCGCGGAAGTCCTTGTACACGGAGGCGAAGCGGATATAGGCGACGGTGTCGAGCGCCTTGAGGGCGTTCATCACCATCTCGCCGATGGTGCTGGAGGAGACTTCGCTTTCGCCGCTGGTCTCCAGCTGGCGCTGGATAGAGGAGAGCAATTTGTCGATCCGCTCGGGCGGCACGGGCCGCTTGCGGAGCGCGATCGCGACCGAGCGTTCGAGCTTGGTGCGGTCGAACGGCTCGCGGCGGCTCTGGGATTTGACCACGGTCAGCTCGCGTAGCTGGATGCGCTCGAAGGTGGTGAAGCGCGCGCCGCAATCCTCGCACTGACGCCGCCGGCGAATGGCCGATCCGTCTTCCGTCGGACGGCTGTCCTTCACCTGGCTGGCTTCATGCGAGCAGAACGGGCAGCGCAATTAAAAGTCCTGATAGATCGGGAAGCGCTCGCACAGTTCGCGCACGCGCGCCTTCACGCCCGCTTCGACGGCACCGTTGCCGTCAGGGCCATTGGCTCGCAGGCCTTCCAGAACATCGGCGATCATGTCGGCGATGTCGCGGAACTCGGCCACGCCGAAGCCGCGTGTCGTGCCCGCGGGAGAGCCGACGCGGATGCCGCTGGTCTTAACCGGCGGCAGCGGATCGAAGGGGATGCCGTTCTTGTTGCAGGTGATGGCCGAGCGCTCGAGCGCCTCGTCCGCATCCTTGCCGGTGATGCCGAGCGGGCGCAGATCGACGAGCGCGAGGTGGGTGTCGGTTCCGCCCGCAACCAGATCCGCTCCGCGCTCCTGCAGCCGCCCGGCGAGCGCCTTTGCATTGGCGATCACGGCGCGGGCATAGCTCTTGAAGCCGGGCTGGAGCGCCTCGCCGAACGCTACCGCCTTGGCGGCGATGACGTGCATCAGCGGACCGCCCTGCAAGCCCGGGAACACGGCCGAGTTGATCTTCTTCGCGATCGGCTCGTCGTCGGTCAGCACCATGCCTCCGCGCGGGCCGCGAAGCGTCTTGTGCGTAGTGGTGGTGACGACGTGAGCATGGCCGAACGGGGAGGGGTGCTCGCCCGCCGCCACGAGGCCGGCGAAATGAGCCATATCCACCATGAAGATCGCGCCGACTTCGTCAGCAATGTCGCGGAAGCGGGCGAAGTCAATGTGTCGCGGATAGGCCGAGCCACCGGCGATGATGAGGGTCGGCCTGTGCTCGCGGGCGAGTCCCTCGACCTGATCGAAGTCGATCAACTGATCGCCCTCACGGACTCCATATTGAATGGCATTGAACCACTTGCCGGACAAAGCCGGCTTAGCACCGTGCGTGAGGTGGCCGCCGGCATCGAGGCTCATGCCGAGAATGGTGTCGCCGGGCTTGGTCAGCGCCAGCATCACCGCTCCGTTCGCCTGTGCGCCGGAATGCGGCTGGACGTTCGCGAAGCCGCAGCCGAACAACTGCTTGGCGCGCTCGATCGCCAGCGTCTCCACGGCATCCGACGGCGCACAGCCCTGATAGTAACGGCGGCCGGGATAGCCTTCCGCATATTTGTTGGTGAGGACCGAACCTTGCGCCTCCAGCACGGCCTTGGAGACGATGTTCTCCGACGCGATCAGCTCAATCTGGTTTTGCTGCCGGTCGAGCTCGGAGGCGATCGCGTCGGCAACCGCGCTGTCGCTCCCACGCAGGGCCTGGGTGAAGAAGCCCTGATGCTGGACATCGCTAAAGGCGTTGACGGGCTGCGTGCTCATGCGGGTTCCTTCGCGAAATCGGGATTGGAGAGCTGGTCCACGCGGCGCTGATGGCGGTCGCCCAGGAAGCTGGCGCCCAGGAACGCGTCGATGCAGGCGCGGGCCATTTCAGGACCGACCAGCCGCGCGCCCATGGCAAGGACGTTGGCATCGTTATGGGTTCGCGCAAGCGTCGCCGACAGCGGCTCGGACACGAGCGCGCAGCGGCAGGCGGGGTGGCGATTGATGGCGATCGAGATGCCAATGCCGGAGCCGCAAAGCGCGATGCCCTTGTCGGCGCGGCCGGAACCGATGACGTCCGCCAGCTTGTAGCCGTAGGAGGGGTAGTCCACGGAATCGGTGGTGGAAGGGCCGAGATCGACCACGTCGTGGCCCGCTACGCGCATATGCTCGACCAGCGCGGCTTTCAGATCGACGGCGGCATGATCGGATGCGATCGCAATGCGCTCGGCCACGCGTTCAAACTCCCGGTTGGATTGGAGCACAGGCTTTAGGGGAGCGGGTGCGATTCTGCCACCACTAATGGCGGCGGCAAGAGCAGCCTCAAGCCGCCAAGCGCATCTCCAGGCGGTCCCAGATCTCGGCGAGCGCGGTCGCAAGCTCCTGCATCATCTCTTCGCCGTGGGCAGGTCCGGGGGTGAAGCGGAGGCGCTCCGTGCCGCGCGGAACGGTGGGATAATTGATGGGCTGCACGTACACGCCATATTCGGCGAGCAGGATGTCGCTGATCCGCTTCGCCTTGATCGGATCGCCGACCATCAGCGGCACGATGTGCGTCGTCGAGGGCATGACCGGCAGGCCCGCCTCAATGAAGATGGACTTCAGCCGCGCCGCATTGGCGTGCTGCGCCTCACGTTCGCTTGACGAGCCCTTAAGGTGGCGGACGCTTGCCAGCGCGCCGGCAACGAGGACGGGCGAGAGCGAAGTCGTGAAGATAAAGCCGGGCGCGTAGCTGCGCACCACGTCGACAATGTTGCGGTCGGCGGTGATGTAGCCGCCCATCACGCCAAAGGCTTTGCCGAGCGTCCCTTCGATGATGGTGAGGCGGTGGGCCACCTCGTCACGCTCCGAGATACCGCCGCCGCGCGGGCCGTACATGCCGACGGCATGAACTTCGTCGAGATAGGTGAGGGCGTTATATTTGTCAGCGAGGTCGCAGATGGCGGCGATCGGGGCGACGTCGCCGTCCATCGAATACACGCTCTCGAACGCGATCAGCTTCGGCGCCTCCGGGTCAGTGGCGGCGAGCAGCTCTTCCAGATGATCGAGGTCGTTGTGGCGGAAGACGCGCTTCTCGCAGCCGGAATTGCGAATGCCGGCGATCATCGAAGCGTGATTGCGCTCGTCGGAGAAGATCACGCAGCCGGGCAGCAGCTTGCCCAACGTGGCGAGCGTCGCCTCGTTCGAAATGTAGCC
This sequence comes from uncultured Sphingosinicella sp., assembly GCF_902806315.1. Lineage (GTDB taxonomy): Bacteria > Pseudomonadota > Alphaproteobacteria > Sphingomonadales > Sphingomonadaceae > Allosphingosinicella. Next base: position 47,593 of record NZ_CADCWD010000015.1, read on the forward strand.
GGAGGTGAAAAGGAGCGCCGCTTCCTTGCCGTGCAGGTCGGCAAGCTCGGCCTCGAGCTGGATGTGATAATGGGTGTTGCCGCCGATGTTGCGGGTGCCGCCGGAGCCGGCGCCGACGTCGTGCAGCGCCTCCTCCATCGCCTCGATTACCTTGGAATGCTGCCCCATGGCGAGATAGTCGTTGGAGCACCAGACGGTGATCGGCTTGGGCCCGTTATGGCCTGCGAAGCAGCGGGCATTGGGATAGGCGCCCTTGTTGCGCAGGATGTCGATGAAGACGCGATATCGTCCTTCGGCATGCAGCCGGTCGATCGCCTGCGCGAAGATGCGCTGATAGTCCAATTCCCGCTCCCGGTGGCTTTGCCGCCCATAGTGCCGATCGCGCCCGAAAAGCCAGCGGTAACGGCTTGCAACACGGGCGCTAGCGGCCCGAACCCTTTATAAGCTCCAGCCCGTAATTCGCCAACCCCACGCGGTAGCGCTCGAGCTCCGGCGCCCAGCGAGTGAAGAGGGCACGGCCTTCGCCGGGCTCGTCCGGCCATAGTTTGTCGCGCAGCAGCCAGGCGGTGCGGCGGGCAATCCCTTCCTTGCCGTCGACGAAGGCGAGCGGGTGGGGAGAGGCAGCCGCAAGCTCTTCCTCGACCAGCGGAAAGTGGGTGCAGGCGAGCACCACCGTGTCGATCCGCTCTCCGTCGGGCTGGGACAGGAGCCCGTCCATAATTTCGGCATAAGCGGCGGTGTCGGCGGTCTCACCGCGGAGCTTGGACTCGGCGAGGTCGACCAGCTCGGCCGAGCCGTGGCGGATCACCGTGCAATCGGCTGCGAATTCGCTCGCCAGCCGATCCACGTAGGGCTGGCGCACAGTGGCCTTGGTGCCAAGCACGCCGATAACTCGGCTTTGGGAGCGCTCGGCGGCCGGCTTGATGGCGGGCACGGTACCGACGATCGGCACGTCCAGCGCGGCTCGAACGCCGTCGAGCGCGATCGTGGAGGCGGTGTTGCAGGCGATGACGATCAGCTCGGGGTCGAACCGCTCGGACAAGCGGCCGAGCAATGCGGGCACGCGCGCCTCGATCTCGCCCGCGCGCTTGGTGCCATAGGGATAGCCGGCGCTGTCGGCGACATAGACGATCGGCGCTCGCGGCAGCAGCTCGCGGATGGGGCGCAGCACCGACAACCCTCCGATGCCGGAGTCGAAGACGAGCAGCGGTCGCGTGTGGCCCATGGCGGCGCTTTAGCGGCCGCGGGGCCTGCCGCAAGCCGCTGAGGGCGCTGCCGAGCGTATAGGCAGGGCCATTTTTTGCTGATAATCCAGCGACCGTGGGGGACGATGCTGACGCCTGAGATCCTTGCAGGGCCATTGCTCTCGCTGCTGCTCGGCTACGTGCTGGGCTCGATCCCGTTCGGCGTGCTGCTGACGCGGATGGCGGGAGCGGGCGACCTCAGGAAGGTCGGCTCGGGCAATATCGGTGCCACCAACGTGCTGCGCACCGGGCGCAAGGGGCTGGCGGCACTGACCCTGATCCTCGACGGCCTCAAGGGCACGGCGGCGGTGCTGATCGTGAGCGCGACCTCGCCCGGACATGAGCCGCTCGCCGCAGCCGGGGCGATCTTCGGCCATCTTTATCCGGTCTGGCTCCGCTTCCACGGCGGCAAGGGCGTCGCGACCCTGTTCGGGGTCATGGCCGCGCTGCACTGGCCGTCCTCGCTCATCTATGCGGCGGTGTGGATCGGCACTTTGCTCTTCAGCCGCTTCTCGTCGGTGGCCGGGATCGCCGCCGCCTTGTCCGCCCCCGTCGCCGCCGCCCTGCTGGTGCGCTTCGATCTGGTGCTGCTCTATCTCGGCTTCGGCCTGCTGATCGCCTGGAAGCATCGCGGCAATATCGAGCGGCTTATTGCCGGCACCGAGCCGAAGCTCGGCCGCTCGAAGGATGCTTGAGGTGTCCGCCTCGGAGGACCAGATCGCGCGGCTGCGGCTGATCCGGTCGGACAATATCGGCCCGGTCACCTACTTCCACCTGCTCGCCCGCTTCGGCTCGGCCTCGGCCGCCCTCGACGCGGTGCCGGATCTCGCCACGCGGGGCGGGGGACGGGCGCCGAGACTCGCCTCCCGCGCCTCGGTGGAGCGCGAGATCGAGCAGGTGGCGAGGCTCGGCGCGCGTTACCTATTCCTCGGGCAGGGCCTTTATCCGCCCTTGCTCGCTGAGATCGAGACAGCTCCGCCCGCGTTGATTGTGAAGGGCCACGTCACTCTGCTCGAAAAGCCGGCGATCGCGATGGTGGGAGCACGCAATGCGTCCGCCGCCGCCTGCCGCTTCGCACGCATGCTGGCGCAGGATGTGGGCGCGGCCGGCACCGTGATCGTCTCCGGCCTCGCCCGAGGCATCGACACCGCCGCGCATGACGGCTCGCTGGAGAGCGGCACGATCGGTGTCATCGCCGGCGGGATCGATATCTTCTACCCGCCCGAAAATGAGGAGCGCCAGCGCGCGATCGCCGAGCGCGGCCTCCTCGTCGCCGAGCAGCCTCCGGGGGTCGAGCCCAGGGCGCGTCACTTCCCCTATCGCAACCGCATCATCGCCGCTCTTGCCCAAGGGACGGTCGTCGTGGAGGCTGCACCGCGCTCCGGCTCGCTCATCACCGCCCGCTACGCGACCGAGTTCGGCCGCGACGTGATGGCCGTCCCGGGCTCACCGCTGGATCCACGCGCGCAGGGTTGCAACCAGCTCATCCGTGAAGGCGCCATTCTCGTCCAGAATGCCGAGGACGTGCTGGAGACGATCCGCCCCTTCAGCCTGCGTCCGCTCGCCCAGCCGGGCCTCGACTATACCGCGCCTTCGGCTGCCCCCGATGCAAGCGAGGGAGAGCGCCGCACCGTCTCCGACCTGCTCAGCCCCACACCCGTGGGCGTCGACGAGATCATCCGCCAGTCCGGCCTCGCGCCCGCGATTGTCCAGACCGTTCTTCTGGAGCTGGAGCTTGCCGGCCGCCTGGAGCGCCATGCCGGCGGCAAGGTCAGCCTCGCCTGAGGTAATCCGCCTTATCCAGCGCAAGATAGATGCTGTCGCACAGGCCGATGTGTGTTCCAGGTCCCGCTCGCCCGGCCGGTCTCGACGAAGCCGTAGCGCGTCACCAGCCGGACGGACGGCAGGTTGCGGGGGTCTATGTCCGCGGTCAGGCGGCTGACGTCCGGCCGTGTGAAGACATGGTCGAGGAAGGCCGTCATAGCTTCCGAGCCGAGGCCCAAGCCCCAATAAGCCGGCGAGAGGATGTAGCCGAAGTCGGGCAGCCGATAGGCGCCGATCTTGCCGATCGTCTTGCCGCCATAGACCACGACGAAGTCTTCGCTCTCTTCGGGCGTGGAGGCGATCATCCCCTCCAGCCACTCGCGGGTCCGATCGATACTCGCGTGCGGCGGTTCGGACCAATAAGTCATCGCTTGCTTGTTCGAGAGCACCGCGTGAAGCCCCTGGAGGTCCTCGGGACGCGCGCGGCGGAGCAGCAGGCGAAGGGTGCGAAGCTCGGTCATGACACGGCAGCTTAGGCAGCGTGCAAGGGCTGCATCAACGGGCTTGACGCCTGCTCTTAACCCTCACCACCCTACACGTGTACGCGTGAGGGAAACTTTTGAATGAAGCTTGTTGTCGTCGAATCGCCCGCCAAGGCAAAAACCATCGAGAAATATCTTGGAGCGGGCTTTCGAGTGCTCGCCTCCTATGGCCACGTCCGCGATCTGCCGCCCAAGGACGGCTCCGTGGATCCGGATGCGGGCTTCGCGATGGAATGGGAGACGTACGCGGACAAGGCGCGGCAGCTCAAGGCCATCACCGACGAGGCGAAGAAGGCGGATTCGCTGATCCTCGCCACCGACCCTGACCGCGAGGGCGAGGCGATCAGCTGGCACGTCCAGGAGGTGCTGCAGAAGCGCAAGGCATTGCCCGCCCATGTGGAGCGCGTCACCTTCAACGCGATCACCAAGAATGCCGTCACCGAGGCGATGCAGCGTCCGCGCGAACTCGACCATGATTTGATCGATGCCTACCGCGCCCGCCGCGCGCTCGACTATCTGGTCGGCTTCACGCTCTCGCCGGTGCTTTGGCGCAAGCTGCCGGGCGCCAAGTCGGCCGGCCGCGTCCAATCCGTGTCGCTGCGCCTGATCGTGGACCGCGAGCGTGAGATCGAGCTTTTCAAGGCGCAGGAATATTGGAGCGTCGCCGCGTTCATGGAAGCGGACGGGACCGAGTTTCTGGCCCGCCTCGTGCGCTTCCGGGGCGACAAGATCGACCGATTGACGATCGGCGATCAAGGCACCGCCGAGGCGGCCAAGGCAGCCGTGGAGGCGGGGCGTTTCAGCGTCGCCTCGGTCGAGACCAAGCCCTTCACTCGCAACCCGCCGCCGCCTTTCACCACCTCGACGCTCCAGCAGGAAGCGGCGCGCAAACTGGGCTTCTCGGCCAGCCACACGATGCGGGTGGCGCAGGGCCTCTACGAGGACGGCGCGATCACCTACATGCGGACCGACGGCGTCGACTTCGCTCCCGAGGCGATCTCGGCTGCGCGGAAGGCAATCGCGACCCGCTACGATGGCGGCTATGTGCCGGACAAGCCGCGCGTCTACACCTCCAAGCAGAAGAATGCGCAGGAAGCGCACGAGGCGATCCGGCCCACCGACTTCAGCCGCGACCGCGTCGGCTCCGGCGATCACGCGCGCCTCTACGACCTCGTCTGGAAGCGTGCGCTGGCCAGCCAGATGGCGTCGGCTCGCCTCGAGCGGACCACCGTGGAACTCACCGACGGCACGGGCCAGACGGCGCTTCGCGCGACCGGGCAGGTCGTGCTCTTTCCCGGCTTCATGGCCTTGTACGAAGAGGGCCGCGACGATGAGGGTGACGAGGACAGCCGCCGGCTGCCGCGCCTCTCCGAAGGCGACTCGCCCGCCAAAAAGCGGGTCGTCTCCGAGCAGCATTTCACCCAGCCGCCGCCCCGTTATTCGGAAGCGAGCCTGGTCAAGAAGATGGAGGAGCTCGGCATCGGCCGCCCTTCCACCTACGCCGCGATCCTTCAGACGCTGAAGGACCGCGAATATGTGCGGACCGACAAGAACCGTTTCTTCCCGGAGGAGAGCGGGCGGCTGCTGACCGCGTTCCTGGAGCGCTTCTTCGAGCGCTACGTGTCGTTCGATTTCACCGCCGGTCTCGAGGACAGCCTCGACGACATCTCCGGCGGCCGCGCGGAATGGCAGGCCGTGCTCGAAGCCTTCTGGCGCGACTTCAAGCCGAAGACCGTCGAGATCATGGAGCAGAAGCCGTCGGAGATCACCGTCGCGCTCGACGAGTTCCTGGCGCCCTATCTGTTCCCCGACAAGGCCGACGGCTCCGACGCTCGCCTGTGTCCGGCCTGCGGCGAAGGCCGGCTGGCGCTGCGCGGCGGCAAATTCGGCGCTTTCGTCGCCTGCTCTAACTACCCCGAATGCAAGTTCACCCGCCGCTTCGGCCAGGGCGGCGAGGAGGCTGGCGAAGACAGCGGGCCGGAGCTGCTCGGCAAGCACCCGGAGACGGATCAGGACGTGCTGCGCAAGACCGGCCGCTTCGGACCCTATGTCGAGATGGGCGAGGGCAAGGAGGCCAAGCGCGCCTCGATCCCAAAGGATGCGGGCGAGCTCGACCTCGATCTGGCGGTCCGGCTGCTCTCGCTTCCGCGCACGATCGGCGCGCATCCGGAGAGCGGCAATCCGATCACTGCGTCCATTGGCCGCTACGGCCCCTATCTCGCCCATGACGGCAAATATGCGAAGCTCGGCTCCACCGCCGACGTGTTCGAGACCGGCATGAATGCCGCGGTCGCCAAGCTCGCCGATGCGGCGAACGGCGGCGGCCGGGCGAGGGGCGCGCGTGAGCCGCTCAAGGTGCTCGGAGCCCATCCGCGCACCGAAGCCGAGATCAAGCTGATGGAAGGGCGGTTCGGCCCTTATGTGACCGACGGCACCACCAACGCGACCCTCCCCAAGAGCCTCGCGCCCGACGCGCTGACGCTTGAGGAAGCGGCGCAGCTCATCGACGACCGGGCCGCCAAGGGCCCGCCGCCGAAGAAGGGCAGGGGCCGCAAGGCGCCGGCGAAGAAGGCCGCGGCCGACAAGCCCGTGGCCAAAGCGCCTGCGAAGAAGAAAGCGCCCGCCAAGAAGAAGGCCTGATGCTGCGCTGGTGGACGATCGGCAGGGCAACGGGCCTGGGCGTCAGCGCCGGGCTCGCGGCGCTGGTGCTGTGGCCGCTCTACGCGGCCCTGCAGGAGCGGGTCCTGTGGGCGTTTCTTGCGGCGCTCGCGGTGGCGGCGATTTGCGGGATATCGATCCTGCTGATCACGTTGCTCGACGCCGCCCTCAAGCCGCGCGGTCGAAGCCTGCGCCCGATCCGTGCCTTCGATGTCGTGGTCGGCCTGCTGCTCGCGGTGCCGAGCCTCATACAGCTCAATGCGCTTCTTGTCTGAGACGAAGCGCCGTCGCAAAAGAGGGATGGAACCGCCCCGGCCGACGAACTTTGGGGCGGAGTGATCGACCGCCTGCTTGCCTCCCGCACCGCCTACAAAGGCTGGTTCGACGTCCTCATGCTCAAGCTGAAACTCGCATCGGGTGAGGAGATCGAGCGTGAGATCGTCGAGCATCCAACCGGCGCGGCCGTGCTGCCCTTCGATCCTGATCGGCGTGTGGCGACGCTGATCACCGAGGCGCGGCCTCCCGTCCTTTACGTCGGCGAGGAACGAATGCTCGAAGTGATCGCGGGCATGGTCGAAGACGACGATCCGGCGGATGCGGCCCGCCGGGAAGCGATGGAGGAAGGTGGGCTCAGCCTGCATGACCTTCACCATGTCGCGCGCGTCTGGGCGACGCCTGCCACCTCCACCGAGCGAGTGGACTATTATCTGGCCGAATATCGCGGGCAGGACCGGGTGGGCCCCGGCGGGGGCCTTCCCGAGGAGGAAGAACATGTCCGTGTGAAGGAGGTGCCGCTCTCCGAACTTTGGGCAATGGCCGAGACGGGACGGCTGCGCGACGCCAAGACGCTGACGCTCGTCCAGGCGCTCCGCATTCGCAGGCCCGAGCTCTTCTAGCCCTTGCAGCCCTTGCAGGCCGGGTCCTTGACGATCCTGATCGTTCGCAGGCCAGGCCTCAGGCCATCGAAGACGTGGAGCTTGCCCGTGGGATCTTCGCCGAAGCCGACAATCTCGCGAATAACCTCCATCGCCGCCCAGCTGCCGGCGATGCCCACCATTGCCCCGAGCACGCCCAGCTCCGAGCAGCTGTCGCAATCCTCCGCGTCGAAAGCATCGCCGACGAAGCAGCGATAGCATGGCTTGTCCGCCTCCCAGCCCCGAAAGGTCCCGATCTGCGCCTGGAATTGGCCGATGGCGGCGGAGACGAGCGGGATGCGGGCGGCGATGCAATAGTCCGAAACGATCAGCCGCGTCGCAAAATTGTCGGAGCCATCGAGCACCACGTCCGCCTCGCCGAGCAAGTCCGCGACGTTGCTCCCGGTCAGGCGTTCGCGCACGGCCTCGAACCGTACGTCCGGATTCAGCCTCGCCACGGCATCCCGCGCGACCTCGGCCTTGGCTTTGCCGACGTCCGCTGTGCCGAACAGCGTCTGGCGCTGGAGGTTGTCCAGCGCGACCTCGTCATCGTCGATCACGCGCATCGCACCGACGCCGGCTGCCGCCAGATACTGGATGGCCGGCGATCCGATCCCGCCCGCGCCCACGAGCACGACCTGCGCGTCGACGAGCTTGCGCTGACCCTCTCCGCCAATCTCCTTGAGGACGATATGGCGGGCGTAGCGGTCGAGCTGATCGTCGCTGAGGCTCATCGCCCGGTGGAACCGAAGCCGCCGCCCCCTCGCGCGGTGTCGTCCAGGCTCTCCACTTCGTCGAAGCTCGCGCGCAGCACCGGGGCGGGCACCAATTGCGCGATGCGCTCGCCGCGCACGATCTCGAAAGCTTCGGCTCCCAAGTTGGCGAGGATCACCTTCACCTCTCCCCGATAGTCGCTGTCGATCGTGCCGGGCGTATTGAGGCAGGTGATGCCGTGCTTCAGGGCGAGCCCGGAGCGGGGGCGCACCTGCACCTCGTAGCCTTCGGGAATGGCGATGGCGAAGCCGGTGGCGACCGCGTGCCGGGCGCCCGGCGCGAGGCTCAGGCTCTCGGCTGCAACGATATCGAGACCCGCCGCACCATGGCTCGCGTAGGAGGGGAGGGGCAGGCCCTCACCATGCGGGAGTCGCTTCAGCTTGATGTCGATCATGAACCTTCCGCCCGGCAATCAATGCATCGAGCGAGTAGCGCCCGGCGCCCATGGTTGCAAACAGACCGCCCAGGAAGACGAGGATCAAGGCCGGCCACCAGCCGGAAAAGTCCTGGCTCCAGTGGACCATCCATACAGCGACGATGAAGTTGACGATGGTGATGAGGCCCAGCCAGCGCGTCAGCAGTCCGAGCACGAAACCGATCCCGGCGATGAACTGCCACCAGACCGAGAGCGGTGCCATCAACTCGGGATAGGAGAAGTTGAACTGGACGAGGAACTTGACGAATTCGTCCATGCGCTCGGCACTGAAGATGTTGTCGTGGCTCTGGTAGATGAGGAACGCCCCCGTCACCCATCGCAGCGCCAGCAGGCCCAGGTCGCCGAGGCCCGCCAGCGGCGTCAGCAACAGCCAGTCAGTTTTCCGGTCTCCCATCCCCTTGCTCCCCCAGTTCGGCCGCGATCCGCTCCGCCAGCCGCCGCGCTACCTCGGCCTTGGACAGCCGGTCCCAACTCTCCACCGCGTTGGCGCTGATCAGGTGAACGCTGTTCGCATCGCCGCCCATCACGTCGCCCGAGACGTCGTTGGCCACGATCCAGTCGCAGCCCTTGCGCGCGCGCTTGGCCCGGCCGTTCTCGATCACCTCCTCCGTCTCCGCGGCAAAGCCGATGAGGAGCCGCGGGCGCTGCGGTGACGAGGCGAGTTCTGCAAGCAGGTCCGGATTTTCGACCAAGGTGAGAGCAGGCGGGCTGCCGCCACTTTTCTTGATTTTCTGCGATGAGGCGTCGACCCTCCAATCGGAGACGGCGGCGACCAGCACCGCGGCATCGGCCGGGAGCGCGGCTCCCAGGGCCTGCTGCATTTGCAGCGCCGTCTCCACGTCCACCCGGTCCACGCCGGGAGGGGTGGAAACGTTCACTGGCCCGGCAATCAGGCTCACCCGCGCCCCAAGCTGCGCCAGCGCGGCCGCGATTGCGAAGCCCTGCTTGCCCGAGGAACGGTTGGCCAGGACGCGCACCGGGTCGATTGGCTCTTGCGTCGGCCCCGCGGTGACGATGATGTGCTTGCCTGCGAGCGAACGCCTGGCCGCGCGTCCGCTGATCGCCGGGTGCGCCTGGATGGCGCGCAGGATCGCGTCCGGCTCCGGAAGCCGCCCCGGTCCATATTCGCCGCAGGCCATGTCGCCCTCGTCGGGCTCGAGCACCGTCAACTCGTCGCGCCGGAGTTGCGCTACGTTGCGCAAAGTCGCTTCATGCTGCCACATCCGCACGTTCATCGCGGGCGCCGCCAGCACCGGCTTGTCGGTGGCGAGCAGCAAGGTGGTGGCAAGATCGTCGGCGATGCCCGCCGCCATCCGCGCCATCAGGTCCGCCGTCGCCGGGCAGACCACTACAAGGTCCGCCTGCCGGCTGAGCTGGATATGCCCCATCTCGACCTCGTTCTTCAGATCCCAGAGGCTGGTGTGAACCTCGTTCTCCGACAGCGCCGCCAGCGTCATCGGCGTCACGAATTGCGCGCCGCGCTTCGTCAAGACGCAGGTCACCGACGCTCCCGCTTTGCGGAGCAGCCGGATCAGCTCGCAGCTCTTATACGCCGCGATCCCGCCGCCGATGATGAGGAGGATGCGCTTGCCGAGCACAGCTCAGAAGCCCGTGGTCAGCATGTCGATGGCATTCATGATGGTGGCGTGCTCGTCGGCAAGGCTGCCGACGTTCAGCCCCAGCTCGCGAACGGGTATGGCTGCGGCGAACTGAGTAACCATCCGGAAGGGCGCGCCCTCGATCTCAAATTCCGGGTTTAGGCGCTCACCCGCTATCGGTGCCTCATCCGGCGACATGAGCGGGATGCAGAAGCGGGTGTTGAGGTGTCTGAGGATGTCTGCCTGGCAGTCCAGCAGGTAGCCCCCTCCGGAACGCGGTTCGAAGATATCGAAGCGCGCCATCAGAACTGGCGATATTTCGCCAGCGGAAGGCCGTGCTTCTCCACAAACGCATTCGACGACTCGATCGCCTCGCGGTTCTCCTCGATCCAGCGTTCCGCCCGGGTCTTTGCCACCGTCGCCTCAAGCCCGCTTTCGCAGGCTTGCGAGATGTTGATGTCCAGCCGACGCGCTTCCTCGATCAGGTTGGTGGGAAGAGACACGTTTGTGGCCCGCCGTGTCGCGGGCTTTGCTGCTCGGGATGTCATGCGCATGATCTATGCGCATCAGAGGGCAAGTTCAAGTTGCGAGCAGTGTCGCTGCAACCGCCAGAGCCGCAGAGAGGAGTGCGGTAAAAACGTAGCTCCCATATCGCCGCGGCTGCACCACCACGACATCCGGCAGCGGCGGGGAAGGCGGCGCCGCTCCCGGCGGCGGATAGTAATGATCGATGCGCCGGATGAGCTCCGGGATTTTGCGGAGCGTCCGCCAGTTGCGCACCAGCTCGTCCGCCAGCGCCGTCTCCGGCCCGAATTCGCTCCTCAGCCATTCGCGCAGGAACGGCTCGGACGTTTCCCACATGTTGATGTCGGGATCGAGCGCGGTCGCGACGCCTTCCTCCATCACCATCGTCTTCTGGAGGAGGAGCAGGTGGGGCTGCGTCGGCATGTCGAAGTCGCGCGTGATCGTGAACAGCCCGTCGAGCATCTGCCCGACCGATATGTCCTTCACCGGAAGCCCGCGGATCGGCTCGCCCACGGCGCGCAAGGCGGTGGCGAACTCCTCCACATTGTGGTGGGCGGGCACATATTGCGCCTCGAAATGGATCTCGGCGACCCGCCGGTAATTGCCGGTGATGAGCCCGTACAGGATCTCCGCCAGCCAAAGCCTGGCCTGCCGGTCGACACGGCCCATGATTCCGAAGTCGATCGCCGCCAGCCGCCCGTCGGGAAGCGCGAACAGATTGCCCTGGTGAAGATCGGCGTGGAAGAAGCCGTCCACCACGGCCTGGCGGAGAAAGGCGCGCACCAGCGTCTCGGCGAGTGCCTTCAGGTCGTGGCCCGCATCGATCAGCGCCTGCCGGTCGGTGAGCTTAATGCCTTCGATCCACTCCAGCGTCATCACGCGGCGGGCGCTCCGGCTCCAGTCGATCTCGGGTACGTAGAAGCCGCTCTCCGCCTCCATGCCCTCGCGCAGCTCCGAAGCGGACGCCGCCTCGCGCCGGAGGTCGAGTTCGCGGGTGGTCCACTGCCGGAAATGCGCGATGACGAGGCGGGGCCGCAGCCGCGCCGCTTCGCCGCCCATTCTTTCGACCTGCGCCGCCGCCCATTCATAGGTGTCGAGCGCCTGGGCGAAATCCGCCTCGATGCCTGGCCGCAGCACCTTAACGGCGACTTGGCGGCCATTGGTCGTGACGGCACGGTGAACCTGTGCGATCGAGGCGGCGCCGACCGGCTCCGGATCGAATTCGGCGAAGAACTTGTCGAGCGGCCCCTCCAGCGCAAGCTCCACCGAAGCCCTGATCTGCTCGAACGGGGCGGGGGGAAGCGCGTCCTGCAGCCGGGTGAGATCCCGCGCCGCCTCGTCGCCGACCAAATCGGGCCGCGTCGCCAGCGCCTGCCCAAGCTTGATCGCCGCCGGGCCGATCTGCTGGAAAGCCGTGGCATAATTGGGCACGCGCGGAATGCGCGCTCCGAAGCGGGCGATCCGCGCCAGGCGCCGCACGGGCGCCGGCGTATTGGGATCGCGCTCAATGCCGCGCAACGCGCCGTGCCGCGCCAGCACGCGCCCCCACCTCAGCAGGCGCCAGACATGGACGGCGGGAGCGGTCAAATCTTCCAGCCGCTGTGGATCGCGACCGCCCCGCCCAGGATCGGCTCGACCCGTACCTGCGCGAAGCCGGCACGTTCGATCATCGCCTTGAACTCGGCCATGGACGGGAAGCGGCGGATCGATTCAACGAGGTAGCGGTAGCTCGCCTCGTCCTGCGCCACCGCCTTGCCGAGCCGGGGCACCACATGGTGCGAGTAAGCGTCATAGGCTTCGCGGAAGCCGGGCCAGGTGGTGGTCGAAAATTCGAGGCAGAAGAAGCGCCCGCCGATGCGAAGCACGCGGTGCGCCTCGGCCAGCGCCTGATCGATATGCGTGACGTTCCGAATGCCGAAGGCGATCGTGTAGGCGTCGAACGTCAGGTCCGGAAAGGTCAGCGTCTCGGCATTCTCCTCTGCCCAAACGAGGCCCTCGACGCCTTGATCGCCCGCGCGCTCGATGCCGACCTGCAGCATGTCCGGGTTGATGTCGGCGACTGTCACCTGGGCGCCGCTCTGCGCGATCCGGAAGGCGATGTCCCCGGTGCCGCCCGCCATGTCGAGGATCGTCTCGCGCGGCTGCGGCTTCAGGCGACGCACGAACTGGTTCTTCCAGTGCCGGTGCATGCCGCCCGACATGAGGTCGTTCATGAGATCGTAGCGTGAAGCCACGCGCGAGAAGACGCTGCCGACGCGGCGCGTCTTCTCCTGCGGGTCGACGCTCTCGTTGCCGAAAGAAACCTTGTCCATCGACGGCGCCTCTAGCAGGGGAATCCAAGGTTTGGCAGGTCCCAAACGTCCGCTCGTCCCGAGCGTAGTCGAGGGGCGCTGGCAAGATCTCATCACGGGCGCCCCTCGACTTCGCTCGGGACGAGCGATTAGGGCGTCGCGGTGCCTGAGCTTCCCGAAGTCGAGACGACAGTGCGTGGCCTTCGTCCCGTGCTCGAGGGCCGCCGGCTCGTTTCCGTGGAGGCACGGCGCGCGGACTTGAGGCGCGCCTTTCCCGTCGACCTTCGCCAGCGATTGACCGGCGCAACGGTGACCGCGCTCTGGCGCCGAGCGAAATACGGCCTGATCGATACCGACCGCGGAGACACGCTCGTCTTCCATCTCGGCATGTCCGGGAGATGGCGCATCGATCCGGGTGAGCTTGGAGCGCACGATCACCTCGTGCTCGACACCGACGCCGATCGGCGGTTGGCGCTCAACGATCCCAGGCGGTTCGGTTCGGTCGATCTGGTTCGAAGCGAGGAGCTCCAGGATTACGAGCCCTTCCGGAAAATGGGCCCGGAACCGCTCGGCGACGCACTTTCCGCCGATTACCTCGCCGAAGCGCTGAAAGGGCGCTCGGCTCCCATCAAGGCCCTGCTCCTCGATCAGCGCATCGTGGCCGGGCTCGGCAACATCTATGTCTGCGAGGCGCTCCACATGGCCGGCATCGCGCCGGGGCGGGCAGGGGGGCGGATCGGCCGCGATCGGCTCGCTCGGCTGGTCGATGCCATCAAGGCGGTTCTGCTCGCCGCGATCGAGGCGGGCGGCTCCACACTCCGCGACTATGCCCGCCCCGACGGCGAACTCGGCTACTTCTCCAAGCAATGGCGCGTCTATGGCCGGGAAGCGGAGCCTTGCGGCTGCGGCGCTCCGATCCGGCGCCGGGCGGAGGGCGGCCGCTCGACCTTCTACTGCGCGCGCTGCCAACGCTAGAAACGCCGGCCCTGGAAATGGTTGACCGAAGCGGCCTTACGCCTTAGATGGCGCGCTTGAGCGGGTGCGGCCTTTGCCGCGCCCTTTTCATTTACATCGCTACGAGGCAGTTAGAAGATGGCGAATACGCCGCAGGCAAAGAAACGCATCCGTCGCAACGAGCGCCGCGCCGAAGTCAACGGCGCACGCGTCAGCCGCATCCGCACCTTCGTGAAGCAGGTCGAGGCCGCGCTCGCGAGCGGCGACAAGGCGACCGCGGAAGCCGCGATTCGCCGCGTCCAGCCGGAGATGATGCGCGGCGTCGCCAAGGGCGTCGTTCACAAGAACACCGCCTCGCGCAAGATTTCGCGCCTTTCCAAGCGGATCGCCGCCCTCGGCTGATCGCCTGCGAAAATTGGTCCAAGACGAACCCGCCGGTGCTTCCGGCGGGTTTTTCTTTGGCTCGGAGCCGAGGTTAACCTTTTTTAAGCTTTTCCCGCGATTCGCGCGAATGTGACAGTCGTGTCATACGCCGTAACCGCTTCAACTTTGGCCAGAAACCGCCGATTTCTGCACTTTCCACGCTTTTGCGTGTCAACGGCATTTATTTCACTTAGGTGAAAATTTTGGCGTTGCCGGGCCGCCGATCCGCTCCCTACAAAAGCCTTCCTCCCGGCGGACGAATCTCCAAAGGGCAGGCAACACAGCAAGACGATATTCGCAGTCGGCCGCACGGGGGTGTTTGGCCGGGCGGGGGAGAGTTTGCTTAAAAGCCGCCACTGGCGGCACTAGGATGAGGGGGTACGTGCGTGAGCCAGACGCCGGCCAGTAGTGTAGCTTTGCTTGAGCAGAACAGGGTTCCCGAGCCGGTCGCGGCCGCTTGGGAGATGATCCGGGCGGGTCTCCGCCGCGATTGCGGATCGCGCACCTTCGATGGCTGGCTTCGGCCGGTCACGCTTGGCGGCTTCGATGTCGACACCGGCACGGTCCGGCTCGAACTCCCGTCCCAGTTCATGGCCGATTGGGTGCAGACCCACTTCGCCGACCGGCTGGCGCTTGCATGGCGCACCGCAATCCCCTCGGTCCGCAACGTCGCCATCCGCGCCGGTGTGGAAGGACCGCGCACCGCCGCCACCGTGCAGATCCCGGCGGCAGAGCCCGACGAGGCACCGGCCGAAGAGCAAGGCGGCCTTTATGCTCCGCAGCTCGAGCCCCGCTATCGCTTCGAGAGCTTCGTCGTCGGCAAGGCGAACGAGGTCGCCTTCAACGCCGCCCGCACGCTCGCCAACACCGAGAATGTCGCCTTCAACCCGCTCTTCATCCATGGCGGCACCGGGCGCGGCAAGACCCACCTCCTGCACGCCATTGGTCACGAATTCCGCGTCCGCCGCCCTGGCGCGCGCATCATCTACATGTCGGCCGAAAAGTTCATGGTTGAGTTCGTGGCCGCTCTGCGCGCCAACGAGACCATCAAGTTCAAGCAGCAGCTTCGCTCCGCCGACCTGCTGATGATCGACGACGTCCAGTTCATCGCCGGCAAGGAATCGACCCAGGAAGAATTCTTCCACACGATGAACGAGATCATCTCGGCGGGCCGCCGCCTGGTGATCAGCTCGGACCGTGCGCCGCAGGACCTGGACGGCATTGAGCCGCGCATCCTCTCGCGCCTCTCCTGGGGCCTCGTCGCCGACATCAACCAGGCGGACCTGGAGCTCCGGCTCAGCATCATCCTGAAGAAGCTCGAAGCGCTTCCTGACGTGAAGGTGCCTCAGGACGTCGTCATGTTCCTGGCCAAAAGGATCAGCTCGAACGTCCGCGAGCTGGAAGGCGCGCTCAACCGCATCGCCGCTTATGCGATGATGAGCGGCCGCACGATCGACCTCGACTTCTGCAATGAAGTGCTGGCCAACGTGCTGCGCGCCAACCAGCGCCGCATCTCGATCGACGAGATCCAGAGCAAGGTCTCCGACCATTACCGCATCCGCAAGGCCGAGATGACCTCGGCCCGGCGCGCGCGCGAAGTGGCTCGCCCCCGGCAGGTCGCCATGTATCTGTCGAAGCAGCTGACGCCGCGCTCGCTGCCCGAGATCGGGCGCCGCTTCGGCGGGCGCGACCACACCACCGTCATTCACGCCGTCCGACAGATCGAGAAGCTCCGCGCCGCCGATGCGGAACTGGACGCCGACATTCGCCTGCTGACGAGACAGCTCGAAAGCTAGGGGCGGGAAGCAGCCGTTGTTCTGGCTGCTGGGCAAGGATAGGGGAGAGCGCGCACACACTCTCCCCTTTCTTGTATGCGTATGCGCCTGAAAGTGGGCCTTTCAGGCGGTTGGTTTAGCCGCGTCCGCGCGGTGGGTTCGGCACGGTGATGCGTACCGTCTCGCCCGAGCGCCCGGGGAAGTTCGTGAACATCGCCTCGACGAGGTTCGGGACCAGCACCTGCAGTTCGTCCGTGCGCGAGCGCGCCTTGGCGGTGCCTTCGAACAGCGACTGGCCGTCGGCGGTGCGCTTGATGTCCATGTCGAGATAGCTCGTATAAACGGTGTAGCTGCGCACTTCCGGATAGTCGAAGCCCGAACCCCAGAAGGGATCGTTCCAGCCATAATAAAAGGGATGATGCCGGCGGCCGAAATAGCCGAAGCGCGAATAATAAGGTCGGTAGAAGCCGCCATATCCGAACCCGCCGCCGAAGCCGGTGCCCGGATAGGTCACCACCTTCTGCTGGCCCTGATCGACACCGTAATCCAGCGACACCACAAAGTTCGCGGCTGCTGGCGTCGCAGCCGGATTGAAGCCTTGCGCCGCCAGCTGCCGGCCGACGAGCTCCGCATAACGGGAGAATTCGAGGCCGCCCTGGTTGCGCGGGTTGGCGGGCTGGATGAAGAAGGTCTGGCCCTGCGGAACCGGCATGGCCTGGAAACGCGAAACCTGAGTCGGCAGACCGGTTGCGCAGCCGGACAGGGCAAGCAACGCCGCGGGTGCTGCCAGCGTGAGAAGCTTCTTGGATAAAGACATGAGAACGCGCCCTTTCTCGAGCAGGTCGAGTGAGTGATATAGAGTATCGCGCGCATATCGCCAAGCCGCTGAACGGTTGCTGAAGAGCGGTGAGCCGTGAGGCCCCGAGAGAGAAAGGTTAGCGGCGGAGTCCGGTGGCGCGGTAGGCGGCATCGAGCGTCGGCTGCGCACGTGCGCGCGCTTTCTCCGCCCCGCGCGCGAGGATGCTGTCGAGCTCGCCCGGATCCGCCCTGAACCCGTCGAGTCGCGCCTTGATCGGCCGCAGTGTTTCCACGAGCACGTCGGCCAGCGCCGGCTTGAAAGCGCCGAAGCCCTGGCCAGCGAAGCGCGCGAGCACCTGCTGCGGCTCCTCGTCCGACAGCGCCGCATGGATCAGCACCAGGTTCTTGGCCTCCGGCCGTCCTTCGAGCGCGTCCATGCTCTCCGGCAGCGGCTCCGCATCGGTCTTGGCCTTGCGCACCTTCTGCGACACCGCGTCCGCGTCGTCCGTAAGATTGACCCGGCTCATGTCCGACGGGTCGGACTTCGACATCTTCGCGTTGCCGTCGCGCAGGCTCATGATGCGTGCGGCGGTCTGGCCGATCAGCGGCTCGGGGAGGGTGAACAGCTCGACTTGGTAGTCCGCGTTGAACTTGGCTCCGATGTCCCGCATCAGCTCGACATGCTGCTTCTGGTCCTCGCCGACCGGAACGTGGCTCGCCTGATAGAGCAGCACATCCGCCGCCTGCAGCACGGGATAGGCGAACAGGCCGACGCTCGCGCCCTCGCGGTTCTTGCCGGACTTCTCCTTGAACTGCGTCATCCGGTTGAGCCAGCCGATCCGGGCCACGCAGTTGAAGATCCAGGCGAGCTCGGGGTGCGCCGGCACCGCCGAATGCGCGAACAGGGTCGACCGCTCAGGATCGATCCCGCAGGCGAGCAAGGCGGCCGCCATTTCGCGCACGTTCGCCGCCAGCTCGGCGGGATCGTTGAAGACGGTGATGGCGTGCAAGTCGGCCAGGAAAAACAGGCATTCCGCCTCGTCCTGCATCTGCACCCAGCGTTTGATGGCGCCCAGATAATTGCCGAGATGGAGGTTGCCGGTCGGCTGGATCCCGGAAACGACTCTCACGCGTCGACCTTCTTCTTCCTGAGCAGGATCAGAATGTCCTCGCGGTTGATGGCGCCGATCACCCAGGCGACCGCGAAATAGACGGCGCCGCCGACGCTCACCAGCGCGGCCACACCGATCAGACGCCGTCCGGTCGACCCAGCGAAGAAGCCGTCCAGTTGCTCGCGCACCAGATAGAGCGCGCCGGCCATGGCGGCGGCGGCGAGGATCTGGCGGATGATCCGGCTCCACAGCCATCCCTCGATCTGGAAATGGCCGCGCCTGGCGAGGATGACGTAGAGCATGAGCGCGTTCAGCCATGCCGACAGCGCAGTCGTGAAGGCCAAGGCGGCGATGCCCATCACCGGGATCAGCACGAAATTGAGGCCGACACCCACCACCAGCATCGCGGCGGCGATGATGATCGGCGTCTTCATGTCCTTGCGCGCGTAGAAGCCCGGCGCGAGCACCTTGATCAGCACATAGGCGGGAAGGCCCGCAACGATGATCGACAGCACGAGCGCGGTGGTGGACGCGTCTTCGGCCGTGAACTTGCCGCCCTGGAACAGAGCCGAGACGATCGGCCCCGCCGTCACTGCCAGCGCGACCGCAGCGGGGAGGGTGAGCAGCATTGCAAGCTCGATCGCCTGGCTCTGCACGCGTGCCGCCGCGCCGCTGTCGCTGCTGATCACCGCGCGGCTGAGCGCGGGCAGGATCGCGGTTCCAAGCGCCGAGCCGATGATCGCCAGCGGAAGCTGGTTGAGCCGGTCGGCGAAGCCCAGATAGACCAGCGAACCCTCGGGCAGGCTGGTCGCGAAAAAGGCATAAAAGGCCTGGCTGATGTAATAGATGCCGCCGCCCAGCGTCGCCGGCAGGATCAGCACGACCAGCTCCCGCACGCCCGGCGTCATTCGCGGCCGCGTGAGCCGGAGCTTCACGCCCGCCGCATGCGCGCTTCCCCAGCACAAAGCGAGCTGGAGCACGCCGCCCGCGACGATGCCCCAGGCCATCGCCTGCGCCGTCCTCGCACCGCCTTCCGGCACCAGCAGCAAGGCGCCGATCAGCGCGATGTTGAGAAGCGAGGGGGCGAATGCTGCCGCTGAGAAGCGGGAAAGCGAATTGAGGACGCCGGAAAAGAGCGACACCAGGCAGATGAAGACGAGATACGGCATCGTGATCCGCGTCAGCAGGACGGCCAGCCCGAACTTGTCCGGCTGGTCGCTCCAGCCCGCCGCGATCACGCCGATAAAGGCGGGCATCGCGATCATGAAGATGATCGTGATGATCATCAGCACCGGCAGGAACACCGCCAGCACTTCCTCCGCGAAGCGGCGCGCCTCCTCGTTGTCGTCCTTCATGCGCTGGCTGAACAAAGGCACGAAGCCCTGGCTGAAGGCGCCCTCGCCAAACAGCCTTCGGAACAGATTCGGGATCAGAAATGCGAGCGCGAACGCATCCGCCGCCATTCCCGCGCCCATGATCCGCGCGAAGATCATCTCGCGCGCAAAGCCGAGCACGCGGCTGACCATGGTCAGGCCGCCGATCGTGCCCGTCGCTTTCCAGAGATTCATGGGCCTGCTGCGCCCCTATTAGTGGTTCAGGCCTGGCCGGTGATCTCGCCGGCGGGGATGCCGGTGCCTTCCGACTGCATCTGCGCGGCGCGCTGCATGTAGAGCGCTCCGAAATCGATGGGATCGAGCATCAGCGGCGGGAAGCCGCCGTCGCGGATCGCGTCCGCCACAACGCGGCGAGCGAAGGGGAAAAGCAGCCGCGGCGCTTCCGCCAGCATGAACGGCTGGAGCTGCTCGGGCGGCACGTTCTTGAGCGCGAACAGGCCGGCATAGACGAGCTCGACCTGGAACGCCGTCTTGCCCTCCGCGCGCGCGCCGATCTCGATCTTGAGCGAGACCTCGTGCACTTCCTCGTTGAGCTGCTGCGCGCCGATATTGAACTGGACGTCGATCTCCGGCTGGCTCTCCCACTGGTAGACGGCGGGCGCGTTCGGGTTCTCGAACGAAAGGTCCTTCACATATTGCGAGAGCAGGCCGACCTGCGGCGCAGTGTCCTCGCCATTGCCCAGCGGATCGCCGACCCCGCCAAAGTCCATGCCGCCCATGCCTTCATCTTCGGCCATTTTCTAAACCTTCGAGAGATATAGTGGAAACGTCGCGGCCAACCGGCCGAACCTGCTGTGGCGGGCGGGTAGCAGGCGCGGCCCGGCCACGCAACATCGCGGGCCGAGGCGCGTTGCATATCCATCGTTTGAATCGCGCTGCCTTCGGGCCTATGTAGACTGTTGGCCTTTTCGGAGAATTCGGGTGAATATTGAGATTGTCCTGCTGGCGATGGTCGCCCTGTTCGTCGGCTTGCGGCTTTATGCCGTGCTCGGCCGCCGCACCGGCCATGAGCAGCAGCCGGTCACCCGGCCCGAGGCCGTTCCCGGCACCGAAACCGCGCCTCCGCTGGCCGATGCGGCCCCGGAGCGCAGCGAAGGCGGAGGGCTGGTCTATGAGGACGGCGCCGCCGGCGGCATCCGTGCCATCGTCGCAGCCGACAACAGCTTCGACGTCGCCCGCTTTCTGGACGGCGCGCAGGGCGCCTACCGCATGATCCTGGAGGCGTTCTGGAAGGGCGACCGGCAGGAGCTCGCTTATCTGGCGAGCGGCGACGTGCTCGCCGCCTTCAACCAGTCGATCGACGAGCGCGAGGCGGCCGGCCACAAGCTCGACAACCGCCTGGTCTCGATCGAGCGCGCGGTGATCGAGGACGCCAGGCTCGAAGGCCGCGACGCCACCATCACCGTTCGCTTCGACGCCGACATCGCCGCGGTGACTCGCAACGAGGCGGGCGAGGTCGTCGCCGGCTCCCTCGAGGACGCCGTCTCCACCCACGACATCTGGACCTTCCGCCGCACCCTCGGCAGCCAGGACCCGAACTGGGCCCTCGTCGACACCGACGAGGCGTAAGACGCACAAAGACGGGCGGCGAGGCGAAGCCGCCCGGCCCGAAGCTTTGGGATCAACCCTCTGCTTCGCGAATGAAGGCCGCCTCACCGCCGACACGCGCCGCGAGCTTGCCGAGCCACACGAGCACCACGATCGCCAGCACGGTCGCGAGGATGGCATAGGTATAGAGCCCGGCCAGGCTGTCGCCGAGACCAAGCATCGCGAGAGTTGCCTTGATCGCCTCGTTCCAGGCGAGAGCGGCGACCAGCCCGAAGGATGCCGAGGCGAGAGCAATCATGGTCTGAATGAAAGCGCGGTGGTTCACGAACTTCTCCGGTCTGAAGGTTGAGGACGGTGCGTACAAAGCTCAGCATATGCCTCAAGAAGGTCCGCTTCGTCTCCTCGGCGGACGCAGATCTCGCCGCGTCCCGCTCAACCCTTCCGCTCCGGCCATACCGCTGTGACAGGTGCCAGCGCTTCCATCTCACCAGCCGAACCAAGGGCAAGCGAATGAAGCGGCCGGCTTAAGTGCGGACGAGACGCTTAGGCTAGCGATCCATTGTGGACATTCAGGAAGGTTGAGCGATCGCTTCCTGAAGAGCCTTGGTGACACCATCCACCGAGTAAGGCTTGCGCAGCAGCGTGAAACCGTGGGTCCCTTCCTCCGCGATGACGTGGCTGTACCCGCTGGTGAGGACGATCGGCAGGTTCGGGCGCCTCGAACGCACCTCTTTCGCGAGATCCACTCCGCTCATGCCGGGCATCACGACGTCTGAAAAGACGACCTCGACGCCACCGTCGTCGCTCGCCAAAAAGTCGAGGGCAGCCTGAGCATCCGCCACCCAGATAGACTGATAGCCGAGTTCGTTCAGAAGATCGCTTGCGAAGGCGCCAACATCCTCATTGTCTTCGACGACCAGAACGCGTCCGCGCGCGGCCCGCTCCGTCTTTTCAGGCTGAGCATCTCCGGCAGC
This sequence comes from uncultured Sphingosinicella sp., assembly GCF_902806315.1. Lineage (GTDB taxonomy): Bacteria > Pseudomonadota > Alphaproteobacteria > Sphingomonadales > Sphingomonadaceae > Allosphingosinicella. The sequence continues at coordinate 69,317 of NZ_CADCWD010000015.1, forward strand.
GGTCGGACGCTGGCGCTCCACCTTGGGGAGGTAGAGCGTGAACATCGCGCCTCCGCCTGGATGGTTCGACACTCGGATGTCACCGCCGGACTGCTTTGCGAAGCCGAACACCTGGCTGAGCCCCAGGCCCGTTCCATGCCCGACACCCTTGGTCGTGAAGAAAGGCTCGAAGATCCGGTCCATCTTGTCGGCGTCCACTCCCGATCCCGTGTCCGAGACCGAGATGGCGACGAACTCGCCGGCCGCTTCTTCCTGACCGTGCGATGCTGGCAGCCCGTCCGCCGCAGACACCGAGATCGTCAAACGTCCTTCACCGTCCATCGCATCGCGCGCATTCACGCTCATGTTCAGGATGGCCGTTTCGAGCTGGTTAGGGTCCACCTCGACATAGCAGGGGTCGCATTCGGCCTCCACGACCACTTGAATGCGCGAGCCCATGACCGGACGCAGCATCTCCGTCTCGGCCCGGATGCGTTCAACCACGTCGAAGACAATCGGCTCCAATGCTTGGCGCCGGGCGAACGCCAATAGCTGCGAGGTCAGCTTGGCGGCCCGATCCGCCGTTTGAGCTATGGCGTCTACGTATCGGGCTCGTTTCTCTTCTGTCAGGTTCGGGCGGCTCAGCATGTCCGCGCTTCCCCGGATCACGGTCAGCAGGTTGTTGAAGTCGTGAGCGACACCTCCGGTCAGCTGGCCGATCGCCTCCATTTTCTGCGCGTGGCGGAGCGCCTCGTGAGCGTCTTCGAGCTCTGTGGTCCTCTCCAGAACGCGCTTCTCAAGCCCTTCGTTCGCGCGTTCGGCGGCTTGGAAGAGTCGTGCATTGTCGATGGCGATGGCAGCCTGAGCAGCCAGCCCGTCCATCAAGCGTTGTGATCGCTCGCTAAAAACATCCGGCTCGCCATGGCCGAAGAACAGGCCCCCCAGGACCTCTCCTGATCGCGAGGCGACCGGGACCGAGAGATAGCTGCGCACGGGCAAGTGGCCCTTCGGCATCCCTTTGTGCGGCGCATTCTTGCCGTACCTCGCATCCTTCGTGATGTCCGCCGAGCGTATGGCGCCTTCCCCGGCGAACGTCGGCGCGAAGATCGGCGTCGGACGCGGCATGCCAAAATTCTCGAAGTCGGACATCTTCGCCCCTGCCAAGGCGTAGAGCATCAAGCGCTCACCATCTTCCCGCTCAACATTGTAGAAGAAGGCACCAAACTGGGCGCCGGTCAGCTCGACCCCCGCGTCGACAACGAGCTGCACAACCTTATCGAGATTGAGCTCGGCCGCGACTTCCGCGCCTGTTCGATTGAGCACCTCAAGCGCGTGCCGCTCGTCCGCAAGGCGATCCAAGGTCGTTGCGAGCTCGTCATCGGCTGCCTTTTCAGCTGATATGTCACGAACTTCGATGATCGTGCCGATCGTTTTCGAAACTTCGTCGCGGATCGGGCTCGCCGTGAACTCTACGGGGTAGAAGCTCCCATTTTTGTGCACGAACACTTCCTCGCCCCGGACATTGTTGTCCTCGGGAAATGCCCTGTCGATCGCGCATTCGCTCAAGGGAAAGTGGGACCCGTCGGGGCGCGTATGATGGATCACGTCGTGGAGCGGCCGACCCTGTGTCTCCGCCAGCGTAAAGCCTGTCAGCCTCTCGGCGGCGGCATTCATGTAGGAGCAGTGTTGTTTGTCATCCATCAGGAAGATGGCTACGCTTGCGTTGTTGAGCACAGCGTCGAGCTGACGTTCCGCTTGTTGCCGGGCGACCTCGGCTTGGCTGTTGGCAGTGACGTCGATGCCTTCCGCGAAAATCCCCGTCACCTCGCCTGCGGGGTCTTTGATCGGCTGATACACAAAGCTCACGTAGCGGCGCTCCGAGGCCGCTCCGTCCGAACCTGGAAGTTCGACCGGTACGCTGTGCGCCGAGAACGGCTCGCCGCTGGCATAAACCCGGTCGAGGAGGGCCAGGAAGCCTTGTGCCTCGAGCTCCGGCATCGCGTCTTTGGCGGATCGCCCGATCAAATCCTCTCTGCCGACCAGCCGGCGGTACGCCGCATTGGTCACTTCAAAGATGTGGTCGGGACCTCGCACGACCGCGATGCAGCCTGGGGCAGCCTCGAACAGATCAGCCAAGTTAGCGTCTTCTCCCATCGGATGAGTCCAGCCGTCGTACGCAATGTTTGCGGCCGATCCTGCAACCTCATGTATAGGCACGTGAATTTGAGGCAAGTCTGGGTTCGGCACGAAGCAGGGCAGAAATTCCCGCTCGCGTGCCGCGCTTAGCGAAACGAGGCCCTATGATCACCTCTCTGCTTTACGTTAGCCGAAGCACATTGGTCCTGCCGGAGCAGGGAAAAGAACTCGACGCCATCGTCGAGGTGGGGCGTTCAAGAAACGAGAGCTTGAATGTCACAGGTGCCTTGATCTTCACGAGGCGCCACTTCGCGCAGATCCTCGAAGGGTCCGCAGCCGCGGTCGACGAGCTGATGACGAGCATCAGCGCGGATTCCAGGCACTCGGATGTGGACGTGATAGACGTAAGGGAAGTCCGCGGCGGTCAATTCGTGCGGTGGAGCTTGGCCTATTCCGGCTTTGCCACTTACGTGGACGAGCACATCGTTGCCCTCATCGATCGGCCTTCCGGGGACGCTGCGACCCTCAAAGTGAAAGACCTTCGGCGCCTGATCCTGGACCTGGCGATCGCCAGCGGCTGATCGCGAGTGATAGCGCACTGAAACCGGCGCATCCGCATCCTGCAAGCTGCACAGGCCGCTGGGGCGGAGACTGGATAAGCTGGGCGAGGCCTTGATCAGTCGCTTCAATCCTCGCCGCATCCTCGGAACACCTCACGAACGCAACGATCCGGCTCCGAAACCAAAGAGATAGCTTTCCTACAGACGCGCACTTGTGCATGCTGCGTGCGTGGGGGCAGTTCAGTCAGTCAGCGTATCCGCGCCTGCAAAGGCCGCGCGAAAGGGTAGAGGAGCTCTCTTGGGGAGTGATCACCCCGCGATTCCATATGACTTTCGTCCCACTCGTCCCGCTCGTCACTTTCGCTCCCGCGCCGGGTTCATCCTCGCGGCGAGCTTCTCACTAGGCAGCTGCATCCCCACCGTTCGGCAGGCGCCACCGCAGCCCGCGCCGGTGCCCGCACCGACGGTGACTCCGAAGCCGGTTCCACACAACGCAGTCGCTGCCGGCGTAAAGCCGGGTCCCGGCATTCCAGGGTCGCTCGTGGGTCCCAAGGCCGCCGCTGCGCTCGCTGCCTTCCGCATCAGCTGTCCTTCGCTGATGAAGCGCGAGGATGCATCGGGTCTCACGCGCCCGAGCGACTGGTGGCCGGCCTGCGACGCCGCCGCCAATTGGTCGGATGCGGACGCCGCCGGCTTCTTCGCCGCGCATTTCGAGCCGGTCGAAGTGGGCGGCGGGACGAGCTTCATCACCGGCTATTTCGAACCGCAGATCCGCGGATCGCGCACCCGCATGCCGGGCTATGAGGTTCCGGTCTACAGCCCGCCAACCGACCTCGTCGAGCAGGACGCCGCCACGGCCGAGGCGACGGGGACGCCGCGCCGCGGGCGGATGGTCAATGGCGTCATCGTTCCTTATTTCGAACGCTCCGAGATCGTCGGCGGCGCGCTGGCCGGGCGCGGCCTCGAAATCGGCTATGCGGCCGACGAGATCGAATTCTTCTTTCTCCAGATCCAGGGATCAGGACGCCTGCTGCTGCCGGACGGCGGAGTGATGCGGATCGGCTATGCGGGGCAGAACGGCCGCGAATATGTCGGCATCGGCAAGCTCCTCAAGGATCGCGGCCTGATCACCGACGGCAGCATGCAAGGGATCGTCGCCTGGCTGCGCGCGAACCCGGAAGCCGGCCGCGCGATCATGAATGAGAATAAGAGCTACATCTTCTTCAAGGAGCTGACCGGCGCGGGACCGCTTGGTGCGCTTGGCCGCCCGGTGACGGGCAACGTCACGGTCGCCGCCGATCCCAAGTTTGTGCCCTTGGGCGCCCCCGTTTTGCTGCAGGTCGATCGGCCGGAAGTGAATGGTCTGTGGATCGCGCAGGATACCGGCGGCGCGATCAAAGGGGCAAATCGCTTCGACACCTTCTGGGGTGCTGGCGAGGAGGCCGCCAGGATCGCCGGCGGCATGCTGGCGCGGGGCAACGCCCTCATCCTGCTGCCCAAGGGAAGCCTTGCTCGGCTCGGAGCCGAAGCTGCCCCGTCCCCTCAGCGCTGAGGAGCGCGCGCTCTGGGCGCGGGTGATCGCAAGCGTCTGCCCGCTCCACGGTCCCGCCGAACCTCCCCCGCCAGCCGAACCTCAACCCGCTCCGCCGCTGCCCGCCCGCACAGCCGTCCGCCCTGAACCTAGGCCCGTCGTCCAGCCGTCCCGCTCCAGGCCCGGCGAGACGCTGGACGGGAGCTGGGACCGCCGCCTTTCCCGCGGGCTCGTCCAGCCCGACGTGACCGTCGACCTCCACGGCCACAGCCTCGCCGGCGCCTATGCCTTGCTCGACAGCCGCCTGGAGCAGGCGATCGCGATCGGCGCTCGCATTCTCCTGCTCGTCACTGGCAAGCCGCCCAAGGGCGAGCCTCCCATCGCCCGCGGCCGCATCCGGGCCGCCGTGGGCGACTGGCTCGCCGCCTCCCGCCACGCCGGCAGCATCGCCGCCGTCCGCGGCGCCCATCCGCGCCATGGCGGCACCGGCGCCCTCTACATTGTGCTGCGCCGCCGCCGTTAGCCGCCCGCAAACCATTCTTTAAGCGCAGGCAACTATGCTTTCGGGCGAGGCATGATCGGGGGGTCGTGCCGCACTGCGATCTAGAGGGGTCGGTACGGCGGCAGGCATGCGGGAGCATTTGGCAAGGTTCGGAAACATCCTGACGTCCGTCTGCGCCGGAATTGCGTCCTTCGTCTTCACGCTGGTCGCCTTCCTGATGCTGAAGGATCTCGGCGAGCAGATCATGGCGTCGGTCACGATCGGCCTGTTCGCGCTCGCCATCGTCTGGCTAGCCTATGAGCGGCCGAACAGCGGCCAGGCCCGCGCCATCTCCGCGCTCGTCGAACGGCTGCTCGCCGTCCGCTCCGGCGATCTCACCTCGCCAGCACCGCTTGCGCTCCAGCGCGAAATGCCGGCGCTCGCGGCTGCCGTGGACGGTCTGTTCGAGCAGGTCCGCTCCAACCTCGACAATGTCAGCGCGATGGCGCTCTACGATCCCGTTACCTCGCTCCCCAACCGCATCCACTTCCGCCGCGAGGCGGATCGGATGCTCCACGACGAAGGGGCCGACCGGCGCCTGGCGCTCCTGTTCATCGATCTCGACGGCTTCAAGGAAGTGAATGACAGCTTGGGCCACGCGGCCGGAGACCAGGTGCTGGTGCTCGTCGCCAACCGCCTGCGCGCCGTCGCCAAGAGCGAGGGCAAGTCCGGAAGCCAGCCCTTGCTCGCCCGCCTCGCCGGCGACGAGTTCACGATGCTCTTCCCCGAGGTCCGCGACTCGCGCGAGGCCGAGCGCATCGCCCGCCGCGCGCTGGCCGCCCTCAACACTCCTTATGAGAATTCCGACCAGTTGATCGACATGGGCGCTTCGATCGGCGTCGCGCTCTGCCCCCGTCACGGCAGCGAGCTGACGGGTCTGATGAAGGCCGCCGATATTGCCATGTATCACGCCAAGGCGAGCGGACGGTCGCAATATTGCCTCTACCATCCGCGCCTCGCTGCCGCCTTTGAGAAGAAGTCGCAGACCGAGCGCTCGCTTCGCGAGGCGCTGGCCAACGACGAGTTCGAGCTGGCCTTCCAGCCCCAGCTCTGCGCCCGCACCGGCGCCGTACTTGCGGGCGAAGCTTTGATCCGCTGGAACCACCCGTCCGGCGAGGTCCGCCTCGCGGAGAGCTTCATCAGTGTCGCCGAGGAGAGCAGCCTCATCGTCGACATCGGCGACTGGGTGATCGAGTCGGTCGCGGCGGCCCTGAAACGCTGGCACGATTGCGGCATGACGCAGCGCCTCGCCTTCAACATCAGCGCGCGCCATTTCAGCCGCCCCGACTTCTTCAAGCGGCTCCGCGCCGAGGTCGCCCGCAGCGGCGCACCCGCCTGGCTCCTGGAGCTCGAGTTCACCGAAGCCGTGGCGATGAATTGCTCGCCCGCCACGATAACCGAGCTCGTTTCGCTGCGCGCAGAGGGCGTGTCGATCGCGCTTGACGATTTCGGCACCGGGCTTTCCAACCTGCGCCGCTTGAAGGACATGCCTCTCGACCGCGTGAAGCTCGACGAGAGCCTGATCCGCGAGATCGACACGTCCGAAAGCACCCGCACGATCGTCGCCGCGCTCATCCACCTGATCCACGGGCTCGGCTATCAAGTGGTCGGTGAGGGCGTGGAGCGGCAGGAGCAATTCGAAGTGCTCCGCGCGATCGGCTGCGACGCCGTCCAGGGTTATGTCTTCGCCGAAGCGCTGATCGAGTCCGACTTCCTCGCTTGGGTCCGGCGCCGTGAGAAGCGCCTCCAGACCGCTTCCGCCTAGGCCGCCGGGCCGAGCGCTCGCCGCAGTATACGGGCGTAGATTGCCTGCAGCTTCCTGATGTCGTCGACGGCCGCGGCCTCGTCGAGCTTGTGCATGGTCGCGTTTGGAAGGCCGAAATCCACCACCGGGCAAAGCTTGATGAGGAAACGCCCGTCCGACGTGCCGCCGCTCGTACTCAGCTCCGGCACGATGCCCGTCTCCAGCTCGATCGCTTCGCGGACGATGTCGTAAATCGGCCCTGCCGGGGTCAGGAACGCTTCGCCGGAGATACGCGCCTCGACCGTGGTTCCAGGCGCGGCCTCCTCGGCGGTCCGTCGGACCAGCTCGACCAGATCCTCGCCGCGATGAAGGTTGTTGAAGCGGATGTTGAGCTGCGCCGTGGCTGCCGAGGGGATGACATTCGTCGCCCGCGTTGGGGTGCCGACTGCCGTGAATTCGAGGTTCGAGGCCTGGAAAGCGTCGGTGCCGTCATCGAGGTGGAGCGCACTCAGCGCCGCCAGGACCCGCGCCAGCTTCGGCACCGGATTGTCGGCCCGGTGCGGATAGGCGACGTGGCCCTGCGTGCCTGGCACGGTGATCCACATGTTGACCGTGCCGCGCCGCCCGATCTTCACCGTGTCGCCGAGCCGGTCCACTGAGGTCGGCTCCCCGATCACGATCATGTCCGGCCAGATCCCGCGCTCGGCCATCCAATCCATGAGAGCGACCGTGCCGCAGGTGGCGGGACCTTCCTCGTCGCCCGTGATGATAAGGCTCACGGTGCCCGAATGCTCCGCCACTTCGGCCGCTGCAGCCACGAACGAGGCGATGCCGCCCTTCATGTCGACGGCGCCGCGGCCATAAAGCAGGCCGTTCCTGATCTCCGGCCGGAACGCCTCGCCGGTCCAGCCCTCGCCCGGCGGCACGACGTCGAGGTGCCCGGCAAACGCAAATTGGGGTCCGCCGCCGCCGCGCGTGGCGAAAAGGTTCTCGACCGGGCCGTCCGGCGCTTCACCGCTCATGAACCGGTGAACGGTGAAGCCGATCGCCTGCAGCGCTTCCTCCAGCACGTCGAACACGGCTCCGCTCGCGGGTGTGATGCTGGGGCAGGCGATCAGCCGCGCGGCGAGGTCGACCGGATCCATCGGCTGTGTCATTGGTCGCGCGTAGCAATGGCAAAAGGGGGAGGCTATGCCCAAAGTCGATCTCGCCACCATCGAGCAGACGAGCCGCACCGGTTATCCGCCGCCCCACAACGAGGCCGTCCGCGGCAGGCATCAACGCCGACTAGCGCCTGCCCTCGGTCTCACCGATTTCGGGGTCAGTGAGGTTACGCTCGAACCCGGAGCATGGTCGAGTCAGCGCCATTGGCACGAGGGCGAGGACGAGTTCGTGGTCATCCTCGAAGGCGAATCGGTCCTGGTCGAAGATGAGGGACGCACATCGATGCGCGCCGGGGACTTGGCAGCTTGGCCGAAGGGCGTCGCCAACGGCCACCATCTGATCAACGAAAGTGACCGGCCCTGCCGTTTTCTCGCGTTCGGAGGCGGCGTGCGGACCGGCGGGGCCTATTCCGACATCGACATGCTGTTTACGGCCGACGGAACCTACACCCACAAGGACGGATCACCTTACGCGGCCGGCGCCTCATAGCGTTCGATCACCCAGGGTTCCTCCTGAGCCGCCTCGATCCATTGCTGCATCCACGGGTGGTGCAGGATCGCTTCCATATAGGCAGCGGCGAAGCGGGGCACCGGCACCGAGTAGGTGACGAACCGCGTCACCACGGGGGCGAACATGATGTCGACCGCGCCGAAGTCGCCGAACAGGTAGGGGCCGCCGCTGCCGTGCCGCGCGCGGGCTTCGGCCCAAAGCTCCAGGATCCGGATCACCTCGGCGCGCACTTCCTCCGACAGCTCCTTGGGCGGGAATTGCTTGCGAAGGTTCATCGAGCATTCGCGCCGGAGATTCTCGTAGCTCGAGTGCATTTCCGCGGCCATCGACCGCGCCATGCCGCGGGCTTCCTCCTCGACTGGCCAGTATCGGGCGCGATCGGTTTTGTCGGCGAGCCATTCGATGATGGCGAGGCTGTCCCAGATTACCGCCTTGTCGTCCCACAGGACCGGCACCTTGCCGCCCGACGGTGCGAACTCGTCGCCGCGGCGGCGCTTGTCCCAATCCTCGTCGAACATCGGGACGGTGATCTCTTCGAACGGGAGCCCCGATTGCTTCACCGCCAGCCAGCCGCGCAGCGACCAAGAGGAGTAAGCCTTGTTGCCGATGATGAGCTTGAGCATAACTATCCGATCGCTTCCACTACCGCGCGGCGTAAGCGATCGATCCCCAGCCCGGTTTCGCTGGATGTGACGATCACCTCCGGATGTGCGGCGGGGCGCTTGGAGGCTTCGAGTGTGGTGCTCTTCTTCACCGACTGAAGATCGCTGGCCTTGATCTTGTCGGCCTTGGTGAGGACGAGGTGGTAGCTGACCGCGGCGTCGTCCAGCATCTTCATCACCTCGCGGTCGATGTCCTTGAGGCCGTGTCGGCTGTCGACCAGCACCAGCGCCCGCTTCAGCGCCTGGCGCCCCCGCAGATAGTCGTTGACCAGGTAGCGCCACTTGCGCGCGACATCCTTCGGCGCCTTGGCAAAGCCGTAGCCCGGCATGTCGACCAGGCGGAAACGAAGGGGCTCGCCAACGTCGAAGAAGTTCAGTTCCTGCGTTCGCCCCGGCGTGTTGGAGGTGCGGGCCAGGTCGCGCCGATTGGTGAGCGCATTCAGCAGGGACGATTTGCCGACGTTCGAGCGGCCGGCAAACGCCACCTCATGCGCATCCGCAGCCGGGAGAAACTGCAGGCTGGGCGCCGATTTCAGGAAGGTGATGCGGCCGGAAAAGAGCTTCCGCGAAATCTCTTCCAGCTCCGCTTCCGGCGCGTCCTCGCTCATTTTGTTTCGGCCGCTTCGGTCGTCGCTGCTTTCATCCCCGGATAGCGGCTGTAGAGCCACTTCTGCTGCAGGATGGTGAGCGTATTCGAGACGGCCCAGTAGAGCTGGAGCCCGGCAGCGAAAGGCGCCATCACCACCGTCAGCACCCAAGGCATGATGCTGAACACCTGCGCCTGGACGGGATCGGTCGGCTGCGGATTGAGCTTGAACTGCAGCCACATCGTAACGCCGACCAGGATCGGCAGGATACCGATGGCGAGGAAGCCGGGAGGCGTGAACGGCAGGAAGCCGAACAGGTTGACCGGCGTCAGCGGATCGGGCGCGGAGAGATCCCGGATCCAGCCCGCAAAGGGCTGGTGCCGCATCTCCACGGCAAGCAGCAGCACCTTGTAGAGCGCGTAGAAGATCGGGATCTGCAGCAGAATCGGAAGGCAGCCCGCCAGCGGATTGATCTTCTCCTCCTGATAGAGCTTCAGCATCTCCTGCTGCTGGCGCGGCTTGTCATCCTTGAAGCGCTCCTGGATGGCCTTCATCTTCGGCTGAACCACCCGCATCGCCGCCATCGACTTGAACTGCCGCTGGGCGATCGGAAACATGAGACCACGAACAATGATCGTGAGGCAGATGATCGCGACGCCGAAATTGCCGATCGCGGTGAACAGCCAGTTCAACACGTAGAAGATCGGCTTCATGAACCAGTAGAACCAGCCCCAATCGATCGCCTTGTCGAATTGGCGGATGCCGAGCTCGTCCTCGTAGCTGTCGAGCAGCGCGACTTCTTTAGCCCCGGCGAAGAAGCGGGACTGGAAGTTCGCCACCCGCCCGGGCGCGACGATGGTCGGGGGAGCGGCTGCGTCGGCCTGGAACGCGCCATTCGGACTTCTGCGGAAGGAGGCGTCCACGTTGGCACGCTGATCGGGGATGAGCGCGGTCAGCCAATATTGGTCACCAAAGCCCAACCACCCGCCCGTGCTGGAAAAGCGACGTTCCCCGGCCTCGACAAGGTCAGGATAGTCGGTGTCGTAGTCGGCCGCGCCGTTGAAGACGCCGACCGGCCCGATGTGGACCGTCCAGCTGTCCGGATCGGGCGAGGCATTGGCGCGGCTCACCAGCGAATAGGGCCGCACCGCCACCGTGCCGGCACCGCTGTTCGCGACGCTCTGGCGCGCCGTGAACATGTAGTTGCTGTCCACCGCCAGCTGGATTGCGAAACGCTGGCCCTGGCCGTTGTCCCAGCTCAAGGTGACGGGGGCACCCGGCGCCAGACGCGTTCCGCTTGCGCGCCAAACGGTGTCGGGGCCGGGGAGGGCGAGACCTTCGCCCGTCCAGCCGAAGCCTGCGAAATACGCATCGCGAGCGCCGGCAGGGGAGAGGAGACGCACCGGCGGGGAATTGGCGGTGAGGCTCTCCGTGTGGCGCTTCAGCACGAGATCGTCGACACGCGCGCCGCGCAGGTTGATCGAGCCGCTGAGCGAGGGGGTGTCGATGGCGACGCGCGGCGTCTCCGCAATCACCATGCGGCGATCGCGCAGCGCCCGCGGGCTGTCGGCCGTCGGATCGGCGCCAGGTTTGGGCAGTGCCACCTGCTTGCCTTCGACCACCTTCGTCGAAGGTTCGTTGGCGGTCGGGAAGTAGCGCTCGGAAAGGAAGCTCCAGCCGAACAGCACGATCGCCGACAGGACGATCGCGAGGATCATGTTGCGCTGGTCGCTCACCTAATTTCCTTCATGGTACCGGGTCATGGCCAGAGCCCCCCCAGGGATGGCATCGAAGCAGGCGCCTGGCCGCAAGCCAGCTCCCGCGAAGCGCCCCATAGCGGGAGAGCGCCTGGATTGCATAGGCCGAGCAGCTCGGGCTGAAACGGCAGCTCGGCGGCAGGACGAGCGAAGGACCGCGCTGCCAGCCTTTCGCGACAAGGATCAGCATCCTGGCGATCACCGGCGCGTCTTGGCCAGCGCTTTGCCGAGTTCCGCACGAAGCTGATCGAACGGGCGCTCGACGCCGCCGGCGCGGCCGATCAGGACATGGTCCGCACCGGGCTGACCGCTCTTGGAAATGATCTCCCGGGCAAGCGCCCGGAATCGGCGCTTCATCCGGTTGCGGACGACCGCGTTACCGATTTTCTTGGTGACGGTGATGCCGAGCCGTATGGCGAGATTGTCGTCGCCGCGGTCGCGGACGAGCAGAACGAAGCCCGGCATTGCCGAGCGCCGTCCCTGATTCGCCGCGAGGAAGTCCGCGCGGCGGGTAAGCGTCGTTAGGCCGACAGCTTGATGCGGCCGCGCGCGCGGCGGGCCGCCAGGACCTTGCGGCCGCCCACGGTCGCCTTGCGGGCCCGGAAGCCGTGACGCCGCTTGCGCACAAGATTGCTGGGCTGGAAGGTGCGCTTCATCGCTCATACCTCGAAAACTAATGAAAAGGGCCGCCGGAATGGGACCCCGCAAAAGTATTACTTTTGTGGGAGCCGGGCCAGCGGCGGCCTCGTTGCTGGCGCGGATAGGTAAAGCGGCCACGAAAGTCAATCAAGCGCGTTCAAGTTGCTTCAGGCCCTCGTGGCGGGCCTGCTCGAAATCCGCGTAGAGGCGGGAAAAGCCGACGGCCGCCCAGTAAGCCTCATGCTCGAACGGCCCATCGGGCGTGAATCGCCGCTCGATGAAATAGGCAACGCCGATTTCGTGCCGGACCAGCACCAGCTTGGCCTCGCCATCGTCGCGATCGAGCCGGGCCAGCTCCCGCTTGCGCGCCGCCTCGGCCGCGCACCTGGCCTCCAGCCGCTTGCGCTTTTCCTCGCGACGCCGGGCGCTGCAGCGGCGCAGGCCCCAATCGACCCAGGCGCCCTGCTTCGGATATCTGCGCTTCAGCAGCACATATTTGCGCTTGGCCCACTCGCTATATTTCAGCACCAGCGCCGCTCCGGCGGCGAAGGTGAAAAGCCCACCCGGCCCGGGCAGGACTCCGAGGAACGGCGTGATCAGCAGGAGCAGGCATCCAAGGATGCACAAAGCGGTCCTGACCGCCGGCATCTGCTCCAGGGCATGCCACTTGTTACGCCACTCCATACACCCTCATCTGGTGTCGGTGTATTGCACCCGCAAGACGCCGGGCAGCCACTCGACTTCCTCCAACGCTCTGTCCAAAGTGGAAGTTTCTAGGGGGGCTTTCGACGCAGATGGTTGCGCATGTCGCCACGGTCGCGTTCCTAGGCCTCGAAGCCCGTGCCGTGGAGGTGCAGGTCCAGATCGCGAGCGGGCTGCCGAAGTTCCTGGTGGTCGGCCTGCCTGACAAGGCGGTGGGGGAGAGTCGGGAGCGGGTGCACGCCGCGCTTGCCGCCATCGGCCTGTCGCTTCCGCCGAAACGGATCACGGTCAACCTCTCGCCGGCCGACCTGCCCAAGGAAGGCTCGCATTACGATCTGCCGATCGCGCTCGGCCTGCTCGCCGCGATGGGCGCGGTCGATGCCGAGACGCTGGCGGGCTATGTCGTGGTGGGCGAGCTTGGGCTGGACGGTCGCGTGCAGCCTTCGCCCGGGGTCCTGCTCGCGGCGATCCACGCATCGTCCCGTAAGCTGGGGCTGATCTGCCCTGCACGTCAGGGGTCGGAAGCGGCTTGGGCGGGCGACATCGAAGTGCTGCCCGCGTCGGACCTGATCGCCTTGCTCAATCACTTCCGCGGCAGTTCGGCGCTTTCGCCGCCCAAGCCGGGCGAAGCGGATCCGCCGGTTCCCGGTCCGGATCTCGCCCAGGTGAAGGGGCAGGAAACCGCGAAGCGGGCGCTGGAGATCGCGGCCGCCGGCGGACACAATCTGCTGATGAGCGGACCGCCGGGGGCGGGCAAGTCGCTGCTGGCCGCCTGTTTGCCGGGAATCCTGCCGGACCTCACGCCTGCCGAAGCGCTCGAGGTGTCGATGATCGCCTCCGTCGCCGGCACGCTCATGGACGGAAGGCTGATCCGCATGCGCCCTTTTCGGGCTCCCCATCACAGCGCGTCCATGCCTGCTCTGGTCGGCGGCGGCCTCAAGGTTCGTCGGGGTGAGGTCAGCCTCGCGCATCTCGGCGTGCCGTTCTTGGACGAGCTGCCCGAATTCCAGAGACCGGTGCTGGATTCACTCCGGCAGCCGCTCGAGACCGGCACGGTCAGCGTCGCTCGGGCCAATGCGCACGTCACCTTCCCGGCGCGCGTGCAGCTCATCGCGGCGATGAACCCGTGCCGGTGCGGCCATCTCGGCGATCCGGCGCTCGCCTGCTCCCGGGCACCGCGTTGCGCGGCCGACTACCAGGCCAAGGTCTCCGGTCCGCTGCTCGACCGCATCGACCTCCATGTCGACGTCGCCGCCGTTTCCGCCGCCGACCTCGTCCTCCCGCCACCGTCCGAAGGCTCCGCGCAAGTCGCAGCCCGGGTCAAGACCGCGCGCGACATCCAGACGCGGCGCTACGAAGGGCAGGGGGTGCGCACCAACGCCGAGGCTGACGGCGATCTTCTCAGCTCGGTCGCTACACCCGATGAGCCCGGCCGTCGCCTGCTCGCCCAGGCGGCGGAGGCGATGCGCCTCTCCGCCCGCGGCTACCACCGCGTCCTCCGCGTGGCCCGCACCATTGCCGATCTTGCGGGAAGCGAAGGCGTCGGCCGAGTGCATGTCGCCGAGGCCTTGAGCTACAGACGGCAGGCGCCGCGCAACTGAGGCCCAGCATGACCATTGCTCCGCTGCCGAGCCTCGGCTAGTCAGCGCGGGCGTGCCCCTGTGGTGGAATTGGTAGACGCGCTCGACTCAAAATCGAGTTCCGAAAGGAGTGTCGGTTCGACTCCGACCGGGGGCACCAATCCTTCTGAGCGACAGCCGGCCAAGTGCGAGAGAGCTTCGTACATTTGCTCTTCCGCACGAGCCGTCTGGTCAGCGCGCTCTTAGGCGGGCATGGTCGATCAGTCGATTGCACCGGACGTTGGCACGCTGGTTCGGCCGGGCGTTAGTGAGGCGGGAAACGGCTTGGAGCAGATGAAGAGGCTCAGGGGCACGGAAGCCGGCGGCGAGTCGCAGGGTTCCGACCCCGTGGCGGAAGATCCGCTCGCCGAAAGCGCCGCCATCGCCTATCGCCGCGACCGCCTGCTCGCGTCGCTGACGTTGATCGCCGGCATCGGCCTCGCTCTCGCCTTGCCGTTTGCGCTGAGAGCAGGCGCCGAGTTCTTCCTTCCGGTCACTGCGGCGCTCGTGATCGCGATCGCCTTGGTGCCGCTGCTCGAATGGTTCGAGCGCCGCCGCGTCCCCTCAGGGCTTGCCGCGCTCATCTGCGTGGTCCTGTTCATCGCCGTCGCCAACATCGCGGTTGCGGCGATCGTTCTCCCCGCGACCGATTGGGTTCGGCTTCTGCCGGAGCGGATCGGCCGAATTCGCGAGACGCTGGATCCGCTGCTCGCCCTTTACGCGGATTTCGAGAGGTTCATCGATCGGGTCACCGGTGAGTTCGGAAGCACGGGTGAGGGCGAGCGCACCGTCGCGGTCGAGACGCCGAACTCGATGCTTGACCTGCTCGCCACCTCGGCGCCGCATGTCGCGATCCAGATGTTCTTCGCGTTGCTAGCGATCTTCTTCTTCCTCGCCGGCTGGACCCGGATGCGGAAGCAAACCATTACCACCCGGGCGAGCTTCGACGGCGCGCTGACCACCGCGCGCGTCATCCAGCAGGTCGTGGACGCTACCTCCACCTATCTTGGCACGATCACCCTGGTGAACATCTCCATGGGCGCCGTCGTCGCGCTGTTCCTGTGGATCATCGAGATGCCGACGCCGCTCATGTGGGGCGGCATCGTCGCGGTGCTGAATTACATCCCCTATCTCGGGCCGATCGCCTCGGTGCTGCTGCTGGCGCTCGGCGGGCTGATGGTGTTCGTGGACCCCTGGTATGCTCTGCTGCCAGCCGTGGCGTTCGCCGGCGTCCACCTGGTGGAGGCGAACTTTATCACGCCGGCGCTTGTCGGGCGGCGGCTCACCATCAATCCGCTGCTGATCCTGGTCGCCTTGAGCTTCTGGGCCTGGGTTTGGGGCACGACCGGCGCCTTGCTCGCCGTGCCGCTGCTGATCATCACCAAGACGGTCCTCGACGCCGCCGGCAAGCCCGACATTGCCGGCTTCCTGTTCGAGGAGGGGACGTTGACCGGCCACCCTCATGACGAGGATGAAGAGCGCTAGCGGCTCCCCGTCGCGATTTTGCGTCAGGCCCGGGGCGGACTTGTTGACAGCTTCCGGAGCCTCCACTAGTTCGCCCGCTTCCAACCGATGCGCGGGTGTAGCTCAGTCGGTTAGAGCGCCGGCCTGTCACGCCGGAGGTCGCGGGTTCGAGCCCCGTCACTCGCGCCATTCCTCATCGCAGGTCGATGTGAGCGATGAAGGCTAGCAGCCTGTTGATGAAGCCCGTTGAGCTTCAGCCGCGCCAGGTGCCGAGTTCCATCCAGCGGAGCAGGCGCTTCACCGGCAGGAGCCAGAGCCACGCGAGGCCGCCGATGATGAAGGCGATTGCGCTTGCCCAATTCGGCAGCCCTAGCGCCTCCACCAGCATCACCACCGCCACCGCCCAGACTGCGATCATCAGGAGCAGCAGGGCCATGCCGGCAGGCTTGCGCCAGCTCGGTTGCGGGGGGATCACCGGCAAGGGATCCATTCGCGCGGCGTCGCGATGGCGTCGAGCGGCACGTCCCATGGATCGGCCGGGATCGGCTGCTCGCTGATCTGCGTCTCCCACGCGATCCCGATGGTGAAGATGCTGCCGCTTTCTCTGAGGTGGGAAAGGGCGCGGTCGTAATGGCCTTTGCCGTGGCCGATGCGGGTGCCCTGCCGGTCGCCAAGCACGAGCGGCACAAGCACGAGGTCCGGCGCCACCACTTCGGCGTCGCCCGTCGGCTGGAGGACGCCCCAGGGACCGGGCTCAGTAGCGGGCGCACGGCGGAACATCATCCGTGCGTCTCGTTCGCCGAACCAGGGCAGGGCAGGCAGCTGGCCCTCGCCCAACCGGTCGAGCACCGAATAGGGACTGATCTCGTCCTTCATTGGATGATAGCCCGCCACGGCCCTGGCGCCGATCAGGTGCGGCAGCACGATCTCGGCGAGCTTCGTCTCCAGCTCGGTCCTGAGGTTCGGCGAAAGGGCGCGCGCATAGATGCGCCGGCGCTCAAGAGCCTCGGCGCGCATTCGCGCTTTGTCGGGGGGTGACGGGACCGCCATGGCCGTTTGCTGGAATATCCTCTGACGCCTCAACGTCAGGTGGGGACCATGTGCTTCGGACCAGGATCCTAGCAGGGACAGCCCCCGAGGATGTCTTATCGCCTCAGGGATGTTCAAGAGCTCGTACCGGGCAGTACCCGTCAACTCCTGATCTAGGCGCTTGCGGTGCGGCTCTCAAGTCTTTCGGCGAGGTTTTCGATGCGTTCGGCGAGCCGCTCGAGCGCATCGGCAACGACAGGGTCGATTTCCGCCTGCGCGGGCGCGGCGCCATTGCCGGCGCGCTGCTCCTTCAGTTCGTCGGCCAGGAGAAGCGATGCGAAGAGGAGCTGCCGCGCCTCGTTCATGGTTCCAAGGGCGGCGCCGGCATCCCGGGCTTTCCTGTCGACGATCGCCGCCACCGAGCGCAGATGCGCTTCCTCGCCGTCCCGGCAGGCGAGCTGATATTTGCGCGAGGCGATTTCAAGTTCGACCGACGCCATCTACATCCCTCCGCCATTGACGAGCAGCCGGTCGATCTGGGCGATCGCGCCCTCCACTTGTCCTCGAAGCGCTTGATGCACCTCGCGAAGCTGCTGAAGTTCGCCTTCCTCGCTCCGCGCCGGGCGGGGGGCGGAGGCTGCCGTTTCGAGCCGGTCGATCGCCTGCTCGATCCGCTCCATCGCCTGGATTGCTCGTTCTGATGACATAAGGACGCGATAAGCACGTGTGCCCGTCGCGGCAAGCACCGAACGGCGCTGAGGTTGACGCCCGCGCCCCCGCGCTTAAAGGAGCGGGCGGGCGCTGGAGCACGAGTCTTGCGCCCTCCTCGCCATGGGCATTCCTCATTCAAGGAAGCTTGATTGTCCGCCGATCCGAGACTGCTTGCCAACGCGATCCGCGCCCTTTCCATGGACGCGGTGCAGGCGGCGAATAGCGGCCATCCGGGAATGCCGATGGGAATGGCGGACGCGGCCACGATCCTCTTCACGGAATATCTCAAGTTCGATCCGCAAGATCCGGACTGGCATGACCGCGACCGCTTCGTCCTGTCCGCGGGTCACGGCTCGATGCTGATCTATTCGCTGCTCCATCTCACCGGATACGCGCATCCGACGATGGAGGAGATCAGGAACTTCCGGCAGCTGAATTCGCCGTGCGCCGGGCATCCCGAAAACTTCATGCTGAAGGGCGTCGAGGCGACCACTGGGCCGCTCGGCCAGGGCTTTGCCATGGCGGTGGGCATGACGATTGCCGAGCGCCACCTCAACGCGGTGTTCGGAGACGATCTGGTCGACCATCGCACCTGGGTGATCGCCGGCGACGGCGACCTCATGGAAGGCGTCAATCACGAGGCGGTGGGGCTTGCCGGGCACCTTCAGCTTGGGAGGCTGAATGTCCTTTGGGACAACAACAAGATCACGATCGACGGCGCGACGGACCTCTCCACCTCCGAAGACATACCGGCCCGCTACCGGGCTTCGGGCTGGCATGTCGTCTCTTGCGACGGTCACGATTTCGACAGCATCCGCCGCGCGCTCGACGAAGCGGTGGCCGATCCGCGGCCGACTTTGATCGACTGCAGCACCATCATTGGCTGGGGCGCACCCAACAAGATGGGCACCAGCGCCACGCACGGTGCCGCGCTTGGAGCGGATGAAGTCGCGGCCGCGCGCAAGCATCTGGTTTGGGACAGCGAGCCGTTCGATCTGCCCGAGCCGATCGTGACCGCCTGGCGCGAGGCGGGTCGCCGTAGCGCCAAGACCCACGAGGAGTGGCGGGTCCGCCTCGCCGTGAGCCCTCATCGCGAGGAGTTCGTGCGGCGCATGGAAGGGCGGCTTCCGCAGGGCTTCTCGCTCGACGAGTATTTCGCGCAGCTTGCGGCCAATCCGCAGAAGGTCGCGACGCGCAAGGCCTCCGAGCTCGCGCTGGAGGCGATCAACGCGTTGCTTCCGGAGACGATCGGGGGCTCAGCCGACCTGACAGGTTCGAACAACACCAAAACGAATGCCCAGAAGCCTCTGACGAAAGAGGATTATTCGGGCCGCTACATCTATTACGGCATCCGCGAATTCGGCATGTCGGCGGCGATGAACGGCATGGCGCTGCATGGCGGCGTCATTCCTTATGGCGGCACGTTCCTGGTCTTCGCGGACTATTGCCGTCCCGCCATCCGCCTTTCGGCGCTGCAGGGCGCCCGAGTGGTCTACGTGATGACGCATGACTCGATCGGGCTCGGCGAGGATGGTCCCACGCACCAGCCGGTCGAGCATGTGATGAGCCTTCGCATGATCCCGAACCTCGCCGTCTATCGCCCTGCCGACGCGGTCGAGACTGCGGAAAGCTGGGCACTGGCCCTGGAGCGCACCGACGGTCCTTCATTGCTCTGCCTGACGCGCCAGAACCTGCCTCAGCTTCGGCGGGAACTCGGCGAGAATGCGGTTTCTCGCGGCGCTTACCGGCTGCGCACCGCGACCGCGGCTCGCCGCGTGGTGCTCCTTGCAACCGGATCCGAAGTCGAAGTCGCGCTCCAGGCCGCCGAAGCGCTCGAAGGGCAGGGGATCGGCGCCGACGTGGTGTCGATGCCTTGCTGGAGCTTATTCGACGCGCAGGACGCCGCTTACCGCGCGGACATCCTTCCGGAGAACGCGTTCAAGGTGTCGGTCGAGGCGGGGGCGACGCTCGGTTGGGAGCGCTACGTCGGCCCGCGTGGACTGGCGATCGGGCTGGATCGTTTCGGCGCCTCCGCCCCGGCAGAAGACCTTTTCAAACGCTTCGGCTTCACCGCCGAAGCGATCGTGCCGCGGATCGTCGCGGCGCTCAAAGCACAGGGAGATCAATAAAATGGCGACCAGAGTTGCAATCAACGGTTTCGGCCGCATCGGCCGGCTCGTCGCGCGCGCGATCCTGGAGAAGCAGGATAGCGGCCTCGAACTCGTCGCCATCAACGACCTCGCCGACGCCAAGTCCAATGCGATGCTGTTCAAGCGGGATTCCGTGCACGGCCCCTATCCGGGCGAGGTGCGCGCCGAAGGCAACGACCTGATCATCGATGGTCGCCGCGTAAAGGTCACCGCCGAACGCGAGCCCGGCAAGCTGCCGCATGGCGAGAACGGCGTCGACATCGCACTGGAATGCACCGGATTCTTCACAGACCGTGACAAGGCGGGCGCGCATCTCACTGCCGGCGCTAAGCGCGTCCTGATCTCCGCGCCTGCCAAGGGCGTGGACCTCACCGTCGTCTACGGCGTCAACCATGAGAAGCTGACCGCTGAGCATGTGATCGTCTCGAACGCGTCCTGCACGACCAATTGCCTGGCTCCGGTGGCCAAGGTCATGAACGACTCGATCGGCATCGAGCGCGGCCTGATGACCACCATCCATGCCTATACCAACGACCAGAAGATCCTCGACCAGATCCACCCCGACATGCGCCGTGCGCGTGCCGCCGCCATGTCGATCATCCCGACGACCACGGGCGCTGCGCGGGCGGTAGGCGAGGTGCTTCCGGAGCTCAAGGGCAAGCTAGACGGCTCGGCCGTGCGCGTTCCGACGCCGAACGTCAGCCTGGTCGATCTCACCTTCACGCCCAATCGCGACACCAGTGTCGAGGAGGTGAACGGCATATTGAAAGCAGCGTCGGAGAGCGGACCCCTGAAGGGTATCCTCGCTTATACCGACGAGCCGCTCGTCTCGATCGACCTCAACCACAATCCGGCCTCCTCGACCATCGACAGCCTCGAGACGGCCGTGCTGGAGGGCAAGCTCGTTCGTGTCGTTTCCTGGTACGACAATGAATGGGGCTTCTCGAACCGCATGGTCGACACGGCCGGCGCTATGGCGCGGCTGATCTGACGCCATGCCGTCGTTCCGGACTCTAGACGACCTCGGCGACGTGACCGGCAAGCGCGTGCTCGTCCGCGTTGACCTCAACGTGCCGATGGCCGACGGGGCGGTGACCGACGACACCCGCTTCCGCGCCACCCTGCCAACGGTGACGGAGCTCGCAGACAACGGCGCGATCGTCCTCCTTCTCGCCCATTTCGGGCGCCCGAAGGTGCCGAGCCCGGAGCATTCGCTGTCGCTGGTCACCAGACCTTATGAGTCGGTGCTCGGCCGCCAGGTCCGCTACGTCGACTGGGAAGCGGCCGAGGAGAATGTCGCCATGCTGCGGCCGGGCGACGTCGCCATCCTCGAAAATACCCGCTTCTTCGGCGGCGAGGAGAAGAACGATCCGGCCGTGACCGACCGCTTCGCCAAGCTCGGCGATCTCTACGTCAACGACGCCTTCTCCGCCGCCCACCGCGCCCACGCCTCGACCGAGGGGCTGGCGCACCGCCTCGCGGCCTATGCCGGCCGCGCGATGCAGGCGGAGTTGGAGGCACTGGAAAAGGCACTCGGCAATCCCGAACGCCCGGTGGCAGCCGTGGTCGGCGGCGCCAAGGTCTCGACCAAGCTCGAAGTGCTCCGCCACCTCGTCACTAAGGTCGATCACCTGATCATCGGCGGCGGCATGGCCAACACTTTCCTCGCCGCCCGCGGCGTGGCGGTCGGCAAGTCGCTGTGCGAGCACGACCTCAGCGACACCGCGCTCCAGATCCTAGACGCGTCCGATCAGGCGAACTGCACCGTCCACCTGCCTTATGATGTCGTGGTGGCAAAGGAATTTGCGGCCAATCCGCCCAGCCTGCGCACCTGCAACGTCCATGAAGTCGCACCGGACGAGATGATCCTCGATGTCGGCCCCGCAGCCGTCGAGGCGCTTGCCGACGCGCTCAAGAACTGCCGCACGCTCGTCTGGAACGGCCCGCTCGGCGCGTTCGAAACCCCACCCTTCGACCGCGCCACCGTCGCGCTCGCGCAGACCGCGGCCGCGCTGACGCAGAGCGGCTCGCTCGTCTCGGTGGCAGGCGGCGGCGACACGGTCGCGGCGCTCAATCATGCGGGCGTGGCGGACGACTTCACCTTCGTATCCACCGCCGGCGGCGCCTTTCTCGAATGGATGGAAGGCAAGGAACTGCCCGGCGTCGCCGCGCTCATGAACAGCAACCAGTGACCGACGAGGAATAAGATGGCCGACAGCAAGATGATGGAACGGGTGGCGCATGGTAACGGGTTCATCGCCGCTCTCGACCAGAGCGGTGGTTCGACCCCGAAGGCATTGAAAGGCTATGGCATCGAGGACGGCGCCTGGGGAGACGACGAAGAGATGTTCGGCCTCATCCACCAGATGCGGTCCCGCATCATCACCTCGCCCGTTTTCAACGGCGACAAGGTGCTCGGCGCGATCCTGTTCGAACGGACCATGGACGGCCAGGCCGACGGCAAGCCGGTGCCGCAGCTGCTCCAGGAGCGCGGGGTGGTGCCGTTCATCAAGATCGACAAGGGGCTCGAGGAGGAGGCGAACGGCGTCCAGCTGATGAAGCCGATGCCCGACCTCGACGCTCTGCTCGCCCGGGCGCGGAGCCTCGGCGTGTTCGGCACCAAGGAGCGTTCGGTCATCAACCTCGCCAATCGCGAAGGCATTGCGGCGGTCGTTCGCCAGCAATTCGAAGTGGCCCAGCAGGTGCTCGCCGCAGGCTTGATCCCGATCATCGAGCCCGAGGTCAACATCAAGAGCCCCGAGCGGGCGGATGCCGACCGGATTCTGTTGGAGGAGATCACGCGGGCGCTGGACACGCTTCCGGGCGACGACAAGGTGATGCTGAAGCTCTCCATTCCGGCTCAGCCCGGCCTCTTCCAGCCGCTGGTCGACCATCCCCGCGTGCTGCGCGTCGTGGCGCTGTCGGGCGGCTTCCCGCGCCCCGAGGCCTGCCGCGAGCTCGCCAAGAATCCGGGCATGATCGCCAGCTTCTCCCGCGCCCTTCTCGACGATCTTCGCCACCAGATGAGCGACGATGAGTTCAATCGCAGTCTCGGCGGCGCGATCGACGAGATCTACCAGGCTTCGACCGAGAAGGTCCCCGCCTGATCGAGCTTCCCGGCGTCCGATGTTCGCGCGCTTGATCCACAAATATCTGGCGCGCCAATTTGCGAGGCCGCAGGGGCTGGCCGGCCGCTGGATTTTCGGAGCATGGCTCGACCGAGTAAATCAGCGCATGAACGCCCTTGCGCTTCGCTTGCTGGACGTCCGCCCCGGTAACCGGGTGCTGGAAGTCGGCTTCGGCGGCGGCGCCTTGTTGGCCGCGATCCTTGCGCAGGGGCCGGCGGAGGCAATCGGGATCGACCTCTCCGAAGAGATGGTTGCGAGGGCAGGGCGGCGCTTCCGCCGCGACATCGCTCAGGGGAAAATTCGGCTCCTCGCAGGCTTGGTGGAGCGCCTGCCCCTTGCCTCTGCCGTCGCGGACAAGGCCTGCAGCCTCAACAGCATCTATTTCTGGTCCGATCCTGCCGCGGCGATGCACGAGCTGGCGCGCGTCCTTGGCCCGGGTGGCATGCTCGTGATCGGGTTCGAAGCGCCGGAAACGCTTCGCGCCTGGCCCGGCCACCGCTACGGCTTCACCGTCTTCGAGCCGGCGGACGTGATCCGCCTTGCGACTGAGGCCGGTTTTCGCAATGCCGAGGTGCATGAGGGCATGGAGCCCAAGTTCGGCAGGATCTTCTGCGTGAAGCTGGAGCGTCAGTGATGGATGACGAAGATGACGACGTTCTCCGCCTCGACCCGGAATTCGCCGCCCGGTTCGAACGGGGAGGGCGGGGCCCCTGTCAACTTTACTTAATTTCTCCAGCCGCTTGGGCGCCGGGATTCGATGAGCGATTGAAGGCGGCGCTGGACGGCGGAGCGGTTGCCGCCTTCCAGCTTCGGCTGAAGCACGCCAGCGATGACGAGGTTCTCCGTGCGGCGGAGCAGCTCATGCCGATTTGCGCCAACGCGGATGTGGCCTTCATCCTCAACGACCGCATGGACCTAGCCAAAGCGTGCGGCGCCGACGGCGTCCATCTTGGCCAGGGCGACGGCGATCCCCGCGAGGCGCGGCGCCTGCTCGGTCCCTCCGCGCAGATCGGCGTCACCTGCCACGACAGCCGCCACCTCGCCATGGAAGCGGGCGAGGCGGGCGCGGACTATGTGGCGTTCGGCGCTTTCTTTCCGACCAGCACCAAGGATGTCTTTCATCGTCCCGAGCCCTCGATCCTCGGCTGGTGGACGACCTTGTTCGAGCTGCCCTGTGTCGCGATCGGTGGCATCACCCCTGAAACCGCGCCCGATCTCATTGAAGCCGGCGCGGACTTTCTCGCCGTCTGCAACTCGGTATGGGGTCATGACGCCGGTCCGGCCGCCGCAGTGAGAGCTTTTGAATCACTACTTGGCTCAACGGCTTAGCCCGGCTAGCTTGCCCACGTAATCGGGGGAATGTCGATGTCGAAGAAGCTGTTCATGGCGGTCGCGGCCGCGTGCATGATCGCGCCGTCGTCGGTGGCCTCAGCGGCCCAGAGCGAACAGCAAGTCCAGCGGGAGGCCGAGGAAGCCGGCAAGTGGCTGGCGCAGGTTTCCGCTGCGATCCTGGTCGGATCGGAAGGGCTGTTGAGCGTCGCGCCGGAGGCCAAGCGATTGTTCGAGACTATCGGCAATCCGCAGCAGGCCAAAGCCGCGGCGCCCAAGCTTCGCGCGCTCACTGCTCAGGGCCGGCAAAATGTCGCTAAGGCCGACGCGATGCTGGCCGCGATCCCGCCGCTCCGCAACGATCTTGCCACGGCTGCAGGCTTCGATCCCGCGAAGATTGTCGATGAGGCCCGCGCGCAGAACAAGCAGATCCTCAATCTCCTCGTCACCATGGACGACATGCTGATCGGCATGGAAACCGGCGATGCCGCGAAGATGAAGGCGGCGGCGCCCAAGCTCATCACCGGCAGCTTCCTGCTGCTCGACAGCCAGACGCTGATCTACCGCAACCGGCAGGCCGCGCTGCCATCCAATCAGTCGGTGCACCAGACGCTCGGCATCTTCGTTCAGCTCTACAGAGCGATGGGGATCAGCGGGCGAGGCTGGTATAATGCCCGGCTTGCCGGAGGCGGTAAGGAGGCGGCGCCGTTGCAGCCGCATCTCCAGGGCGTGGCCCGCCAGCTGCAGGCGCTGACTCGCGCCGGGCGGCTGAACGCCGCGCGCGAGCTCAAGGAGCTTGGATCGGTGCGAGGAGCGATCAGGAAGGGAAGCGCGCAGGAGCGGCTTCTTGCCGCGTCGGAGCTGGTGATCGGCGAAGAAGAGAAGATGTTCGCGATCGCCGATGAAATGGCGAGTTGGGCAGAACGGAATTCCGCCGTCACCGGTGCGACGCTGGCTGCGCAGAAATCGCCGGCCATGGTCGCGGACCTCACCACGTTCGAGGAACGGTTCATGAAGGTCACTCAGGCGCAGGCGGCGATTCTTGCCGCTCAGCCGAACTAACGCGCAGCCTGCGCTACCATCGAGCGCAGGGTCAGCGCGTCGTCGATGGCGTGGGCGTGGATGTCGTTGTTGAAGTAGCACCAGACGTCCCGGCCGCTGAGTGACTGTTCGACGATCCAGTCGGTCCAGCCGAGCAGGCCTTCGTCTGAATAGCGGCCCCAATATTTACCCTCCGTGCCGTGAAAGCGGACATAGGCGATCGGGCCCGACGCCCACCGCGGCGTGGCGGAACCCGGCATGTCGTGGGCGCAGAAGGATATGCCTTGGCCGTCCAGCAGTTCCAGCACATCCTCGGTCAGCCAGCTTTTCTCGCGGAACTCGAAAACGTGGACGAGGTCGGGCGGGAGCAGCGCGAGAAACTCCTCCATACGCTCCCGATTGAACGCCCAGCGCGGCGGGAGCTGATAGAGGAGTGGACCGACGGTATGGCCCAGCCTTCGGGCGCGACCGAGAAATTCGTCAACAGGTTCATGGCATTCCTTCAGCTTCTTCATGTGAGTGATGAAGCGTGGCGCCTTGACGGCGTAGGTGAAGCCGGGCGGTGCCTGCTCGCGCCACTTGTCGAACGTCTCGGGCTTGGGAAGGCGGTAGAAGCTCGTGTTGAGCTCGACCGTCGAGAAGGTCGCCACATAATGTTCGAACCAGCGCTTCACCGGCAGGCCTTTGGGGTAAAAGGCCTCCCGCCAGTGCTTGTAGTTCCAGCCTGAACAGCCGATCCGGATCGTGCCAATCTTCTCCATCTTGCCCCGAAGAGCGCGACCGGCGGAAATAAGTTTCGCCTTCCGCGTTTACACTCCCGACTCAAGTTAGTTTGTGGAGCGTAGCCCCGTGCAGAAAACCAATCTCCTCAACGCATTCCTCCTCGGCACGATGGGGATTGCGGTCGCCGGCGCCGCCGTCGCACAGGATCCCGAGCAGCGGACGAAATCCGCGCCGACCCGCCAAAGCGACGACCCCGCTGCCCAGCGGCCGATGGACGTCACCGCCGAAAAATTCGACGGCACGGTCTTTCATGCCCAGGTTCTTCTCGACCGCGCCGGCTTTTCGCCGGGCGTGATCGACGGCATGGCCGGCATTTCGTTCGAATGGGCGCTGAAGGGCTTCCAGGAGGCGAGGGGCATGCCGGTCACCGGGAAACTCGATCAGCCGACACGCGCCGCGCTTCTCCAGGATCGCGCCCCCTCGACCCGCCGGCTGCGCATCGACGAGAGCGACGCGCGCGGACCGTTCGGTCCGGTGCCGAAAGAGCCGGAGCAGCAGGCCAAGCTCGAGCGGCTCGCCTACCGCAACCTGCTCGAGAAGGTAGCGGAGAAGTTCCACACTTCACCCGCGACCATCATCGCGCTCAACAGCCCGGACATGGTGCTCAAGGCGGGCACCGTGCTTCGCCTGCCCAACGTTCTTCCCGCGTCCCGCAGCTATGAAGGCGTGAAGCCCGACATCGCGCAGCTGCTCAGCGATTTGAACATCAGCGGCAGCCAGCCCAAGGCGGGGCGCGTCGTGGTGGACAAGTCCGACAAGGTCGTCCGCGTGCTCGGTGAAGGCGATCGCCTGCTTGCCCAGTTCCCGGCGACCATGGGCAGCGAAAAGGATCCGCTTCCGCTCGGCAATTGGAAAGTGAACACAGTCGCCTATAACCCGCCGTTCAAATATCAGCCCCAGCTCTTCTGGGATGTGGAGGACACCGAGAAGGAGCAGATGCTCCCGCCCGGTCCCAACGGCCCCGTTGGCGTGGTCTGGATCGACCTCAACCGCGAGCATATCGGCATCCACGGCACCAACTCGCCCGAGACGATCAAGCGCGCCGAGAGCCACGGCTGCGTGCGCCTGACCAACTGGGACGCCGCGCGCCTCACGCGCATGATCGAGGATGGCATGCGGGTGGTATTCCAGGCCTGATCTGGATAAGCTTCCCGGATGGGGAAGCTGAAGCTCATCCTGTCTAATCTGGTCACCGCAGTCATTGTGGCGGTGGTGACCAGCGCTTTCTGGATCAGCGCCTACGGTAACGGCTCCAGGGAAGCCGAGCGGGTCGAGCCCGCTGCCGAAACGGCGGAGAAGGCTTCCTCGACTGCGGAGGCTCGCGACGAGGTTTCGCTTGCGCCTTCAGGTCTCGCCGTCCCGGTGACCGGCATCAAGTCGGCCAATCTCATCGACACCTACACCCACTCGCGCGGCGGCGGGAGCCGTTCGCACGATGCGATCGACATCATGGCCGATCACGGCACCCCGGTTGTCGCGGCCGCGCCCGGCAAGCTGGAGAAACTTTACTTCAGCAAGGGCGGCGGCGGCATCAGCGCCTATGTCCGCTCCACCGACGGGCAATGGCTCTATTACTACGCCCACCTCCAGGATTACGCCCCTGGCCTCAAGGAAGGTCAGACGATAAAGCGCGGCGACCCGATCGGCCGCGTGGGCGTCACCGGCAATTCCAATCCCGACGGCCCGCACCTCCACTTCGCGGTCTACCGCATGAAGCGTGGTGAGAAGTGGCATGAGGGGACGCCGGTGAACCCTTATCCGCTCCTTGCCGGGAAGAGGTCCGGCGGCTAAGGCCCGCCCGGCTCTTTTCCAACCAGTGAGTTCCCCATGAAGATCAGCGGCGTGGACATTCGTCCCGGCAACATCATCGAATATGAAGGCGGCATCTGGCGCGCGGTGAAGATCCAGCACACGCAACCGGGCAAGGGCGGCGCGTACATGCAGGTCGAAATGAAGAACCTCATCGACGGCCGCAAGAACAATGTCCGCTTCCGTTCGGCCGAGACGGTGGAGCGCGTTCGCCTCGACACCAAGGACTTCCAGTTCCTGTTCAAGGACGGCGACATGCTGACCTTCATGGACAAGGAGAGCTACGAGCAGATCACGCTGCCGAGCGACCTGCTCGGTGACGCCGCCGCCTTCCTGCAGGATGGCATGGACGTGGTGATGGAGCTCTATGACGAGCGCCCGATCAGCGTGCAACTCCCGGACACGATCGAAGCGACGATCGTGGAGGCAGACGCCGTTGTGAAGGGCCAGACCGCGTCCTCCAGCTACAAGCCGGCGATTCTCGAGAACGGCGTCCGCGTCATGGTCCCGCCGCACATCGGTGCGGGAACCCGGATCGTCGTCGACGTTTACGAACAGACCTACGTCCGTAGAGCGGATTAAAGCTTCCCCTTCCTTTCAAAGGAGGGGATCGAGGGGTGGGTGCTGGCCAGCGAAGAACGCGCCACCTCCCCGTATCACCCACCCCCAACCCCTCCCTTGAAAGGGAGGGGGGAGATTGCATGGTTTCCCACTCAGGCCTCATCACCGTCATGCAGCGCGCCGCCCGCAAGGCCGCGCCGCGCATCCGCCGCGATTTCGGCGAGGTCGAGCAGCTCCAGGTCAGCCGCAAGGGCCCGGCGGACTTCGTCTCCATGGCCGACAAGCGCGCCGAGCAAACCCTGGTCGAGGAACTGCGGCATGCACGTCCGGACTGGGGCTTCCACCTCGAGGAGGGCGGCACCATCGAGGGCGATCCGTCCAAACCGCGCTGGATCATCGATCCGATCGACGGCACTTCCAACTTCCTCCACGGCATTCCCCATTTCTCCATGTCGATCGCCGTCCAGGAGCCGAAGCTCGGCGGGGCGGGGGGCTGGGGCGATGTCACCCAAGGCCTCGTTTACCAGCCGCTGACCGACGAGAGCTTCTGGGCGGAAAAGGGCAGGGGCTCCTGGCTCAACGAGCGGCGTCTGCGAGTCTCCTCACGCCGCGATCTCGCGGACACCTTGATCGCGACGGGCATTCCCTATTTCGGGCACGGCGATCTCGGCCGCTTCAACCGAATCCTGAACGCGGTCTCACCCTACGTCGCGGGAATCCGCCGCTTCGGGTCGGCCGCGCTCGACCTCGCCTGGGTAGCCGCCGGCCGCTTTGACGGCTTCTGGGAGGAAGATCTCCAGATGTGGGACATCGCCGCCGGCATCCTGCTGGTGCGGGAGGCTGGGGGCTTCGTCACGGACTTCCGCGGGGCCGACAAGGCACTGGAGACCGGTCAGGTGCTCGCAGCCAACGACCAAATCCACTCCAAGCTGCACAAGCTGGTCGCCAACTCGCTTCGCGGCTGATCGCGCCGGGCTCGGCTCGTCTTAACATCCTGTTAACCTATCTTATTCCGCGGAACGGCGGGGTGAGCCCGTTCGCTTTCCCATCATGCCAAGAGAGCCTCGCATCCATCCAAGCCGCTTCCGGCGATTGCGGGCGTTAAGGCGCCTCAGGATCCAGCGGTGGCACCTCAGGACCGCCTTGATGGCGACCACGCCGACCGCTGCCCTGCTGGGCTTCGGCGGCATGGCGATACCCAAGGTGGCGGTGCCGGTCGCGGTTGCTGCAACAGCCGTGCCGGCCACCGCTCAGGCGATCGAGTTGGTGGCAAAGCCCAAGGGCCAAGTTCCTGACGAGCCGCCGCTCGCGCATGACGTCGAAACCGTGGAAGCCAGCTATTATGGCCACGGGTTTGCCGGCAGGCCGACTGCGAGTGGCGAGATCTTCGACCCCTCGCTGCTCACGGCGGCGCACAAGACGTTTCCGCTGGGCACGCTGGTCAAAGTGACGGAGGCGCTGAGCGGCAAGAGCGTAGTCGTTCGCATCAACGATCGCGGCCCTTATCATGGCGACCGGGCGATCGACCTTTCCCAAGCCGCGGCGGAGCAGCTTGGCATCGTCACCACGGGCACCGGCAAGGTGGCTCTGACCCTGCTCAGCCAGGCCTGATCGGGCCGGCTTTCGGAACGCGGCCGAGTGGCCAAGCTGGAGGTGCTGGACGATCTCTGGCTGTGTTCCGCTTTCGAGGCTGGAAACACCGGCAGCTAAGTATTTGAACGGGCATGGGTTCAAGGCCGCTCGGCGACACCCTATCTCCAGCTTGCCAGCCGCTGAGACAGGGCCCTTTTCCGAGCCCTGCTAAGCGGTTGCGGTGGCCCGTCCGCTGGCCTAGAAGCCGCCGCAAGCTGACCTCCTGGAGTTTTCCTCGATGGCGTCCACCGCCGCCGAATATCTGCCGATCCTGCTGTTCCTTGGCGTCGCTCTCGCTTTGTCGACCTCGTTCGTCTTCCTGCCGATGATCGCGGCGCGCTTCACCGGCGCGAGCAACCCCTATCCGGACAAGCTTGCCGAATATGAATGCGGCTTTCCAGCCTTCGAGGACAGCCGCTCGCAGTTCGACGTGCGCTTCTACCTCGTCGCAATCCTGTTCATTATCTTCGATCTGGAAGCCGCTTTCCTCTTCCCATGGGCGGTGTCGCTCGGGACGATCGGCATCGCCGGCTGGGCCGCGATGATGATCTTCCTGGTCGAGCTCACTTTGGGCTTCGTCTATGCATGGAAGAAGGGAGCGCTCGAATGGGAGTGATCCTCGACCCCCGCCACGAGAACCAGCGCCCGGCCGACCTTCAGCAGCCGGATCCTGAATTCTTCAACCAGATGCAGTCCGAAGTGGCCGACAAGGGCTTCCTCGTCACTTCGACCGAGGACCTGTTTCAGTGGGCGCGCACCGGCTCGCTGTGGTGGATGACCTTCGGCCTCGCCTGCTGCGCGGTCGAGATGATCCATGTGAACATGCCGCGCTACGACCTTGAAAGGTTTGGAGTCGCGCCGCGTGCATCCCCGCGCCAATCCGACGTCATGATCGTCGCCGGCACGCTCTGCAACAAGATGGCTCCGGCGCTCCGCCGCGTTTACGATCAGATGTCCGAGCCGCGCTACGTGATCTCGATGGGCAGCTGCGCGAACGGCGGCGGCTACTATCATTACAGCTATTCTGTCGTCCGCGGCTGCGATCGTATCGTGCCCGTCGACATTTACGTGCCGGGCTGCCCGCCGACAGCCGAAGCGCTTCTCTACGGCATCATGCAGCTGCAGCGGAAGATCCGCCGCGTCGGCACGATCGAACGTTGATGGGCGAGCGCTGAACCATGCCCCGCACCTCCGCACCCCTCATCGCTCCTCGCGAAGGCATCCTTGACGAGGTGAAGGCCGCGCTCGGCGACGCCTTCATCGAGGCGAAGCATGCCGCGTTCGAGGATTCGATCACGGTCCGGCGCGAGAGCATCGTCGAGGTGTGCCGCACCTTGCGCGACCGCTTCGAATATCAGCAACTGATGGAGATTGCGGGCGTCGATTATCCGCAGCGTCCCGAGCGGTTCGACGTCGTCTATCATCTCCTCTCCCTGACCAGGAACCACCGCATCCGCGTTCGTGTGACGACGGACGAAGACATGCCGGTGCCGTCCGTGACCGGGCTGTGGCCGGTCGCCGGCTGGCTGGAGCGCGAGATCTTCGACATGTTCGGCGTGCTGTTCGAGGGCAACGAGGACCTGCGCCGCATCCTCACCGATTACGGCTTTCGCGGCCACCCGCTGCGCAAGGACTTCCCGCTCTCGGGCTATGTCGAGATGCGCTACTCCGAGGAGCAGAAGCGCGTCGTCTACGAGCCGGTGCGGCTCGCTCAGGACTTCCGCAGCTTCGACTTTCTCAGCCCCTGGGAAGGTGCCGAATATATCCTGCCGGGTGACGAAAAGGTCGGCGGTCAGGCGCCCGGCGCGCCGACCACCGCGCCCGCGGCCGGAGAGCCGAAGAAATGAGCAGCAAGGCCACCGAGATCTGGACCGAGGAGGAGGCCGCCACCACCGGCGCCACCCAGTCCGAGATCGCCAATTACACGATCAACTTCGGCCCGCAGCATCCGGCCGCGCATGGCGTGCTCCGGCTCGTGCTGGAGCTTGACGGCGAGATCGTCGAGCGCGTCGACCCGCATGTCGGCCTGCTCCACCGCGGCACCGAGAAGTTCTGCGAGTACAAGACCTACCTGCAGGCGATCCCATATTTCGACCGCCTCGATTACGTGTCGCCGATGTGCATGGAGCACAGCTTCGTGCTGGCGATCGAGAAGCTGCTCGATCTGGAAGTGCCGATCCGCGGCCAATATCTGCGGGTGTTCTTCGCGGAACTGACCCGCATCAAGAACCACCTGCTCAACATCGGCAGCCACGTCATGGACGTGGGCGCGATGACGCCGAACCTGTGGCTGTTCGAGCTGCGCGAAGACATCATGAACTTCTACGAGCGCGCGTCCGGGGCCCGGATGCACGCCAACTACTTCCGTCCTGGCGGCGTCCACCAGGACGTGCCGCC
>NZ_CADCWD010000016.1 GCF_902806315.1 uncultured Sphingosinicella sp.
GGTCGAGCCGGCTTGCGCCCGGCGCACCGGCGGAGGCGGCCAAATTCTCGATGCTGAGCACCATCAGCTCGCGCTCGCTGGCGCGCTCCTGCGTCGGCGGTGCGGCTCCGAGCAATAGCGCGGCCAGGGGAAGCAATCTCGTCCAGCGTCTGGGCATGGCCAGCCCTCTATCTGACGGGCCTCACTGCCCGGCTTTTGTCGAAGTAAATGACGGCGTCGAACTGATCGGACAGCCGCGCTTCGAAATAGTGGCTCATCCGCTCGGTCTGCGGCTGGTAGATGACTCCGATCGCCCGCTCCAGCATCGGTCCCCTGAGCGGCTCGGCGACGGCGCGATTTCCGCGAAGCACGAGCGAGAAGGCCGGGAGCCCGGTGCTGTGGAACAGCCCGCCATAGCTTTCCGGCAGGGCAGGGCGGACATCGTAGAGCCGTCCCGATTGGTCCCACTCAGGCGCGGCCATTACCGTCCCGCTATGGGTGAGGAAACCGATCAGGAACCCGCTCTTGCCATAGCGTTGCCGCATCAGCTGGCCGAGGTTGAGCTCGCCTCTGGCTGCGGCAAAAGTGGCCCGGGCATCGCCGGAATGAGTGTTGTGCCCCCAGGCGATCACTTTTCCGGGCTGACCGCGTAGCGCCGCTAGATGCTCGGCAATTGCATCGAGGTTACGCGCCATCTGCTGGTCGCGTACGTTCCACGCCATCGACCCCGCATATACCGTCCTGAAATAAGCCTCGGCCGCCGCCACCGACGTTGCGCTCTGCACCGCCGCGAAATGGGCTTCCGCTTGCACGGGGTCCGCGGGCCGCGGGATCCGCCGTACCTCGGCAAGCGCCGCCGCCGCTTCCTCCTGGCACGAGCGCTGCGGTCTCCGAGCGGCCTCGCCATAAGCGTGCGTGTCGCGCCCATAGGGGCGGAAGCAGCGATACTGCCGCTCGACGCGCGCCGCGGCGGCGGGAACGGTGCGCCTTGCATAAGCGACCGCGGCTTCGGCGGCTCCGAACATGTCATAGACGTCCATGCCGTAGACGCGCACGCGCCGCTCCGGCGGCTGCGACAGGTTGTAGGTGCGCAGCCGCTCCACGAGATCGCGGAAGTCGGTGTTACCCCACATCCATTGCGGGAAGTTGGTGTAGCTCGACAGCGCCTGAGCTGCGTTGCGGTCGCTGCCGAGCCCCTGCACGTAGAGATTGACCCGGTAGGTCGGTGTCCAGTCGCCCTCGATGGCGATCGCGCCGAACCCGCGGGTCCGGATCAGCTCCTCGCTGATACGCGCACGTTCGCGGTAGAATTCATGGGTGCCGTGGGTGGACTCCCCCAGCAGCACGAAGCGGGAGTCGCCGATCGCATTCATCAGCTGGCGATAGTCCTGCTGCCCGCCCGTCACAGGAACGGCCGCCGCTCGGACGGCCGAAGCTGCGGCGGTGACGCTTTGCGCCGGCTGGACCGCCGCCTGGCTGTTGCCCGGGCTGCAACCGGCCGCCGCGAGGAGTGCGGCAGCCAGTGCGGCTTTGAAGGTGCTGCTGAGTGTCATGGGCCGCGCCCGTCCGATCCGGGCCCAAGCGGCCCTTAGCTGTCGAAGATCCCGGGCGCGCGCTCGGGCGTGTCGCCGTGGATGAGGTCGAGGTAGGCTGAAGCGAGTTGGTAATGGGCCTGAACGGCCCCGCTGTGTTCGGCGCGTTGGGCCAGTTCGATTTCCTGCTCGGCCCTCTGCTGATAATAATTTTCGTCGTCGTACGCCATTTTACGCGCCCTGATCTCCCGTAGCCGCAGGGCCGGAATAGCCCCCGCGTCGTCAGGATCATCAACGAAGATGGCGGGCGCCGCGTTCCTGAAGAACGCGTTAACCTGGATCACGCGAGCCGCAGGAGTCGGGGCTTGTTTCGGACCCGGCCCCTGTTCGGCGGAGCGCCTAGCGAATGCGCGGTCCACCGAACGGGAGCGGCGGCGGCGGCCGCCGGTCGCGGCGCGGGAGCTGCGCCTGATAGGCGACGCTGCAATGGTCCACGCAATATGGGAAGCCGGGGTTCGCGGCGCGCCCACAGAAGTGAAAATCGGGCTCGCCCGGGTGACCGACCGGCCACTTGCAGATCTTCTCGTTGAGATCGAGCAGGCTGGTCTTGTCGGCGACCTCGGCGCTCGGCTTGGCCGGAACCAGGCGGCGCGGCGGGGCAGGGGGGATCGGCTGCTGCTGATCGCCCGGACCTTGGCGAAGAAAGCCGCCGGGGCCGACGGATACGACACGCTGCTGCGGTCCCGCAGGCGGCGGGGCCGGAGCCGCTGCCTGGGGCGTGGCGGGCGGCTGCTCGGGAGCAGCGGCCTTCGGCGTCGCGGTCGCTGCTGGCGCGTCTTCGAGGTCAAACGGCGCGTCCTCGGCCAGGTCGGCTTCCGCTCGCTTGCCCTTGGCCGCAGGGGCGGGCGCGGGTTCGTTCGGCTTCACCGGGGAGGGGCGCGATTGCAGGCCCAGGCGGTGCGCCTTGCCGATCACGGCATTGCGGCTGACCGCGCCAAGTTCGTCCGCGATCTGGCTGGCGGTCATGCCGCGCGTCCAAAGTTCCTTCAGCCGCTCGATCCGCTCGTCGGTCCACGACATGCGTGCTTTTCCTCTTTGCCTCACGGCTTGCGGCTCACTGCGTCTGTCTTTAGCGACCCGCTTTGTGAACGATCAGCCGTCGAAATGGGTGAGGACCGATCCTGGCGTGCCGGTGATCCGGAGCGTCAATTGGGGCGGTCTCAAGACCCTCTATTTGAAGGAGGTGCGTCGCTTCTTCAAGGTCCAGCTACAGACTATCTGGGCTCCCGCCATCACAACCCTGCTGTTTCTCGTGATTTTCACGGTCGCGCTCGGCCGGTCGGGAAGAAGCGTGATGGGCGTTCCGTTCGCCGATTTTCTCGCGCCCGGGCTGATCGTGATGGGGATGCTGCAGAATGCCTTTGCCAATTCCAGCTTCTCGCTGCTCGTCGGCAAAATCCAGGGCACCATCGTCGATTATCTCATGCCGCCGCTCTCCACGGGCGAGCTGATCGCCGGACTGGTCGGCGCCTCCGTCACTCGCGCGCTCCTTGTCGGCTTGGCCGTCTGGCTGGCGATGCTGCTCTGGCCGGGCGTCGATGCGACGCCGCGGCACCCCTTGGCCATCTTCTGGTTCGGCCTGTTCGGCAGCATGATGCTGTCCTTCCTGGGCCTGCTCACCTCGATCTGGGCCGAGAAGTTCGACCATGCGGCGGCCGTCACCAATTTCGTGGTCGCTCCGCTCTCGCTGCTCTCGGGCACCTTCTACTCGATCGAGAGCCTCGCGCCCGCCTTCCAGGCGGTGAGCCACGCCAACCCCTTCTTCTACATCATATCCGGGTTTCGATATGGCTTTATCGGGGTCTCCGACTCGCCTGTTCATCTGGGCGGCGCGCTGCTGCTCGCGATAAACCTGCTGCTGGGGGCGATTTGCTACGTGCTTTTGAAAAAAGGTTGGAAACTCAAGAACTAATCAGTGTCGGCCAAGTGAATGGCGGCTGACAGACCCATTCAGGACCAGAACATGACGGTGTCTTTATAAGGGCTTCAATACAGAGGTTCTTCGGGAGACTGAAAATGCGTAAGATCTTGATTTCAGCGGTGCTTCTCGCTTCTGCCGCCGCCGCGACCCCGGCCGCCGCCCAATATTATCAGGGCTATCAGCAAGGGTATCAGCAGGGATACGGCCAGCAGGGCTATGGCCAGCGCGGCTACAACCAGGGCTATGGTTACAATCAGGGCCAAAACATCAACCAGCAGCTGCGCCAGCTCTCCGAGCGGATCGACCGCGCCTATCAGCGCCGCCTGATCTCGCAGCGCGAGGCCACTCGCCTCGAACGTCAGGTCGATCAGATCGAGCGCCTCTATGCCCAGTATCGCTACAACGGCATCAGTCAGCGCGAGCAGTATGACCTGCAGAACCGCATCCAAAACCTGCGTCAGCAGATCCGCTACGAGCGTCAGGAAGGTCGTCACGACAACCGGGATGACCGGTACGACAACCGCTACGATCGCCGGGATGACCGCTGGGACGATTAACCCAACCGGTCGCCGAGCGCCGCGTCAGGTGTATTTGACGCGGCGCCCGGCACTTCCTTAAAGCAAAAGGGTGGCTTTTCGGGGCCGCCCTTTTCGCATTCCAGGCCCTTGGGGGAAGTTAAGATGACCATCACGCCGCTCATGCCCGTCTACCCGCGCTCGCCGGTGCGGCCGGTCAGGGGAGAGGGGGTCTATCTGTTCGGCGAAAAAGGCGAGAAGTATCTCGACTTCGCGAGCGGCATCGCCGTCAACCTGCTCGGCCACGGCCATCCCGTCCTCACCAAGGCGATTCAGGAGCAGGCGGCGACCCTGATCCACGTCTCCAACCTCTATGGCTCGCCGCAAGGGGAAGCGCTGGCGAAGCGCCTGGTCGACATGACCTTCGCCGACACCGTCTTCTTCACCAATTCCGGAGCGGAGGCAGTCGAAGCTTCGATCAAGACGGCCCGCCGCTACCACCATCATCACGGCCGCCCCGAGAAGCACACGCTCATCACCTTCTCGAACGCCTTTCACGGCCGCACGATGGCCACCATCAGCGCCACCGATCAGGCGAAGCTGCGCGACGGATTTGCGCCGCTGCTGCCGGGCTTCGCCGTGGTCGAGTTCGACAATCTCGAAGCCGCCCGCAAAGCGGTGACGGAGCATACGGCCGGGTTCCTGGTCGAACCCATTCAGGGCGAGGGCGGAATCCGCCCCGCCAGCCAGGAGTTCATGCGGGGCTTGCGCGAACTCTGCGACGAGCATGATCTGATGCTCGTGCTCGACGAGGTGCAGTGCGGCCTCGCCCGCACCGGCAAGTTCTTCGCCTACGAGCATTACGGGATCGAGCCCGACATCCTCGCCTCCGCCAAGGGGATCGGCGGCGGATTCCCGCTGGGCGCCTGCCTCGCGACCGAGAAGGCCGCTGCCGGCATGGTGGTCGGCACGCACGGCTCCACCTATGGGGGTAACCCGCTTGCCATGGCCGCGGGCGAGGCGGTACTCGACGTGGTCGCGAACGACGAATTCCTCGAACATGTGCGCCTTATGGGCGATCGCCTACGCGGCGCGCTCGAGCAGATGATCCCGAATCACGACCATCTCTTCGAAAGCGTTCGCGGCATCGGCCTCATGCTCGGCATCCGGATGAAGACCGACAGCCGGGCCTTCGTCGGCTATCTGCGCGAGCACGGCATCCTCACCGTCGCGGCCGGCGACAATGTGCTCCGCGTCCTGCCGCCGCTGGTGATTGAGGAAAGCCACGTCACCGAGTTCGTCGAGCGCCTCTCGGAGGCGGCCCGTCGCTACGAGCTGCCGCAACAGGCCGCCTGAGCGGGATACTCGTAAGCGCGCTGACGTTACCTACATCGCGAACATGGCTTCAAATCAGCAAGATGCGGCGCAGGCCGCCCACGTGGACGAGGCGCTCGGCTTCACCATCCCTTCGCAGCACGCTCGCGGCCGGGTGGTGCGGCTCGGCCCGCTTCTCGACGAAATCCTCTCCGCTCATGACTACCCCGCTCCCATCGCCCGCATCCTGTCGGAAGCTCTGGTGATGACGGCCCTGCTCGGCTCCCTCCTCAAGGAGCCGGAAGGGCAGCTCACGGTTCAGGCCCAGACCGAGGCGGGGATCATCGACCTGCTCGTCTGCGATTATCGCAACGGCGAACTGCGCGGCTATGTGCGCTTCGATCAGGAACGCCTGAGCGAGGTGCCTACCCACCGCGACCTCTTCGCCCTGTTCGGCAAGGGCTATCTGGCCATCACCTTCGACTTGCCGGCTGCGGACGAACGCTATCAGGGGATCGTGCCCCTTGAAGGCGGCTCGCTCGCGGCGGCGGCGGAGAGCTATTTCGGCCAGTCCGAGCAGGTGCCGAGCCTCGTCCGGCTTGCAGTCGACGATACTGGCCATGTCGCGGGCGGCATCCTGATCCAGCATCTGCCGGAAGGGGAGGAGGGGCGGGAGCGAATCCACACGCGCCTCGACCATCCCGAATGGGAGCATGTCCGCGCGCTTGCCGAGACGATCAAGGCGAGCGAGCTCTCGGACGCGGAGCTGCCGCTGGAAACTTTGCTCTGGCGCCTCTTTCACGAGGAGGAGGAGATCAGGGCGCTTTCGGCCATCCCGCTGACAAAGGGCTGCCGCTGCAACTTCGAATATGTACGCAGCGTCATCTCCCGATTCGGCGAGGAGGAGCAGCGCGACATGGTCGATTCGGACGGCTTCATCAGCGTCGATTGCGAGTTCTGTTCGCGGGTTTTCCCGATATCGCTCAGCGACTTGGCCGCTTCGTCGGAATAGAGCATGCGAAACCGTCGATTTTCTTAACAAGTCCTGCTACAAAAGAACCGCCGCGCGGGAGGGGATGACCGTGCAAAAGGCGGCAGGGGCTGCCGCCGGCTTGGAGAGTTTACATGAGGTTAGGCGGCGCTACGCGCCGGGCGGTCATGGCGCTCGGCGCCTTGACCCTGGTGTCTTCGGCTTCCTCTGCTCCGCAGGGGGGAACGAAGCTGTCTGCATTGTCGCGGCTCGAGCCCGGGCTGTGGCAGTTGCGCGACCTCGACAATCCAGCCGGACAGCAGCAGTCGATCTGCGTCGCGGATCCTTCCGCCCTGCTTCAGCTGCGGCACCGCAACGCGCCCTGCTCGCGGCTCGTGATCGCCGACGGTGCGAAGGCGGCAACCGT
The DNA here is from genome assembly GCF_902806315.1 of uncultured Sphingosinicella sp. Classification (GTDB taxonomy): domain Bacteria; phylum Pseudomonadota; class Alphaproteobacteria; order Sphingomonadales; family Sphingomonadaceae; genus Allosphingosinicella. The sequence continues at coordinate 6,719 of NZ_CADCWD010000016.1, forward strand.
GCAATATACCTGTCCCGCCACTGGCTTTGGCCGCACGGAGGTGCGGGTGGAGACGCCGCGCCTCGCCCAGATTGACACCCAGGGCATCGCCGATAATGCGCCGTTCTCATACCGCGTCCAGGCGAGGCGGATCGGTGTCTGCGGCCAAGGCGGCCCAAGCACCCGTTAAGTCCTGATTCACCCGGCACCGGTAAAAAAGAAGCGTGCTGAGTTCGGCACGTTTCTCCCTAGATGGCCGAAAGGCCGAAACTGGGCCGCTCCATGGGCGGCCCGTTCTTTGTTGCGCGGGAACCGCTCCTGCGCTTTACGCCGCCGCTGATGCCTGAACCCGCTCCTCTTGCCGTCGTCCTGCTCTCCGGCGGGCTCGACTCCATGGTCTCGGCCGCGATCGCGAAGGAGCGCGGCTTTCGCCTGCTTGCGCTCACCATCGACTATAATCAGCGCCACCGGATCGAGATCGAGGCGGCCACGCGCATCGCCGAGACCTTCGAGGTGGAACGGCACATCATACTGCCGCTGGACCTGCGCGCCTTTGGCGGCTCGGCCCTGACCGCCGATATCGACGTTCCCAAAGCGGGTGTCGGGGGCGACATACCCGTTACCTACGTCCCTGCCCGCAACACCATCTTCCTCTCGCTCGCGCTCGGCTGGGCCGAGGCTGCCGGCGCGCGGAGCATTTTCATCGGGGTCAACGCGCTCGATTATTCCGGCTATCCCGATTGCCGGCCCGACTTCATCAACGGCTTCGAACGCCTGGCGGCGCTGGCGACTAAGGCTGGATCGGAAGGGCAGGCGTTCACGATCGAAGCTCCGCTCCTGACGCTGAGCAAGGCGGACATCGCCCGCGAAGCCTCTCGCCTTCGCCTCGATGCGGGCCTTTCCTGGTCCTGCTACGATCCCACGCCGGAGGGCACGCATTGCGGCCTCTGCGATAGCTGTCGCCTCCGCGCGCTCGCCTTTCGCGAGGCCGGGCTTCCCGATCCGACCCGCTACGCCGCGAGCCAACGCGTCGAGGCGGGGCTGTGAGCTACGCGGTCAAGGAAATCTTCCTGACTTTGCAGGGGGAGGGGGCTCAGGCCGGGCGGCGAGCCGTCTTCCTCCGCTTCTCCGGCTGCAATCTGTGGACGGGACGCGAGCAGGATCGCGCCGACGCCCGCTGCACATTCTGCGACACGGACTTCGTAGGGATGGACGGGGAGAATGGCGGCCGGTTCGGCGATGCGGCCGCTTTGGCAGCCAAGGTCGCGGAGCTATGGGGCGAGGCGCCTCACCGCCTCGTCGTTATCACCGGCGGAGAGCCTTTGCTTCAGTTGGACGAGGCCCTGATCAAGGCACTTCATTTGGGCGGCTTTGAGATCGCCGTCGAGACCAACGGCACCCTGACGGCACCGGCGGACATCGACTGGATCTGCGTCAGCCCGAAGGCGGGCAATCCGCTTACCCAGCGTAGCGGCAACGAGCTGAAGCTGGTCTGGCCGCAGCAGGGCATCGACCCTGCCGAGCTGGAGGCGCTCAACTTCGACCACCTTCTCATCCAGCCGAAGGACGGCGTCGACCGCGACCAGTCGCTCGCCTCAGCCGTCGATTTCGTGATGAAGAATCCGCGCTGGCGCCTCAGCCTGCAGACTCACAAGCTGCTCGGACTGCCTTAATCCTCAGGCCGTGCCGCCGCACCTTTTCCGGAGCCGGTTCTTCTTGTCGAAGCACTCTTCCCTCAATTCGGGCAGCTCGGGCTGGCGAATATTGTAGGGATTGTAGATCAGCAGCCGGTCGTAGGCCGGAACGAGGCTGCTCCTGAACTCACGCATTCGCGCATTGGCCGTCTGGTAAAGCTGGCCCTTGGAGCGAAGCAAAGCTTCCTTTCCGATGTCGGACGCGACCTGACAGAAGCCGTGCTGGGCCTGGAGTGTCGACCAGTTGTTGTAGGTGATGGTGGTGTAGTCGTCGAAGGCCTTCTGGCCCTTGGCCGGATTGCCCTGCACGCGTTTGAAGTAGTTGTTCATGGTCGTGTAGGCCTCCGCCAACTCCTTGGAATGGTGGGCGAGGATCCCGTTATAATTGTCGACGGAGCGCAGATAGGGCGAGAACTGGCACTGCAGCGCCGCGACGTTAAGCCCTGCGCGCATGTTCCACAGGAGGTGCGCGCGGTATTCGGCCGCGGTTGCTCCGGGGATGGGGAGGCCGACCAGCGGATCGCTGCCTTCGACAGGTCCCTTCTGGAAGCCGGGATCGTTGACGAACAGCTGCGCTCCCGCCGTGCCGGCGAGGCACGTCACCGAGACAGCGGCGAGTGCCGCCTTGACGCCAAACATCGACCCGATTCTCATTTTGCAAAACCCCTCCGCACGCAGGCGCCTACACTGCAGCGCTCACCCTATGTGTATGATTAACGGATCGACTCGCGCAATCCAGATTCAGGCGTGACTCTCGTCTCTTGGCCGGAACGCTTCGGCTCGGCAGCACCGGCAGATCGGCTGAATAGAAAAGGCCGCCCGGTCGCCCGGACGGCCTTACCCGAAACAGCTTAAGCTTTGAAAAGCTTACATGCCGTTGGTGGCGTTACCCGTGGTGTTCGCCGTCATGTTGGCGTCCGTGGTGTTGCCGGTCATGTTGCCGCCGGTCATGTTGCCACCGGTCATGTTCGCATCCATGGTCATGTTGGCGTCCATCGCCATGTTGTTGTCCATGCCGGTCGCGCCGTCGACGGCGGTGACGTCGTTGGTGCCGCCTTCCATCATCGGGTCGGTCATGTTCATGTCGGTCGCCGCTGTGTTGTTGGCTTCGCTGCCGCCGCCGCCGCAAGCGGTGACGAGGAGAGCGGCGCCGGCCACCATGGAGCTGGTCATAACGGTCTTGAGAAGGTCACGCATTTGGAAACTCCCTAGATAGGATTTGGTTGGGGGTTACCCTTTTTCTACCAAATCAGTTTTGCACATTAACTGGAAAAGGGTGGGTGCTCAAGCCTTCTCGTTTTTCGCTGAGTGAGAGAAGAAACTCGCCGAGCCCCTGGTTTAATACCAGATCGAAACGTTCCTGTCCTTGAAACACTCCAAGTTCGTCCAAGCTGGACACAGGGAACGCGCCAATACCGCATGGCACTATGCCTGAGAAGTGCGAAAGTTCCGGACCTATGTTAACGGAGAAGCCGTGCATAGTGACCCAGCGGCGCACTCTTACCCCGATTGCGCCGACCTTTGCTTCGGTATCCCGATGCTTCACCCATATGCCTATTCGGCCTTCCGCCCGAAAGGCTGTGACGCCGAGTTGTGCGAGACTTCCGATCAGCCACCCTTCGAGCGCGTGGACGAAGTGGCGGATATCGCGGCCGCGGCGATTGAGGTCCAGCAGCACATAGCCGACGCGCTGCCCCGGCCCGTGATAGGTGTAGCGGCCGCCCCGGCCGGCATCGTAGACTGGAAAGCCGAACGGGTTGAACAGCTCAGCCGGGTCGGCGCTGGTGCCTGCGGTGTAGAGCGGAGGATGCTCGAGGAGCCAGACGAGCTCGGGCGCGCGGCCCTGCTGGATCGCCTCCACCCGTCGCTCCATCTCCTCCAGTGCATCGGGGTAGGGGAGGAGTCCCGGCGTTACCCGCCACTCGATCTCGTCCTGCGGTGCCGCGCTCATCCCCGTCTATTTCGTAATGGCCCGCGACCGATCAAGCCTTCCTTGCGAGTCTGCGCGGCGCACGGCTAAGAGGCCGAGGGGGCAAGAGGGCCAAGCAATGAAATTTTCCTACAGCGCGGTTTGGAACGATGCGGCGGCGATGCTGAAGCGGAACGGCTCGCTGCTGCTTGCGATTGCCGGCGTATTCTTCCTGCTGCCTTCGCTTCTGCTGGGCTATTTCGCGCCCGCGCCGACCGGCAGCGGGCAGGACGCGCTGAATGCCATGATGGGGCACTACCGGGAAAATCTGCCCTGGATCGTCCTTGCGCAGCTCGTGAATCTTCTCGGCGGCATCGCCGTCTACAAGCTGCTGTTCGACCAAAGGGAGGGCACCGTCGGCACTGCGATCGGCGGAGCGCTGCCGATCCTGCCGATGTATTTCATCATGACGGTGATCAGCAGCATGGCGATCGGCATGGGCCTCGTCTTCCTGCTGCTGCCCGGCATCTACCTGCTCGGGCGGCTGGTGATCGCCGGCGCCGCGATGGTGGCGGAAGGGCATCGCAGCCCGATCGCTCCGATCCGCAGTTCCTGGAACCACACCCGCCGCCGCGGCTGGGCCGTGGCGGGCCTCGTCATCATCGTCGCCATTGCGGGCTTGATCCTCAGCTTCGTCATCACGGCGATACTAGGCTCGGTCTTTCTGCTGATCGGCGGCCGCGAGGGCGTCGGGCCTCTGCTCGTGCTGATCCTCAACTCGGCGCTGACGGCGGCACTGCAGACGGTGCTGATCGTTCTCTTCGCGGCGATCTATCGCGCGCTGTCCGGCGCTGCCGAGCCGACCACCGGGATCTGAGGCGCGGCGTCCATGGGCAGCAGGCCGAGGATGCGCGGGTCCGGGAAGCTCTCGAACGAGCGCTTGTAAGCCTTGAACCCGGCCCGCAGGTAAGCCGGCAAGGCAGCGGGATGATCGAGCGTGCAGGTATTGACGTGCACCCGCCGCACCCCCGATCGCCAGGCCAGCGCCAGCGTCTGTGCGAACAGCCACCGGCCATGCCCGCGCCCGGCAAGCTCCGGCACCAGGCCGAGGAAGCGGATCAGGCATTCGCCCGCCTGGGTGAAGTCGAGCTCGACCATGCCGACCTCCACCCGCGCACGGTCCACGACGGCATAAACCTCGGCGACGTTGGCCTTGAGCTTGGCATCGTCCATCGTCAGCCGCGAATACCAGAGCCAGCGCCCGCCTACGCGGCGGAAGAGCGTGCGGTATTTGACGGGATCCACGGCCCGCCACCTCTCGATCCGCAGCGGCGCATCCGGCATCGGCTGCAGCCTCGGCCGCTCCGTCATCTCCAGATACGTGACGACCGCCCCGAGATCGCTGTCCCGAATGTCGATCAGCGCCACAAAGATCCTCCCCGCGGGGAGGGGGACCGCCTGAAAGGCGGTGGAGGGGGCCAGGAGGCCCACCGAGCGCGTAGAGGGCCGGCTCCGCCACGCTGCGCATCGTCCCGGGGAGGAACTAAGTCCACGTCGCCACCGGCGGCAGGCTCATCAGGATCGCGCCCACATTGCCGCCCGTCTTCAGCCCAAACAAAGTGCCGCGATCGTAGATGAGGTTGAACTCGGCATAGCGCCCGCGCCATTCCAATTGCCGCGCCTTGTCCGCCGCATCGAACGGCATCGCCATACGCCGTCGCACCAGCCTGGGATAGATATGGAGGAACCCTTCCCCGACGTCGCGGGTGAAGGCGAAGTGCGCATCGAACGTCGCTCCCGCGCCCGGGGCCGCGCATTCCAGATGATCGTAGAAGATGCCGCCGACGCCGCGGTGCACGCCGCGGTGCGGGATGAAGAAATATTCCTCCGCCCATTTGGAAAAGCGCGGATAATAGGTGGGGTCATGGGCCGCGCAGGCCGCTCGCAGCCGCGCGTGGAAGTCGGCTGTATCCTCCTCATAGGGGATCGGTGGATTGAGATCCGCCCCGCCGCCAAACCATCGCTTGGTGGTGACGAGGAAGCGGGTGTTCATGTGCACCGCCGGCACATGCGGATTTGCCATGTGCGCGACGAGGCTGATGCCGGTCGCGAAGAAACTCGGATCCTCCTCTGCCCCCAGGATCGTTCGGGCGAATTCGGGGCTGAAGCTGCCGCCGACGGTGGAGACGTTGACGCCGACCTTCTCGAACACCTTGCCCTTCATCAGCCCCCGGACGCCGCCTCCGCCCGGCGAGCCGTCCGGGTCCAGCCGCTCCCAAGGGATATATTCGAAGCTGGCGTCGCTTGCCGCTTCCCGCTCGATCGCCTCGAACTCGGCGCAGATGCGGTCGCGCAGCGACTCGAACCAGTCGCGCGCCGCCTGTTGCTGGTCGTCCAAGCTGATCATTCGGGCCACCCGCCTGTCTGTCGCAAAGCTTCGGCAAGCCCGATGCCCGCGGCCACCGCGATGTTCAAGGATCGCGTGCCCGCCGCCTGGGGTATCCGGACGCGAAGATCGGCCGCCGCGTGGACCTCCTCCGGCACGCCCGAGCTTTCCGAGCCAAGCAGAAGCACGTCGCCCGTTTCGAAGCGAACCTGGGGCAGGGGAGCGGCTCCGCGGGTGGTCATCAACACGAGCCGGCCCTGCCTCACCGCCCCGAACGCAGCCCAATTCAGGTGCCGGGTCACCTGGGCGATCTCGGCATAATCCATACCGGCGCGCTTCAACGCCCGGTCCGAATAAGCGAAGCCGCAGGGCTCGATGATGTCGAGCGGCACACCGAGACAGGCGGCCAGCCTGAGGATCGTGCCGACATTTCCGGCCTGGTCCGGCTGATAGAGAGCGATGCGCATGGCCTCTTATCGCCGGGCTGTGACGGCGCCGTCAAAATGGCAGTTGGCAAAACGCGCGTGTCGCGGCTATCAGACCGCCAAGCCGCTGGGGGGCACCCTGACGCGGCACTGTGTTGGCGTCGCGCGGCCCGCGTTCTAAGGGCCTGGGCGGTGCTTCGCACATCCGGATGATCGCTTCGAAGGCAGAACATGGCGACGGTTGAACATACCGATGGAACGGCTCACGCGGCCGCGAGCGGTCCGGGCGCAGGCCCGGAAAACGTTCGCCGGCGCGACTTCATCAACATTGCGGCCGTGAGCTTCGCGGGCGTCGGCGGTCTCACCGTCGTCTATCCGCTGGTCAACCAGATGAACCCGTCGGCCGACGTGCTCGCACTCGCCTCGATCGAGGTGGACGTCGCGCAGATCCAGGCCGGACAGGCGATCAAGACGATCTTTCGCAAGCAGCCGCTTTTCATCCGCAACCTGACGCCCCAGGAAATGCAGGCGGCGAATGCGGTGCCGGTGGGCGAGCTTCGCGATCCGCAGACGCTCGCCGAGCGCACCAAGGAAGGCAAGACCAACTGGCTCGTGACTATGGGCGTGTGCACCCACTTGGGCTGCGTGCCGCTCGGCGTCGCGGAGGGCGAGAATAAGGGCGAATATGGCGGCTATTTCTGCCCGTGCCACGGCTCGCATTACGACACGGCCGCGCGCATCCGCAAAGGCCCGGCGCCCAAGAATCTGGAAGTGCCGGAATATTCATTCCTGTCCGACACCGTCCTGAAGATCGGCTGAGGTAAGAGACGATGAGCTTTCCCTGGGCAAAGCAATACGAACCCAAGCACCCGCTGATGCAGTGGTTCGACCAGCGGCTGCCTTTGCCGCGGTTGGTCTTCAATTCGGTCGGGCCCGGCTATGTCGTGCCGCGCAACCTCAACTATTTCTGGAATTTCGCCGTCCTCGCCGGCTTCATGCTGGTCGAGCAGATCGTCACCGGCATCATCCTGGCGATGCATTATGCGCCGGCGGGCGACATCGCCTTCCAGTCAGTCGAGCACATCATGCGCGACGTCAATCAGGGCTGGATGATGCGCTATCTCCACGCGAACGGCGCGAGCTTCTTCTTCATCGTGACCTACATCCACATCTTCCGCGGGCTTTATTACGGCTCCTACAAGGCGCCGCGCGAGCTCGTCTGGATGCTAGGCGTGGTCATCCTGCTTCTCATGATGGCGACCGCCTTCATGGGCTATGTGCTCCCCTGGGGGCAGATGAGCTTCTGGGGCGCCAAGGTGATCACCGGGCTGTTCGGAGCGATCCCGCTGGTGGGAGAGCCGATCCAGACCTGGCTGCTCGGCGGATTCGCGCCCGACAATGCGGCGCTCAACCGCTTCTTCTCGCTCCACTTCGTGCTGCCGTTCGTGATCGCGGGCGTGGTGATCCTGCACATCTGGGCGCTGCACATTCCGGGCTCGTCCAACCCGACTGGCGTCGACATCAAGACCCCGCAGGACACGGTGCCGTTCCACCCGTTCTACACGGCGAAGGACGGCTTTGGGCTGTTCCTGTTCCTGATCTTCTTCTGTGCGGTCACCTTCTTCCTCCCCAATTATCTGGGGCACGCAGACAATTACATCCCGGCCAACCCGCTCGCCACGCCGGCGCACATCGTCCCCGAATGGTATTTCTGGCCCTTTTACGCGATCCTGCGTGCCTTCACCGTGGACTTCATCCTGTCGGCCAAGCTGTGGGGCGTGCTCGCGATGTTCGCGGCAATCCTGCTGCTCTTCTTCTTGCCCTGGATCGACCGCTCGCCGGTGCGCTCGGGCAATTACCGGCCGCGCTTCAAGCAGTTTTTCTGGATCCTGGTCCTCGACGTGCTGGTGCTCGGCTATGTCGGCGGCAAGCCTGCGGAAGAGCCGTACGTCATGATCTCGCAGCTCGCGACCATCTATTATTTCGCGCACTTCCTCATCATCCTGCCGATCGTCTCGAAATTCGAGAAGACGCTGCCGCTGCCCAATTCCATCGCGGAAAGCGTGCTGCACGGCGAGAAGAAGGAATCCGCGCCCTATGGCATCCAGGCCGGCGGCAACGCCCAGGCCGTCCCGGCTGAGTAAGGTCCCAAAATGGTTCGTTTGATTGCCATCCTTGTCGGGCTCGGCTTCGTCGGCGTCGCCGCCTGGTCGCTGCTTTGGGGCGCGATCGCTTATGTCAGCGAGCCGCACGAAGAAACGGCGGAGCACCGCTTCCACCTGTATCCCAAGAAGGTCTCCTTCGCTTCCGACGGGCCGCTGGGCCATTTCGACCGCCAGCAGCTTCAGCGCGGCTTCCAAGTCTATAAGGAGGTCTGCGCCGCCTGCCACGGCCTCAACCTGGTGGCGTTCCGCAATCTCGCGGATCTTGGCTACACCGAAGCCGAAGTGAAGGCGATCGCCGCCCAGTGGCAAATCGAGGTTCCGTCCATCAACGAACAGACGGGCGAGCCCGCGACCCGAAAGGCGATCCCGGCGGACAAGTTCCCGAACCCGTACGCCAACGAGGTTGCCGCCCGCGCCGCGAACAACAATGCGATGCCGCCGGATCTTTCGCTGATCACCAAGGCGCGTCACGACGGCCCTGCTTATACGTATTCGCTGCTGACCGGTTACCGAGACGCCGCGACCTACCGAAACGAGAAGGGTGAGGCGCTTCCGGCCGAGAACCGTCCTGGACAGGGGCTGTACTTCAATCCCTACTTCCCGAACCTCAACCTCGCCATGCCGCCGCCCATCACGGCGGATGGCCAGGTGACCTATGCCGACGGCACTCCGGCGACGCGCGATCAGATGGCGAAGGATGTCTCCGCATTCCTCACCTGGACGGCCGAGCCGTTCCTCGAGAATCGCAACCGCACTGGTTGGGCTGTCCTCGTCTTCCTGCTGATCGCGACGGTGCTGTCCTACATGTCCTACCGGAACATCTGGGCGGGATATAAGCACTAGGCTGCCCTTCCGCGTGGCCGAGGGGCTGGAGGTGGGATGACCGCCGATAACGAAGACCTGCGTGCCCTGATCCGCACCGTCCCGGACTTCCCGAAGCCCGGCATCCAGTTCCGCGACATCACGACGTTGCTGCTCGATGCGCAGGGGTTTGCGACGACGATCGAACGCCTCGCGGAACGGATCGACGGGAAGCCGGACCTGATCGCCGGCACGGAAGCCCGCGGGTTCATCTTCGCCGCCGCGCTGGCGCACAAGCTCGGCACTGGCCTGTTGCTCATCCGCAAGTACGGCAAGCTCCCGGGCGAGACGATCGCGGAGGAATATGCGCTGGAATATGGCAGCGACCGTCTTGCCATGCATGTCGATGCCTGCGCGCCTGGCGCGCGTGTCGAGCTCGTCGACGACCTGATCGCGACCGGCGGAACGGCGCTCGCTGCCGCCCGGCTCATCAGGAGGGCAGGGGGTGAGATTACCGGCGCCTCCTTCCTCATAGAGCTGCCGGAGCTCGGTGGGGCGGACCTCCTCCGGGGCGACGGGATGGAGGTGAAGAGTCTGGTGGCGTACTAGGCCGTTCCGCCTCAGGAACCTCCGTTAAGTTCAAGGGTTTACAGTAGGTTAACGGTTCGGACTTCTTCACTGCCTGTGACGGAGTCTCCTCCTATCACCTTGGATTCTCGGGAGAGTCGCGATGTTCATGCCCCGTTTCCGTACTGCCGCCCTTGCACTTGGCGCGGCCCTGGGCCTCAGCGCCTGCACTGCCTATGACGATGGCTACGGCTATGGCGGCCTGTCCGTCGGCTATGGCTCGGCTGGCTACCATGACCCCTATTACGACCATTATGGCTACGGCGGATACGACCGCTATGGATATGGGGGGGGCGGCTATGGATACGGCTATCCCCGCTACAGCGGCTATTCCGGCCTTTGGTACAACAACTTCTATTATCCCGGCACCGGCTACTACGTCTATGATCGCGGCGGCCAGCGCTATCGCTGGAACGATCAGCAGCGCCGCTATTTCGAAGGCCGCAATTATCGCATCCGCGATCGTGAGGACCGGCGCGACTTCCGCGAGTTCCGTCGCGAAGGCCGGCAGGATTACCGCGCCTACAACCGCGAACAGCGCGAAAACCTCGAGCGCTTCCGCCGCGGTGAGCTGACGCAGGAGCAGTATCGTCAAGAGCGCCGCACCGATCGCCGGGAATTCCGTCAGGATCGCCGCGGCGACCGGCGCGAGTTCCGCCAGGACCTGCGTGATCGCCCGGGCACCGGCGTGGTCAATCCGCAGCGTCAGCAGATGCGGATGGAACGCCGCCAGCAGCGCCAGGAACAGCGCCGCGCCCGCCGCGGCGGCTAAGCGCCAGCCTTAGACTTTGGAAGGGCGCGTTCGCTTCGTGCGGGCGCGCCTTTCTTGTTGCGGCCGGCGGCGGATCAGCACGATCGAAGTGAAGCGCAGCACCGGCTCGTCATGCTGGTTGAAGGTGGTAAGCCGCGAGCGATAGGATCCGATGCCGGGCTTACTTCGCGATGGCGTGAGCTCGACGATCTCGCTTTCGCAGCGCAAAGTGTCGCCAGGGTAGACCGGCTTCAGCCATCTCAGCTCATCCACACCCGGCGACCCGAGGCCCGCCTGGGCGTGGGCGGTGATGTTCTCGACGATCATCGCCATGGTCATCGCGCATGTATGCCAGCCGCTTGCCGCCAGCCGGCCGAAATGCGTCTGTGCTGCGGCCTCGTCCGACAGGTGGAAAGGCTGGGCATCATATTTGCCGGCGAACTCGACGACCTCTTCGCGCGTCACCTCGTAGCGCCCGAAGCTGCTCCTGCCGCCGACGACCAGATCCTCGAAATATTGCATGCGGCGCTCCTTGGGCATGAGAACAAGGGGATAGATGCTTTACGGCCCGGTAATCTTTGCCCGCTAACGAGGCGCGGCAAAGGAGCCAATCTCATGTCGATCAATGCTGCAACCCAATCGCGCCGGATCGCCACCGCGATCTTCGCGATCGCCGTCACGGCGGCGCTGCACGGCGGCTGGCTGGCGGACCTCGGCGTGCCGCAGCGCGCGCCGACCGTTGCCATCACCGCTTAACGACCGACGGTTCAGCCGTCGGGCCGTTCCCAGCCGGGGGGCGGCGTCTTTTTCACGGCAAACATATGGCCGTCGGGGCTCTTGAAGTAGAGCCACTCGAAGCCGTTCCACGACCCGATCTCACCGACCAACTCGGTCCCGGCGGCAGCGAGCTCGTCCCGGGCCGCTTGCACATCCTCCACTTCGAAGGCGGTCACGGGCGGAGAGGTCAGCGATTTGCCGCGGCCCTCGCGCCCGAAGATTTCCAGCAGCTGACCATCGGCCACCCGAAGCAGGGCCTGATCTTGTTCGGAAGCGGCGACCTCCAGCCCCAACACCTGCGTGAAGAAGCGCAGCGTCTCGGGATAATTGTCGGTCCCGATGCCGAGCCAGGAAATGCTTTTGACCTTCAAGGCTTCAAACGTTGAAGCGGAACAGCATCACGTCGCCGTCCTTGGTGACATATTCCTTGCCTTCCGAGCGCAGTCGTCCGGCATCGCGTGCGCCGCTCTCGCCGCCATGCGCGACGAAATCGTCATAGGCGATCGTCTCGGCGCGAATGAAGCCGCGCTCGAAATCCGAATGGATCGCGCCCGCCGCCTGCGGGGCCTTTGAACCCTTTTCCACCGTCCACGCCCGTGCCTCCTTCGGCCCTGCGGTGAAGAAGGTGATGAGGTCGAGCAGCTCGTAGCCCGCGCGGATGATGCGGCTGAGGCCGGTCTCTTCCAGGCCCAGGTCGCGCAGGAACTCGGCGCGGTCCCCGGACGGCATGGTCGCGATCTCGGCCTCGATCGCTGCCGAGATGATCACCGCCTTGGCGCCCTCGGCCGCGGCTTTTTCGAACACGCGCGCGCTATGCGCATTGCCGTTCGCCGCGTCGCCTTCATCGACATTGCAGACGTAAAGAACGGGCTTGGCCGTCAGCAGTTGTGCCCGCTCCAGCGCTCTGCGTTCTTCCTCGTCCTTGGGCTCAGTCAGCCGGGCCGGTTGGGACGCCCGTAGCAGCTCCAGCGCCTGGCCGAGCACGGAAGCCTGCACCTTGGCCTCCTTGTCGCCCTGCTGTGCCTTCTTGGCGAGGTTCGGAACACGCTTTTCGAGGCTTTCCAGATCCGCCAGCATCAGCTCGGTCTCAACCGTCTCCGCGTCCGCGACGGGGTCCACCCGCCCCTCGACATGGGTTACGTCGCCCTCCTCAAAGCAGCGCAGCACATGCACGATCGCGTCCACCTCCCGGATGTTGCCGAGGAACTGGTTGCCCAGCCCCTCGCCGGTGGACGCCCCCCGCACCAGCCCCGCAATGTCTACGAACTCGAGCTGCGTCTCGATCACGTTCGCGCTCTTCGCGATCCGCGCGATCTCCTGCAGCCTCGGGTCCGGCACCGCGACCCGGCCGACATTCGGCTCGATGGTGCAGAAGGGATAATTCGCCGCCTGCGCTGCCGCCGTCTCCGTCAACGCATTGAACAAGGTGGACTTACCCACATTCGGCAGCCCCACGATCCCGCAGCGAAAACCCATCTAACTTCATGCTCCTTCCGGTTCGCCGCCGCTCTACCGACTGCGCGGTGACGATGCCAGTGGCGCGGCGTCCGGACGCACCGGCATTCCCTGGAGGCGGGAATATCCGACTACGCCGTCCGAGTGCGCACCTCGGCCGGCCGCAGGAGAAACAGGGCGGCGATTCCGGCCAGTGCAGCCGCAGCGGCAGCCGCGAGAGCCGCGGCATCGAATTCGTCCGCCAGGGCTGCCCCCTTTGCGGCGAGAACGGAGCCGAGCAGAGCGGTGGCGATGAGACCTCCGGTCCTCGCCACCGCGCTGTTGAAGCCATTGGCGGTGCCGACATGGTCGTTGTCCACCGACGCCATGACGGCGGTCGTGAGCGGTGCCACCGCGCCGGCCATGCCGATGGCGACCACCAGCACGGCGGGGAGCACCGAACTCCAGTAGGAGGAATCCGGCCCGATACGGGTGGCGAGCGCGAAGCCGGCGGCCACGATCAGCGGTCCGATGGTGAGCGGCAGTCGAGGTCCCGTGCGGGCGGCGAGCGCCCCCATCGGCCGCGAGGCGAGGCCGATCACTGCCGGCAGGGGGAGCAAAGCGGCGCCGGCGGCGATCGGGGAATAATCCAGCAGCTCGATCAGCACATAGGGCAGCAGGACCAGCAGCCCACCCAATGCTGCGTAGAGGAAGAAGGTAAGGAGCGTCAGTCCGACGAAGCTGGAGGTGCCGAACATGGCGAGCGGCATGATCGCGCGCTCGCCACGCCGCCGCTCGATCCACACGAAGAGCAGGATTGCAGCGAGGCCTAGCCCGGTAGCCGTCCAGCCTCCAGCCCGCGTTCCGGCCTCGCCCGAGAGCACCGTCAGGCCCCAGGTGAACGCGCCCAGTGCAAGGGTGGCGACCGCCACCCCGAGCCAGTCGAGTGGCGCAGGGCGTTCCTCCCGGCTTTCGCTCACATAGCGCCAGCCGAGCCAAAGCGCGGCGGCGCAAAGCGGCAGGTTGATCAGGAAGATGGCGCGCCATCCGACGCTTCCGACCAGCCAGCCACCGAGCAGCGGCCCAATCGCTCCTGCAATGGCTCCGGCCGCCGCCCAGGTGCCGATCGCTCGACCGCGCGCCTCGCCGGCGAACGCGGCGCCGAGCAGGGCCAGGCTGTTCGGCATTAACATGGCCGATGCGATCCCCTGCAGCGCGCGGCCCGCGAGCAGAAGCGGCAGGGAGGGCGCGAAAGCGCACAAGGCCGAAGCAACCGCGAACAGCGCGATGCCGAGCAGGAACAGCCGCCGCCGCCCGAACTTGTCGCCAGCCGCTCCGCCGAGCAGCAGCAGGGCGCTCAGCGGCAGCAAATAGGCGTTCACGATCCACTGCAGGCCCGAGGCTTCCGTGCGCAAATTCGCGCCGATCGCCGGCAGTGCCACGTTCACCACCGAGCCGTCGACGAAAGCAAGCGAGGAGGCAAGGATCGAGGCCACCAGCGTCATCCGCCGGTTGGGACAGACGCGCGGCGCGGTGGTTGCCGCGATGCCGCCGTCACAAGGAGCCGGAACCGCTGCCGTCATCGCTCCAGCATTCCGGTCTCTCCTTTATCACGGTGTGGAGATCGGCCGCCCCGTTCGCAAGGGCCCGCCTGTCAGAGCCGATAGTTGAAACTGATGCTGATCCGCTCACCGTTGCCGGTGCCGGGCACGACCTCGTGCCTGAGCCAGCTCTCCCAGAGAAAGACGCTGCCCGGCTTCGGCTCGGCATAGACGAAGGCTTTGAGCTCCTCCGGCGCTTCGGCGAGGCGGGGAGGGGCCGCCATCATCATCGGCAGCCGCGGGTCCTCCAGCTTCAGCGCCCCCGATCCCGGCGGCACGGCGACATAGACCGTGCCCGAGACGACGCTGTGCGGGTGGATATGCCCCGAATGCGCGCCGCCCGGCTTCAGGACGTTGACCCAAAGGCTGTCGAGCTTAAGCCGGCGCCCGGAGAGGTCAAAGGCGCAGTCCCGCGCGAAAGCGGCGACATGGCGGTTGAGTAGCCGAGCCAGCTCGCCAAACCGCGGGTCGCGCGCGGGGAGGTCGTTGAGCGAGGCATATGATGTGTAGCCGCGATAGCCGTGCGCCCGCGACCAGCGGCGGCCGGCCTCGTCTGCCTCCGCCAGCGAACGGCAGGCCTCCTCTAGCTCTGAAACGAGTGCCGTGCGGCCAAGAGCACCGTTGTAGAAGCGGGTGGCGAAGAGCGACCTGGACGTCATGGAGACCGCCTAGCTTATGCTTTCCGGAAGAGCGAGACGGACCATCTGGCCTTGCTTTCCCACGGGGCGGAACACCGCGTGGAGTGCGCGGTTGGTCTGATGGGTAAAACCCGACAAGGAGCAAGCGACATGAAGCAAGTCTCACTCCGTGCAATCGGCATGGGAGCCGGCCTTCTCTTCTTCGCGCATGCCATGATCCCCAACAGTCATGCCTGGCCGATGATCTGGCCGCTGAGCGCCGGAGTCTTCGCCGTCCTGACCAACGGCTCGCGAAACGCAGCCCACCCCTTCCGGAGCAGCGTCGGAGCCGCTGTTAAGGCGGGTGCCATCGCCGGGGTCCTGTTCGTTCTTGCAACCGTCGCGGCGCTGCTGGCGCTCGGCCTTCCCGGCATGGCTTCAGTCTTGTCGGCGCTCGGAGCCGAGGGGCCAGTCGTCTTCAAGGCGAGCATCGTGGCCGCCCTCAGCTTCGCGGCCCTGCTTGGGGTTCTCTTGGCGGCTCTTGCGGGCGCCCTTACCTACCCGCTGGCCAGAAAAGCGTGATCGGCCGCGCGAGGTCCGGCTCGCCGACGCCTCGCGCTAGCTCTGCAGCCTGAGCGCCACCTCGTTCATGAAGCGGGCGTCGTCGCTCTTTGCGAGCCACTCCGCTTCGGCGGCGACGGCCCCGAGCATGTCGGCGAGTTGGTCGGTCTCCGCCTTTGCGTAATTGCCAAGAACGTGTCCCGTCACCCGGTCCTTGTGGCCGGGATGGCCGATGCCGATGCGGACGCGGCGGAAGGCGTTGCCGACATGCGCTTCGGTTGAGCGGAGGCCGTTATGCCCGGCCGTGCCGCCGCCGACCTTCACCTTCACCTTGAAGGGCGCCAGATCGAGCTCGTCGTGGAAGATCGTGACGTCGCCCACGTCTTTCTTGAAGAAGTCCATCGCGGCGCGGACGGCGCGGCCGCTGTCGTTCATGAAGGTGGCGGGTTTCAGCAGCAGGATGCGGCTGGCGCCGATGCGGCCCTGCTGGGCCCAGCCGTGGAAGCTCTTCTTCGGCGGCTGGAACCGATGGATCTCGGCGATGGCGTCGACAGCCATGAAGCCGACATTGTGCCGGTGCATCGCATATTGCGCGCCCGGATTGCCGAGGCCGACCCAGATCTGCACCGTCTCAGGATCCCAATCGGAAGCGTCCTCGGCATCGAGGGGCTGGCCCGGCACCTCCACCGGTCGTGGACCGAGGAAGGAGCCGAACCAGCGCAGAAAGGACAAAGCGCTCCCTTATTCCTCGGTCTTGGCGGGAGGAACGGTTTCCTCTTCGCCGCCGGGGCCCTGATCCGACGGCACTTCGTCGGCCGCGGTGTCGTCGCCGGCATCGCTGGTGGACATGCCCGACGGCGCCACGATCGTCGCGATCGTGAAATCGCGGTCGGTGATGGCGGAGGTCGCGCCCTGCGGCAGCGTCACTGCCGAGATGTGAAGCGAGTCGCCGACGTCGAGGCCGCGAAGGCTGATCACCACCTCATCGGGGATCTCGGCCGCGTCGCAGACGAGCTCGAGGTCGTGGCGCACCTGGTTCAGCACGCCGCCGCGCTTCATGCCGCGCGATTCCTCTTCATCGACGAAGCGGATGGGGACGTTGACGTGCACCTGGGCGTGCTCGGCGATGCGCAGGAAGTCGACATGCAGCGGGCGATCCGTCACCGGGTGGAACTGCACGTCCTTGGGAAGCGTGCGGGTGGCCCGTCCACCGACGTCGATCATCACCACCGAGTTCATGAAATGCCCGGTGTGAAGCATCTTGGTCAGCCCCTTTTCCTCGATATGGATCGAGATGGGTTCCTGACGGTCGCCGTAGATAACGGCGGGGACGCGGCCTTCACGACGCATCGCACGGGAGGCTCCCTTGCCTGCCCGCTCGCGCGTCTCGGCCGACAGCGTAAGCTGTTCGCTCATATGCATGCCTTTCGAAAACGAGAGTTGAAACTCCGCCGCGCACGCCTCCAGGGATGACCATGTGCGGGGAAGCGCGCCTATAGGGGAGGAGGGGATCGAAGTCCAGTTCCTCCCCTCCCGAAGCGTGCGAGCGGCTTAGTTCTTCACCTTCTCGGACTTGAGGCCCTTCTTGGCGAGCAGATCCTGGACGCTGTCCTTGCCGGCGAGGTGGCCGGCGCCGACGGCCATGAAGACGACGCCCGGCTGCTCCATGCGCTTGCCGACCCATTCGGCCCAGGTCGCGTTGCGATCCGAGAAGATCATCTTGTACATTTCCGGCATCTGGGCGACGCCGTCGTTCATCTGCTTGGCGAGCGCGTCGACGTCGCCCTTCGACCAATTGGCGAGCATCGCCGTCAGCATCGGACCCATCTTCTCGACCTGGTCGAGCGTCTGATCGAGCTGCACGATCTGCTTGTCTTCCGGCATCTTGTCGAACAGCGAGAGCTGGAACTCCGCGCCCTCCAGCTCGCCGACCTTCTTGCCCGCGGCCTTGGCGGCCTTGGTGATCGTGGTGTCGGCGCCGAATTCGGGCTTGAGGCCGAGCTTCTGGCCCGCAACCGCGGTCAGCGCCATCGTCACGAACCAGGGCTCGAGCGGCTCGAACGCCTTGGCCGGAATGCCGACGCCGGCCATCACCTTCTCATACTTAGTCTTGGTCGCCTCCGACAGCTTGCTGGACAGCGTCTTGCCCGAAGCATCGACCGCATATTTCATGATCAGCGGCTGCATCGCGGCCTGGTCCTCGGGCAGGATCGCCTCGACCACCACTTCCTGGGCAGCGTCGAACGCGGTCTTGACCTCGTCGTTGAACCAATCGGTCTTGCCGTCCAGGCCGTGGAAGGTCCCGAACATGTAGATGGTCGTGTCGGCGTCCTTCACCACCCACACCGCCGGATCGGCGTCGGGCCTGGCGGCAGCGGCAGCAGGCGCGGCGGGCTTGGCCGGCTCGGCCGCAATGCCGAAGCTCGGCCAGGCAACGGCCGCAAGCGCGGCAGCGAGAATGCTTTTCTTCATGATCTGAGAGTCCCCCCGAATCCAAGTCGTTAGCCTGATCCCCTACATCATATGACGAGTGGCGGGGAGGGGGGAAGCGCACCATGGTGATGATTGCGCGCCGCCTCGCCGAACGGCGCGAAAGGTGACAAAGGTGCCGGAACGTCGCACTTGAGGTGCGGCGAACGGAGGCGCGGGGCGCGGCATAAGCGCGCCGCGTCCGGACCGAAAAGGGAGGATGGTCGCTGCCCGCGCCATTAGTCGTTGCCCTGCGCGCGTTCGACGGCGCGGAAGGCGGCGATGAGCAGCCGGTCATTGTAGACGCGGCGGGTGCCGCGCTGGATGCCGCGATAGAAGAGGGGGACCTCCACGCCTCTGGTGGCGCGTTCGATTGCGGTGAACCAGGCGTTGGTCCGCCCGGCCGCCTGCGCTTCGGTCCAGGCGCTGGCGAAGCCGCTCTCCGGCCCGGCGCGGCGCAGCAAGGGATAAGCCGACTTGCGGCTCATCCCCGCCGCCGCGGCGGCGGCCGACACCATGCCGATCTCCCGCAGCGCCGCGGTGAAGAGACGCTGCCGCTCGGCCGTCCACCCGTCGTGGCGGCGGGAGGCGGAGGGCACGGGGGTCGAAGTCGTGAGGGTTGTCGAGGGGCGAGTCGCTCATCGACAAGGATATGCCGGAGGGGCGGGGCTATAGGACAGTTCTTTTTCTGTTCGTGCTGTCGCACCGAGTGACGAAGGAGTCTTGTCTCAGCTCCGGAGCGAGCCTCTCTCGGAACTGCCATTAGCCTCAAGACATGCAATCAACGTCTTGACCGCGCCAACCTTCTCTCCCGCACGGTAGACGGCGGCGATCGTCGACTGTTGCTTGACGTCGTCAAGTGGAAGGAAGTGCAGTCCGGGCAGCCGGGTTAGTGCCATGGAAGAGGGCAGAATTGTCAATCCGCTGCCGGCGCGGACGAGTGCCAGTATCGCGTACCAGTCCGGAGCGGCCGCAACCGCTCGGCCGGCGAGACCGAGTCCGCCCAAGACCCCGGCGATGACGTCATAAAGGCCCGGCGCGAACTCGCGAGGAAAGATGAGAAAGCGATCTTCCTTGAAGTCTTCGAGCACGGCTGCCGGTACGCCGACGGTTTTCCGAGACGCCGGCAAGGCAAGCACGAACGACTCTTTTATCAAGGAGGTCTTCTCGAGAGTGGCACCGTGGAGAACGGGCTCGCGAACGAAGCCCAGATCAAGCCCCCCGTTTTCAAGAGCCTCAAGCTGGTCGCGCGTCGATGTCGTCGAGTAGAGGAGCGAGACCCTCGGAGACCGGGAGCTGAAGCCCGCAATCCATTCTGGAATGGGAGTCGGTGCCAACCAATTGGGAAAGCCCAGGCGGATCTCGCCCGCTTCTCCGTCCTTGACGGCCTGCACGGCCGTGATTGCGCTCCCGATAGAGGAAAGCGCGGCACGCATGTGCTCCACTATCAGGAGACCGGCAGTGGTGAGGCCCACGGTGGGGCGACGCTGGACCAACGTCTCGCCGAACGCCGCCTCCAAGCGCTGGATTGAGAGGCTTACGAAGGGTTGTCCGACCTTCAGGCTCTTGGCCGCTCCGCCGAAACTTCCTTCTCTTGCGACCGCGTCGAGGCATTCCAGGTGCCTCAGCTCCACCTGCTTCATTCTGGAATTGAATGACCTGGCCATCATCTTCGCATTAGACCGAATGAGAAACTCAGGCTAGTGCCCTATGGAGGTAAGACACCTTTTTCCGGAGGGCGGGCAATGGAGCGGATCGAAGACCAGCCAGGCAGGGCCGGACGGACGTCGTTCTGGAGGCGCGAGAGCTCGAAGGCGGCGGCGGCTTTCCTGGCGGTCTGGGGCGCGTGCGTCGCGTTCCTGGCAATCGCCGGGGGCAATTTCCTCTTCCCGATTTCGTCGCTGGTCCTGTTCGGCGTGGTCCTGACCGGTCTGATCGTGTTCCTCACGCGGAAGACTCTGGCGCCCTCAGTGCCGGTCGAGCTCCCGAAACGGGAGAGCTTGGTGCTGCTCCTTTACGTTCTCGTCTACGCGCTCCTTATCTTCGGCCCGCTGTCCGGGATGTTGCGGAGCTCCTTTTCGCCCGGACGCGTGCAGGAACTCGTAATGCTCGCATATAAGCTGGCCGTGCACGTCGCGATGCCGATCCTCCTGATTCATCTCGCGGGCGGCCATATTCGAGGAATATTGGATGCCGGGATTGGGCGTCGCGGTGTCCTGCCCACGCTTGCGATCGTGAGCGCCTTCATGATCGTTGCGGTGGCCATGCTGAATTCGATCTTCGAGGAGCTCGGCGCCTCCGGACTTTCGATGCTTGCGATCTGGGGTTGGATCGCAATCACGTGGTTCTGGTATTCGCTGGAAGTGGGCGTCACCGAGGAGTTCCTGTTCCGGGGGCTTTTGCAGTCGCGGCTGACGGCGTGGTTTCGGTCGGGGCCGGTGGCCATCGTGGCGTCGTCGGTCATCTTCGCACTTGCGCACGTGCCGACCTTCTATCTGAGAGGGGGAGAAGAAGTCGCGAAGCAAGCGGCAAGTCTGCCGCAAATCATCGCGCTCGCCGTCGCCGCGCTCGCTCCGATCTCGATCATGATGGGTACGCTCTGGCATCGCACCCGGAGCTTCGCTCTCGTGGTGCTTGTTCACGGAGCAATCGACACGATGCCCGGCGTGAAAGAAATGATACGGATTTGGGGCTGATCCTGGCGGCTGCGATAAAGCCAATGTCGCCGGGCTCGGCCGCTTCATCTCTTATCCCCTCTCCGGCGGGGGAGGCTAGATAGGGGGAGCGAGCGTCGGGAGCCGGCGACCAATCACCGACGCCGACCCCCCTCACTCTTACCCTCTCCCCAGTGGAGCGAGGGAGTGCGGCGGTGTCACTGGTCCAGGAAGCTCCGCATCTTCCGTGACCGGCTCGGATGCTTCAGCTTCCGCAAGGCTTTGGCCTCGATCTGCCGAATACGCTCGCGGGTCACCGAGAACTGCTGCCCCACTTCTTCCAGCGTGTGATCGGTGTTCATGCCGATGCCGAAGCGCATGCGCAGGACGCGTTCCTCGCGTGGGGTGAGGGAGGCGAGGACGCGGGTCACCGTTTCCTTGAGGTTCGCCTGGATCGCGGCGTCGACCGGGATCACCGCATTCTTGTCCTCGATGAAGTCGCCGAGGTGGCTGTCTTCCTCGTCGCCGATGGGGGTTTCGAGGCTGATCGGCTCCTTGGCGATCTTCATCACCTTGCGGACCTTCTCCAGCGGCATGGAGAGGCGCTCGGCGAGCTCTTCGGGGGTCGCTTCGCGGCCGGTCTCGTGGAGGAACTGGCGGCCGGTGCGGACCAGCTTGTTGATCGTCTCGATCATGTGCACCGGGATGCGGATGGTGCGCGCCTGGTCGGCGATCGAGCGGGTGATCGCCTGGCGGATCCACCAGGTAGCGTAGGTTGAGAATTTGTAGCCGCGGCGGTACTCGAACTTATCGACCGCCTTCATCAGGCCGATGTTGCCTTCCTGGATGAGGTCCAGAAACTGCAGGCCGCGGTTGGTGTATTTCTTGGCGATGGAGATGACGAGCCGGAGGTTGGCCTCGACCATTTCCTTTTTGGCGATGCGGGCTTCGCGCTCGCCCTTTTGCACCATGTTGACGATGCGCCGGAATTCGCCGAGCGAGGTGCCGGTGGCCTGGGCGATGTCGCACATTTCGGTGCGGATGCGCTCGACCGGCTCGCGCTCGGTGACGGCGAAGGCGGTCCATTTCTTGTCGGTCTTGCTG
>NZ_CADCWD010000017.1 GCF_902806315.1 uncultured Sphingosinicella sp.
GCTCCTCCTCGCTCATCGTGCGGCCAGGGTCGCCGAGCAGTTCCAGCGCACCTCTTATGCCGGCAATCGGAGTCTTGAACTCGTGGCTGACGGCGGCGGCGAAGTCCTTGAGGTAGCGCGACCGCCGTTCGATCCGCTCGGCCATGGCGGCGAAGTTCTCATAGAGCGCGCGGATCTCGACGGCGGCGGTGACGGGCGGCTCGGGGATCGTGACAGGCCCCCGCGCGACATTCTCGGTCGCTTCGCTGAGCGCCTCGATCGGCCGCGAGACGCCGCGGGACAGCAGGCCTGCCAGGAACAGCAGGATGAGGAAGATCACGCCCGTCCCGAGCGCGATCTTGCCGCGGTCCTGGTAGATGCCCAGGAAGAGCCCGCGTGGGCTTCGGGACAGCAGGACGACACCGATCACGTCGCTGCCGACGGTGACCGGCCGGGCGTGGTGGACGCGGATCTCGGAGGCGCGGCTCAGCCACTCGAGCGCATAGCGCGGCTCGTAGTCGCCGCGTCGGCGAAGCACCGTCTGCGTGGCACCCCCGAGGGCTCCCCGTACCTCCGGCAGATTGGGGTAGCACCGGCCTAAATCCTGGCGCCCGAGGACGACGCAGCCCCGACGATCGAGCAGTCGGATGGCGGCCAGCGTCACTCGGCCGGCACTGTTGACGATCGGCTGCAAGGCCCGTGCAGCCGAGAGCGCTTGCGGATCGAGCGGCGCCGCCGGGCGGATCGGCTTGGGCTGCACCGGCAGCGTCGGCATGGTGCGAAGATCGATGCTGGGGCGCTCGGGCCTGATCTCGCCGGTTTCTGGCGGGAGCGATCGTCCAACTGCCCAAAGCTCGCGGTATGCGCTGCCCAGCACCGCCCCTTGCGCGATCAGCTCCGCCTCGGTCTGCTGGACGAGCGTGTTCTCATAGACGCGCAGGAACAAGGCGGCGATCCCGGGCAGAGCGGCCACGAACAGCAAGGTGGCGAACAGGATCACGCGCAGCCGCAGTGGCGGCCAATAGCGCTTCAGCACATCCTTGGCGGGTCGGATCAAGCGCCCTCGCCGAGGCAGGGCCCGATCCGGTATCCGACCCCCGCACGCGTCTCGATCAGGTCGGTGGCGCCCAGCGCCCCGAACTTGGCGCGCAGGTTACGGATATGGCTGTCGATCGTGCGGTCGGTGATCGCGAAGCCGGGCCCGTGCAGCTTGTCGATGATCATGTCCCGCGTGAACACCCGCGAGGGCATGCTTGCGAGCAGCAGCAGGAGCTGGAACTCGGTCACCGTGACCGTGACAGGCTCGCCTCCCCAGGCGGCCTCCCAGCTCTCGGGATCGAGCCGCAGCTTGCCGTGGCTGACGGGCTGCTTCGGTCCAGCCTGCTCGAGCGCACGCCCGCCCCGTTTCAGGATCGCGCTCACCCGCGCCACCACTTCGCGCGGGCTGAACGGCTTCACGACATAATCGTCGCCGCCGAGCTCCAGCCCGACCACCCGGTCCACTTCGTCGTCGCGGGAGGAGAGGAACAGGATGGGGAGGTCGCCGC
The DNA here is from genome assembly GCF_902806315.1 of uncultured Sphingosinicella sp. GTDB lineage: Bacteria > Pseudomonadota > Alphaproteobacteria > Sphingomonadales > Sphingomonadaceae > Allosphingosinicella. The sequence goes on from NZ_CADCWD010000017.1 coordinate 1,527, forward strand.
TCGCTCGCAGCCGCCGACACACCTCCAGCCCGTCCATGCGCGGCATGTTGATGTCGAGCACGACCAGATCGGGCCTCCGCGCGCCCACCGCGACCAAAGCGGCTTCGCCGTCGCTGGCTTCCGAAGTCTCCATGCCCGCCTTGCCAAGCGCGAAGCTCAGCACTTGGCGGATATGCGGGTCGTCGTCGACGATCAGGATCTTGTGGCTCATCGCGTACATGTCTGTCACCTCGGCTTGGCGGGTGTCAAAGGGAGGGTGAGGCGGTCTCGGGCCGCGGCACCGTGCCGTCGCAATTGCGATAGGGAGCGGTGAAGCGCGGCAGCTTGCGCTCGGCGACGGCTTCGTGCGCCGCCGCAAGCCTACGCGCGCCACGCCAGGTCCAGCCGCCCCGACCCTCCTGCCGAGCCGCCAGCATGTCCATCTGGTAGTTGCGCAGCCAACTCACCCGAAGCCGCAGCGACTGCGGAATCGGGCGGCTCTCCAGCTCCACCAGCGGACCGAGCGAGGAGGGCCCCATCTGGAAGAGGTAGCAAAGATCGAGGCTCGCTCCCTCCCCGCCGGCCTCGCGGGCGTGGCGGACGTTCCAGCCCGCGGCGATCCTGTCGTAATCCACCGCCGCCGAGCCGAGCAGCACCGCGGCCGCGGTAGCCAGGTTGGCATTGAGCAGCCACACGCCGCTCTTCCCCAGCCGGATGCGGATGCAGATCAGCACCAGCCCGACGGCCACCAGCGCCATCCACACTAGCGCCTGAATGCGCAGTTCGGTGAGCGAATAGGCTTCAATATAGTCGATCGTCCGCAGCATCGTGGACGCGACCAGGAACACATTCTGCCCGATCCAGACATAGACGAAGCGCCGGATGTCGCGGCTCGCCGCCGTCTCCGATCCGGGTTGCAGCGTCGCCAGCACGAACAGCCCCGCCAGCAGCGCCGTCGCGATCAGCGGATAAGCGCCGCGATGCGCATATTCGGCATGACTCATCCCCTCCGGCAGCGCGCCGCCGCTCCACAGGAAGGCAAGGTCGAGCCCATTCTGCACGGCGAAGATCAGGTTGAAGGCGAGCAGCGACAGCGTGACCGATGCCACGCTGACGCCCGGTAGGATCAGCTCGAGACCGTCCGGATCGGCCGGGCGGCCGACGCGCATCTGCGGTCGCAGCACGCGCCAGACCAGCAACAGCAGAAAGAGCCAGAAGAGCGCCCGCAGGATGGAGAAGCCGCTGAAGATGGCCAAGGGTTCGACACTGCCGAACGCGTTTCCGATCAGTGGATTTGCGCGCGCGAACAAGAAGAGGAAGAGGATGCTCCCGAGAACCGGCAGCGCCAGGGTCGGAGCATAGCTCGACATGCCCGCCCGGCCCGGCCAACGCTTGCGCGCTGCCAATAGCCGGTTCGCATCCAGCAGCGGCCGGAACGGCGTGGTGAGGGCGTGTGCCGCCAGCCGTATCAACCAGGTCCAACTGCTCCCGAACCGCTTGGCGCGCGGCAGGAGCACGGCCAGGTTGATTGCGAGCCAGAACAAAGCCAGCGCAAGCAGGCCCGGATCCTCGATCATCACAGCCGCGCAGTAAGCCGCCGTGCCCGCTGCGATCAGGCCGCCTTTGCTGCGCCGGATCTCGGCGCGGAGCGCCAGCGCTGAGAGCAGCAAGCCCGCCGCGAAGACGCCGAGCGTCGCTCCCGCATGATCGGCCTTGAAGAAGAGTCGATCACCAACCGCCACCAGAGCGGCTGCCGCGAGCAGCTTGATGAGGAAGGTGAAGCGAGCGGGACCGGCGGCGGCGCGGGCGAGCGGAAGGGCAGCTTCCATAAGGTCTCTCCTGTTCTTGCGCCAGGAGATGCCATCAGCGGCGGGAGGCTTGATGAGCCGTTTGTGGAGAGGGCGCCCGCTTACCGTGCAGAATCTGTGCAGGCCAGGAGGGGGCTACAGAAAATCGCGCAGCTTCATCCATTCGGCCTGCTTGGCGGCGAGCGGCATTGTGTAGGCGGGGCTGCTGGAGGGAAGTTGAACCAGTGCGAGCGGCGTCGTCCCGAGCGCCTGGCGCCCCACCGCGGCCGCCTTGCCGCCATTGAAGCCGAAGGCGCGTAGCTTGGGCAGGCGCCCGGCCAGTTCTGGAAGAGCATTCGCGCTATGAGCGCGGATGGCGGTGTCGAGGCTTCCCCGCCGCGTCGCCGATCCCACGGTATCCCACAGGCCAACGCCGGCGGCGAGCAGCGCCTCCAGCCGGTCGTCGTAGGCAAGCCGAACGAGATCGCGGCCGATTACGCCGCCCACCAGCAGCCAGAACTGGTTGCGCGGATTGGCATAATAACGCTGCTCCGCCAGCGATTGCTCGCCCGGCAGACTGCCGAGCAGAACGAGGCGTGTGTCTTCGTCCACGACCGGCGGAAAGGATTGCTTCAGGAGCGCGGCGTCAGCGGCCGCACGCGTACGCGGCTCAATGGTGGCCCGAATCGCCTTCTTGCTCGCTTTTGCCGCTATGCTTCTCGCAGCAGGCGGGGCGGGCACCTTCCTTGTCGGGCTTGCAGCAATCCATCGGGCTGCCGTCCGCATTCTTGTGCTCGCAACAGCCTTTATGCCCCTCGCTATGGTCGGTGCCCTTATGCTCTCCGCCATGTTCGGCGTGGGCGGGCTGGGCCTGCTGCGCATTGGCGGCGGCGGGCAGGGCGACGATGAGTGCTGCGGCTGCGATCAGGATCTTCATGCGGATCTCCCTACCCGGCGGATGTAAACCTCTCCTGAACGGGAGGCAAGGCGACCGGCTTCACCAGCAAGAGGAAGCTGCCCCGCAGATGGCTTGACGGTGACCCTTACGGCAGCGGCGCGCGAACGGCTAAAAGTGACGAGAGCGGGCCCTCCGATTAACAATCAGCGCGTGAAAAACGGACCCGCATCTGGAGCACGGAACGTCCGGTTGCACCCTCCTCAGACTTCGAGCGGAGGCAGCAGCGTCGAGCCCTTTCTGCGGCGGCTCGGGTGCAGCAGCGATCTACCGCTTAGCAGGAAAACCTTCCTATAATCGTCCGCCGCCGCGGCCCGCCCGATTTCATCAGGCAACAGGAACCGGCGGCCAGCGGACGTCCCGAGGCACACCCCGGTAGATGCTCTGCAATCAGGGAGCTGATGCCCCGGGTCCGACACTGTCGGGAGAAGGTCAGCCTTCATCTGGCGCACCTCTCCCGCGAAAAGCGGAAGGAAGAAACGGGCGGTTCAAAAATACAATCTTGGTCCAAGAAGCCGAACGGAGCCGCGCGCGAATGGAGCCGAGCGCCAGCATCGCGACCAGCATCAAGCCGGTTCGACTGCTACCGACCCTTGATCCCCTTCCTGAGAGGGAGGGGAAGCGCTTCAGCCTTTTTGCGCCCCGTCGGTCATCACCGTCACGACCGGCACGTCGGCCGCCTTCGGAGCCACTCCCGCCACTAGATTCTCCAGCGTCGATCCGTCGAATCCGAGCTCCTTCATCAGCCCGTCCACGATCGGCGCCTGCGCGCGGTAGCGCAGGGCGGCCGAGACCGCGCTGCTGGCGAGGTTGGCTTCGCCGCCATCCAGCCCGGCCGTGCCGCCGCGGCTCGACCCTGTAAGCCCATCGACCTGCACGATCTTGATGCTGTCGATCGCTTCCATCGGCTTGGCCGCCTCGCGCACCACCTCGGGCAGCACCTTCAGCAAGGCCAGTTTGGTCTGCAGGGAAATCTGGTCGGACGAGAGCAGGTTCGCCGCCTCGTTGATCGCCCGCTGACCCGCCGCCTCGACTTCGAAGCGAATGCGCGACGCTTCGGCGCGGAGCTTCTCGGCGTCTGCTTCGCCCTGTGCCACGAAGCGGGCAGCTTCGGCGCGATCGGCGGCAGCCTGCTTGTCCGCGTCCGCTTGCACCTTGATCCCGATCGCGTTCCGCTCGGCTTCCCGCGTCGCATCGATCAGTTCGATCCGCTTCACGCGCTCGGCGATCTCGGTCTCGCGGGCCGTGCCGACCTGCTCCTCGGCGGCGACGGCGGCGGCACGCGCCTTATCGGCTTCGGCCTTGGCCTGACTCTCCTCCCGGCTCTTGTTCTGGACCGCGATCTGCTGCTCCTGCCGCGCGATCTCGATCGCCTGGGCCTGTGCGATCTTGGCCTGTTCCACGAGGCGGTTCGCTTCGATCTGCGAGCTGTCGATCTGCTGCTTGGCATCGATCCGCGCCTGCTCGGCCTCACGCTGACGGAGCGACTGCTCCTGCGCGACTTCGGCATGCTGGGCAGCTCGCCGGACCTCGACTTCGCGCTCCTGCTCCAGCCGCGCGAACTCGGTGTCGCGGGAGATTTCGAAGCTCCGGCGGGCGGCATCGAGGTTCTTCGCCTCGATCTGCACCCGCGTTTCCTGCTCGATGTCGTTTCGGGCCTTGCGGCGCAGCTCGATCTGCTCGGTGAGCTTGGTAAGGCCTTCGGCGTCGAACGCATTGTTGGCGTTGAAGTGATCGATAGATGTTTGGTCGAGACCGGTCAAAGAGACGGACTCGAGCTCGAGCCCGTTCATGGCGAGGTCGGCCGACGAGACCTGCTGCACCTTCTGCACGAACTCCGAACGCTGCTCGTGGAGCTGGTTCATCGTCATGCCCGCCGCGACGGAGCGCAGCGCGTCGACGAACTTGCCCTCGATCAGCTCCTTCAGATGCTCCGGCTGCATGGTCCGAAGGCCGAGCGTCTGCGCCGCGGTCGCAATGCTCTCGCGGTCGGGGCGCACGCGCACATAGAATTCCGCCTTTACATCGATGCGCAGGCGATCGAGCGTGATCAGGGCATCGGTGTTCTTGCGCTCGACGGCCAACCGCACCGTGTTGAGGTTCACCGGCATCGTCTCGTGGAGGACGGGGAGCACCATTGCGCCGCCGTTGATCACCACCTTCTCGCCGCCAAAGCCGGTGCGGACGAAGCCGATCTCCTTGGTGGCACGCTTATAGAGGCGGGTAACAATGAGCCCGATCGTCACAAGGGCCACGAGGATGATCCCCGCATAGATGGCCGTCTGGATCATTGGATTGTCCCCCATTTCCTAGCTCCTGAGTGCGCGATGTTCGTCGAGGCGAGGCAGCAGGCCGTCGCCCTCGGAAAGTGCGATGAAAAGGTCGCCTTCGCGGCGCACGAGCAGCACCGTCTCGCCGGCAACGATGCTCTGATCGTCGCCATTGGGCTCGATCATGACATGATGAGTCTGGCCGTGAGCGTCGCGGACCTGCGCCCGCGCGGGCGATCCGCGGCGGGCGGTGCCGAGGGTCACGGTGGCGCGCTTGGCGACCAGACTGTCCAGGCTGACCGCCGTGGTCTCGTCTTGCGGCATGATGCGGGCCAGCCCACGCGCGCTGATGCCGAGCAAGGGCAGGGCGGCGATCGCGGCGATCGCGCTGGCGTTGAGCGGCGCCATCGGCACGCCCGCCATCGCGGCGACGATCTGCTGGAGCGTTGTGCCGATGATCCCGAAGAGCGCCAGGAACACGACCAGCAGCATCAGCAGCGGCACGTGTCCGACGCCGAGCCAGCCGAGCAGGTCCGCATCCCCGGAATGGATATCGAGGTGCGAGCCGAAGCCGAGCCCGACGGCTTCCACCGCGCCGATCATCAGCATGAGAAGAAGCGCCACCGCGAACGGCAGATTTTCAGGCGCCATCAAGAATTCGAGCATCGTCCCCCGCTCCCCGAGTCGGGAACTACCTCGAAAGCGCGATTTCTCCAATGAAAATCGAGAGTTGCCGCTGCTCCTCCTGGCATCGTCCCATGAGCGTCGCTGAGGGGGGAGGCGCCATGTGAAGCATGACGGACGGTAACTTCCCGCAACCTCAACGGCTTGCCACTTGACCTCCCGCCCCCCAGCTTCATGAGCAGACGAGCGATGATCGAGACCGACACCAATCTGACCGACGGCTTCCGCCAGGCAATGCGCCGCGTCGCCTCGACGGTGAACGTCATCACCATCTGCGTCGACGGCCAGCCGATGGGGATCACCGCCACCGCCATGTCCTCGCTCGCGATGGACCCGCCGAGCCTGCTGGTCTGCATCAACCGCACTGCGACGCTCCACGGCTCGATCAAGGATGTGTCGCACTTCGCCGTCAACGTGCTCCACCGCGATCAGGAGCATCTCGCCCAGATGTTCGCCGACCGGAGCAAGGCGGCCCTGCGCTTCGTCGATGGATGGCACCTCGATTGCGCTCGCCCGCCGCGGTTGGCCGATGCGCAGGCCTCGCTGCTCTGCCGCCGCACCGATCATCACCAGTTCGGCACGCACAGCATCTTCATCGGCGTGGTCGAGGACGTGGTGGTCCGGGACGAGGTGGACCCGCTCCTCTACGTCAACGGGCGATATGGCAGCGCGGCCTAGCCGCGGATGAAGGCCTCGAGCGCGTCGTAAGCGGCGTCGTCCGTCATCTGCTCCGGCGGGTGCTTGCAGAAATAGGCCGCCGCCGGATGCACCGGGCCGCCGATCCCGCGATCCTTGGCGAGCTTGGCGCAGCGGATCATGTCGATCGCCACGCCCGCGCTATTGGGGCTGTCCTCGACCGAGAGGCGGAGCTCCAGATTCATCGGCACGCCGCCGAACAGCTGGCCTTCCATGCGCAGGAAGCAGACCTTGTTGTCATTCTGCCAGGCGACATAGTCGGACGGGCCAATGTGGATGTTCTCAGGGTCGAGCCGGTGCTCGGCAACCGATTGGACGGCCTCCGTCTTCGACACCTTCTTGGACGCGAGCCGCGAGCGGTTCGACATGTTGAGGAAGTCGGTATTGCCGCCGGTATTGAGCTGATACGTCCGGTCGAGCTTCACGCCGCGCTTCCTGAACAGATCCGTCAGCACGCGGTGGACGATCGTGGCGCCGAGCTGCGCCTTGATGTCATCGCCGATGATCGGGACCTTCGCATCGCTAAAGCGCCGCGCCCAGGCCGGATCGCTGGCAATGAAGACGGGGATGTTGTTGACGAACGCCACTCCCGCTTCGAGCGCGCACTCGGCGTAGAATTCGGTCGCCTGCTGGCTTCCCACCGGCAGGTAATTGAGCAGCACGTCCGCCTGTGTTTCGCGCAGCGTGCGGACCACGTCGGCCTTGTCGGGCTCCGGAGCGTCGGCGAGCAGGAAGGTGCGGTCGTCGTTCGCGTCGGCCATGTGCTCGGAAACGCCGTCGAGCACGCGCCCCATCTGCACCTTCACGCCCGCGTCCGGCACATGGTCGCAGAAGATGGTCGTGCAATTGGGCTTGGCGAAGATCGCCTGGCCGACATCCCCGCCGACCTTGCGGCGGTCCACGTCCCAGGCGGCGACGAAGCGGATGTCCTTGGGCCGGTAGCCGCCCAGATCCCAGTGCATCAGTCCGATCTGATCGTTGGCGCCGCCATTCTGGTAATGCGCGACGCCCTGCACGAGCGAGCTCGCGCAATTGCCGACGCCCACGACGGCGACGTTGATCGCGTGGGGATCGTGGAGGCTCATTCGGCGGCGACCTTCACCGCCTGGCGCGGGGCATAGCGCTCGATCATTCGCCCGCAAAAGTCCGCGAAATACATCGGATCGCGCGGCGGGCTGGTATGGTGCGGGGCGATCCCCTCATGCTCGGGCGTGAAGCAGAAGGTGACAGTGGTCTCGAATTCTGCGAGCGCATCCATCTGCCGGTCGAACCATGCCTCCCAGCCCGGCCGGTAACTGTCGGCCCAGCTGAGCCCGGTGCGCAGGTGCGTGACGCCCAGCCGCCGCATCCACTGCACCGCGTCGTCGAGCCTCGGATCCTCGAAGTGGAACCACTGCATGATGCCCATTTGCGGCGTGTGCTTGGCGAAATGTTCGAGCGCGAGCTTGGGCGTCCCGTCCTCGCGGATCAGCCCCATGTAGAAGTGGCGGTAGTAGCTCGAGCCTTCGGCCTCACGGTGACGAGTGGTGGCGCCCCAGGCATGCGGCAGATCGAACAGGCTGTACCAGAAAACCCGCGGCACGCGGCCGAGCAACAGTTCGGCCGTCCGGTCGACTCCGAACACCTGGACTTCCTCGGCGCCGAAGCTGCCGACCCCGACCTCGGTCGCCCAGATTTCATGATCTGGCACGACCGCCTCGATCTCGGCGATCTTCTCCGGCCAGGCGTGGATCGGCCACAGATTCCAGTCGAGCGGAAAGCCGTGGACTGCCACCACATCGACATGGTCGAGCACGCCTTGATCGCGCAGCCGGTTGATGAAGTGCGGGTCGATCGGCGAAATTCCGCCCAGCACGCGCTTCACCTCGGGGTTCGCGGAACGGATCGCCTTGGCCGCCTCGATCACCGTCGTCGAGAAGATCGACCATTCGGGGTCAAGCTCCGGGTCCCAATGCGATTTGTTGTTGGGCTCGTTCCAGATCATGGCCGCTTCGATCATCTATTCACGCCCCCTTGGCCGGATAGACGGCCCCCGTTTCTTGCCACTGCCCATAGGGCAATTCGCCCTTGCGGCAAATGTAGACCTCGTCTTCGGCTCTGGTTTCAATGGAGAATCCGGCCGAACGCAGCATCGCTTCAGCGCAGGCGCGGTTCGGCACCCACCAGTTTGTCCAGTCGTGCGCATATTCGCGCTCGACGAAATGGAGCTTGGGATAGGCGCTTTCGTGGAAGTGCTCGTCCTCGCTGAACTCGTAATCCTCGGCGACGTCCATCAGCAGCTTGGATCCGCGCTGCATCGACTGGAAGATGAGCAGGTCGTCGGCGACGTGCTCGTGGATGAGGTCGAGCGCCAGGAGAGGGTGGCGCAAATGATAGAGGACGCCCATGAAAATGACGACGTCGAACCGCTCGCCCAGCGCACCGACATCATAGACGTCCAGCTTGCGAAACTCGATGTCATCAAAGCCGAGCGTCTCGCTCGCGAGCCGCGCCTGCGCGAGATAGCGCTCGTCCGAGTCCATGCCGACCACTCGGCCAGCCCCCCGCCGCTTCATCTCGATCGAGTAGAAGCCCGCATTGCAGCCGATGTCGAGGACGCTCTTGCCGGAAAGATCCTTCGGCAGCTGCGGGGCGAAGCGCCGGAATTTCACGCCCGGATAATCGCCGAGAAAGTGATCGGGCGCCGTCCACAGCCCGTCCAAATTCATGTTGTGGAACCAGGGCCCAAGCGCCTCGACCCGCGCGCGCAGGTCGTCGCCGGATGATGATTGGGTCCTTTGTTCGGCGAGCTTCATTCCCGTCCCTTCATTGCTCCCGACCCTGACCGGCCGGCCTTGCGTGCAAGACGCTTCGCCTGCGTAACGGCTGCAGGCGTGGGCTGTTCCCGCCTCCATTTCGGCAAGCGCCCGGCGTGGAACAAAGATCCATGGCAGCAGCTTTGAGCGACATGTCCATGGCAGACGACGAGTGGGTGCTCGCGATCCGCGGCGGTGATTATAAGTGGGCGTGGGACATATCCGCACGCTTACTGGCCGGCCGCGATCCCCGGACGCGAGACGATCCGTCGCTCCCTTATCACCTGCGCTGGGTCTGGGACGGCCGCCCTTTCGAAGACCGGCACGTTCTGGTCCGCTGCTATCATGGCCTCGGCGATACGATCCAGTTCGCGCGCTATCTGCCATTGCTGCGGCGCCATGCGGGTTCGGTCACTCTGGAGGTGCAGCCGCGACTTCTCGGCCTGTTCGGGGACTTTCCGGGAGTCGACTGCCTCGTGCCGTTCGACCCGGCGCATCCCAATCCCCAATCCGAATGCGATATCGAAATCATGGAACTCGCCTTTGCGCTTCGGACGGCGCCTTCCAAGCTCCCGCCCCCTTATCTGCGCTCCCCTCCGGCGCTGCTCCCGCGGGGCACGATCGGTCTGTGCCATCAGGCCGGCGACTGGGACCCGGATCGCTGCGTCGCCGCAGCGGACCTGCTGTCTGCGTGCGGGGACGAGCCGTGCCTGACCCTCGCCTGCGGTCCCGCCGATCTCCCCGTCCTCAATCCTGAAGGATGCCCCTTCGACATCCCTGCGACCGCTATGCTGGTGGCAGGCCTGGACCTGGTCGTTACCGTCGACACCTTCATTGCGCATCTCGCCGGAGCCATGGGAAAGCCCGTTTGGCTGCTCTTGAAGCATGAGCCCGACTGGCGGTGGTCGCCTTCCACCCGGCGAAGCGACTGGTATCCTTCCATGCGGCTTTACCCTCAGCCCGCACCCGGCGACTGGAACTCTGTCCTGGCCGAGATCGCGCGCGATCTTGCGGAGCGCGGTCGCTCGGATCGAACCAGCAGGAGGAGCGGGTAGATGGAGGAAGAAAGCTGCCCGTTGGTCCCCGTCTCATGGGGAGAATTGCTGGACAAGATCACCATCCTCGAGATCAAGAAGGAGCGGATCGGCGATCCCGACGCTCTGCGTAACGTGGCGCATGAGCTTGAGCGCCTGATCGACATTGCCTCGTCCGTCGGACGCCAGCCGCGGATCGCTTTGCTGATGGATCGGCTGAGGGCGGTAAATCGGCTTCTCTGGGGTATCGAAGAAAATACCCGAGTGAAGGAGGCTTTAGGGGATTTCGGGCCGGAGTTCGTTCAACTCGCGAGGTCGGTCTACAAGAATAACGATCTTCGCGCCGCCCTGAAGCGCGAAATCAACCTGAGGCTGAACTCCGCCATCGTGGAAGAGAAAAGCTACGCTGCAACGCGTTCGGTTCGCGGCAAGGGGGCTATTGATACAGCCGTTCGTTGACGCTCATCACCCGCGCCCCCCAGCTTCCGACCACGAGCCGGGAGACGGAAGCGGGGTCGATGTCGAAGCGCAGCAGATTGTCGAGCGGCAATCCCAGATAATGCGCGATGACGCCGCGGATGATGTCGCAATGGCTGACGGCGGCGATCACCTGGTCCCAATGTTCGGCGGCGCGAGCTTCCAGTCCCTCGACCGCCCTGGTGACCGCGTCCGTCATCGCCTCGCCGCCCGGAGGCCGGGCGCTGCCGCGCTCGGCGTTCCACGCGTCCCATAAGGGATCGCCTTCGAGATCGTCGAAGCTCCGCCCGGTCCAGTCGCCAAAATCCACCTCGTCCAAAGAGTCGAGGATCTCGACCTTCTTCTCATGCTGCTCGGCGATCTCGCGCGCCGTGTAATAAGCGCGCTCGCGCGGCGAGGAATAGACCGCCGCCAGCGGCTCGACGCCGAGCAGGTCGGCTACGATCTCTGCTTGCTCCAGACCCTCGCGGCTCAGCGACACATCTCGGCGCCTGCCGGTCAGTGTTCGGCCAAGTTCAACATGGGCTGCGTGGCGGATGAGGAGGATGGTTGCCGTCACGCGGGAACCGGAACTGACATGTAACGACCTCGTTTTGCCCCCAACCCGCGGCTCCGCTCGCGGTTCCAGGCGGTGTCTTCGCCGCAGCGACCGGACCGGACGTGGAACAAAGCGGGAGAAGGTGCATTACGCGGGTTGATGAAGATGAAGAAGAAGCTGCGCGCGTCCTGCCGCGCATGCGCCGGCCTTAGCCGAGCGATCTAACAGGGGAAAGCATTTGCCTGAAACGATTCTGATCACCGGCGGAGCCGGCTTTATCGGCCGCTTCGTGACCAAGGAACTGCTGAAGCGCGGGCACAAGGTGCGCATTCTCGACAGCCTGATCGAGCAGGTGCACGGCGATCGCGAGCGGCCGGAGGATCTGCCGGCGGAGGTCGAGCTGATCCGCGCGGATGTGCGCAATGGTGACGCGGTGGCCAAGTCTTTGAAGGGGGTGGACAGCGTCATCCACCTGGCCGCCGAAGTGGGCGTCGGGCAATCCATGTATGCGGTGGAGCGGTACACCTCGGTCAACGATGTTGGCACGGCCGTGCTGTTCGAGAAGCTTATCGAGCAGCCTGTGCGCAGGGTCGTCACCGCATCGTCGATGAGCATCTATGGCGAAGGCCTCTACCAGGACGTCGACGGCAAGATCGTGCAGGACGCCCGTCGGCAGGTGCGCACCAGCGAGGACGAGGCCTGGGACCCGCTCGACGCGCAGGGCCGGCCGCTGAAGCCGGTGGCGACGCCCGAATGGAAGACGCCCGACCTCGCCTCCATCTACGCGCTCAACAAATATGTGCAGGAGCGCACGACCATGATCATGGCGGGCGCCTACGGCATGGAAGGCGTGTGCCTCCGCTTGTTCAACGTCTACGGCCCCGGCCAGGCGCTCTCCAATCCCTATACCGGCGTGCTCGCGATCTTCGCGTCGCGGCTTCTCAATGGCCAACAGCCGATGATCTACGAGGATGGCGAGCAGCGCCGCGACTTCGTCTATGTCGGCGACGTGGCTCGCGCCTTTGCCGATGCGCTGGAACTGCCGCAGGCCAATGGCGGCATCTTCAACATCGGCTCAGGGCATGACCGCTCGGTGACGGAGGTCGCCCAGGAGCTCGCCCGCGCGATGGGCAAGAACGACATCTCGCCTGGCATCGTCGGCAAGAGCCGGATCGGCGACATCCGCCACTGCTTCTGCGACGGAACTCGCGCCGCCGAGACCCTGGGCTTTCACGCCGACAAGGATTTCCAGGAAGGCCTGGCCGAGCTCGCCGAATGGGTTGCCGTCCAGACCGCCGACGACCGCGTCGACGAGGCCCGCGCGGAGCTCGAGGCGAGAGGGCTCGTCGCGTGAGCGGCGTCCCCGTCGGACCCACAGACGGCCGCCCGGTCCTCATCACCGGCGGCGCCGGCTTCATCGGCTGCAACATCGCCAACAAGCTTGCCGAGGACGGCCACGAAGTCCTGATCTACGACGCGCTGTCGCGGCCGGGCGTCGAGACCAACCTCGCCTGGCTGACGGAGCGCCACCCGGGCCTCGTCACCAGCATCGTCGCCGACATTCGCGACGAGGACGAGCTCGCCCGCGCGGCGCGGGACGCCAAGGCGGTGTTCCACATGGCCGCGCAGGTCGCCGTCACCACCAGCCTCGTCGATCCGCGCGAGGATTATGAGATCAACCTCAAGGGCACGATCAACCTCCTCGACGCCGTGCGCCTGCTTGGGCGACATGTTCCGGTCATCTTCGCCTCGACAAACAAGGTCTATGGCGATCTTGCCGACATCGACTTCGACCTTGAAGGCGATCGCTACGTGCCCGCGGACCGCCATGTCCGCGACCACGGCATCGGCGAGGCGCGCCCGCTTGACTTCCACACGCCTTATGGCTGCTCCAAGGGCGCGGCCGATCAGTACGTCCTCGATTACGCCCGCAGCTTCGGCCTTCCGACCGCGGTGATCCGGATGAGCTGCATTTACGGCGTGCGGCAGATGGGCACCGAGGATCAGGGCTGGGTCGCCCATTTCCTCATCCGCGCGCTCGAAGGAAAGCCGATCACCCTCTATGGCGACGGCTGTCAGGTCCGCGACATCCTGGATGTGTCCAACGCCGTGGAAGCCTATCTTCGCGCCTGGCAGCAGATCGACCGGATCAGCGGCCGCGCGTTCAACCTGGGCGGCGGGCCAGCCAATGCGGTCAGCCTTCGCGAGCTGCTTGCGCATATGTCCGAGCTGCTCGGCCACGATATCGACCTCAGCTTCTCGGACTGGCGCGCGGGTGACCAGCGCTATTTCGTGGCGGACACGCGGTCGATCCGGAACGAGCTCGGCCTCTCGCCGGCGGTGCCGTGGAAGCAGGGCGTCGCGAACCTCGCCGAATGGCTGCGGGAAGCGAGGGGGCTCAACCGAGCCGGTTCGTCAGAGCCGGTTCGGGCACGGGTCGCCTCGTGACGAGCGTCCATACTCCCTCCTCCGTTGCAGGGAGGGGAGCTAAGTGAAACTCCTGCTCACCACCGACGCCGTCGGCGGAGTGTGGCAATATTCCATTGAGCTTGCCCGATCGTTGAAAGCCCTGAGCGTGGAGCCGATCCTCGCTTTGCTTGGGCCCGCGCCCTCCGACGATCAGCGCCGACAGGCATCGGGGCTCACTTTGGTTGAAACCGGCCTGCAGCTCGACTGGCTCGCCGCCGACCGCGCGGAAGTGACCGCGGCGGGGCAGGCGATCTCGGATCTGGCGGCGCAATACGGGGTCGACCTCGTTCAGCTCAACAGCCCCGCTCTCGCCGCCGATACGCGCTTCGACATGCCGGTCGTCGCGGTGTCGCACTCCTGCATCACAACCTGGTGGACTGCGGTTCTGCGCGGCGAACCGGACGCGGGTTTTGGCTGGCGGGGGCGGCTGCACGGCCTGGGTCTCCATGCCGCCGATATCGTCGTCACTCCCAGTGCCGCGTTCAGCGAGATGACTCGCCAGGCCTACGGTCTGCCGCGGTTGCCGGTGACGGTGCACAATGGTCGCGCGCCGCTGACGCTGCCTGAGGTCGCCCGGCATGATTACGCCCTCACCGTCGGCCGGCTCTGGGACAAGGGGAAGAACCTCGCGACTTTGGACCGCGCCGCCGCAGCGCTGCCGATCCCGCTTTATGCGGCTGGGAGCACTCAGGGCCCGAATGGCGACAGCATCGCATTCGAGCATGCACGGGCGCTCGGCAACCTCTCGGAAGACGAGTTGGGCCGCTGGCTCGCGGCGCACCCGGTGTTCGTCTCGGCGGCGCTTTACGAGCCGTTCGGCCTTGCCGTCCTTGAAGCGGCTCAGGCCGGGTGCCCGCTCGTCCTTTCCGACATCCCCACCTTTCGCGAGCTCTGGGACGGCGCTGCCACCTTCGTCGATCCGCTCGACCACGCCGGCTTCGCCGCCGCGATTGAGCGTATCATCGGCGACGATGCCGCCCGGTTCGAGCTCGGCCGAGCCGCGCGCGAGCGGGCCGGCCGCTACACGCCGGAGGCGACCGCGCGCGCGATGCTGGACGTCTACCGTGGTCTCCTTGGGGAGAGCGGCGAGGCGAGGGCGGCGGCATGAAGATCGCTTACTTCACACACTCGCTCGCAAGCTGCTGGAACCACGGCAACGCACATTTCCTTCGCGGCGTGCTGCGTGAGCTGATCGCGCGGGGCCATGACGTCACGGCCCATGAGCCGGAAGGCGCCTGGAGCCTGCAGAACCTTCTCGGCGATCATGGGGAGCAGGGCCTCGACGCGTACCGCTCCGCCTATCCGGAGCTGAATTCGCAGGTCTTTGCGCTTGGGGCCGATCCGGAAGAGCTGGTCGATGGCGCCGACGTGGTGATCGTGCACGAATGGAACGAGCCGTCGCTCATCGCCGCGATCGGAGCGATCCGGGCAAGGGGAGGGCGCTTCACCTTGCTCTTCCACGATACCCACCACCGCGCCGTTAGCGATCCCGACGCGATCCGGGCGTTCGACCTCAGCGGCTATGACGGCGTGCTCGCGTTCGGCGAGACGCTCTCCGAGGTCTACCGTCACTGGGGCTGGTCCGGGCGCGTCTGGACCTGGCACGAAGCCGCCGACACGCGCCACTTCCACCCGCCCGCTGAAGAAGGCGACCGCGAGGGCCTCGTCTGGATCGGCAATTGGGGCGACGGCGAGCGGACTTCGGAGTTGGAAAGCTTTCTCTTCCAGCCGGCGCGCGATGCCGGCCTGTCGCTCGACATCTTCGGCGTCCGCTATCCGCCGGAAGCCCTGGCGATGCTGGAGCGCTACGGCGTCGGCTATCGGGGCTGGCTCCCCAATGCCCGCGCGCCGGAGACCTTCGCCCGCCACCTCGCCACGGTGCACGTGCCGCGGCGTTATTATTCGACAATCCTGCCGGGCATCCCGACCATTCGCGTGTTCGAGGCGCTCGCCTGCGGCATTCCGCTCGTTTCCGCGCCATGGGACGACAGCGAAGGCCTGTTCCGCGTCGGGCAGGACTTCCTGACCGCCGCCGACGGCGCCGAGATGACGCGCCAGCTCGAGCGCCTCAAGCAGGACCCGGATCTCCGCCGTTCCCTGATCGAGAGCGGCCTCGAAACGATCCGCTCCCGCCACACCTGCGGCCACCGGGCCGATGAACTTCTGGCCATTGTCGAGCGCCTCAGCGCTCCGGCCGCACTTCGGAGCGTTGCATGAAGATCGCTTTCTACGGTTCCAGCCTGCTCTCTTCCTACTGGAACGGCGCCGCGACTTATTATCGCGGGCTGCTCCGCGACTTGGCCGGGCGCGGCTACGACATCACTTTCTACGAGCCGGACGCCTTCGAGAGGCAGCAGCACAAGGACATGGAAGCGCCCGAATGGGCGAAGTCCGTCGTCTATCCCGCCACGCCCGAAGCCCTGCGGGGCGTGCTCGACGAGGCGAAAAAGGCTGACGTGGTCGTCAAGGCGAGCGGCGTCGGCGTATTCGACACCGAGCTGCTCGAGGGCATCGTGGCGCATAGCCGCCCCGGCGCGATGCGCATCTTCTGGGACGTCGATGCCGCGGCCACGCTGGACGAAATGCGAGGTGAGGAAAGCCACGTTGTCCGGCGCATGCTGCCCGATCTCGACATGGTCTTCACTTATGGCGGCGGACCGCCGGTGATCGACGCTTATGAAGGCTTCGGCGCCCGCCGCTGCGTGCCGATCTACAACGCGCTCGACCCCACCACTCACCATCCCGTGGAGGCGGACGAGCGCTTTGCATCCGACCTCGCATTCCTGGGCAACCGCCTTCCGGACCGGGAAGCGCGAGTCGAGGAGTTCTTCCTGCGCGCCGCCTCGGCCTTGCCCGAGCGGCAGTTCCTGATTGGTGGCAATGGCTGGGAGACGAAGGGCATGCCGGCCAACGTGCGCCATCTCGGCCACGTCTACACGCACCAGCACAACGCCTTTAACTGCACCCCGCTGGCGGTGCTGAACGTCGCCCGCGACAGCATGGCGCATATCGGCTTCTCGCCCGCGACCCGCGTGTTCGAGGCGGCCGGCGCCGCCGCCTGCCTCATCACCGACGCATGGGAAGGCATCGAGCAATTCCTGACGCCCAACGAGGAGGTGCTGGTCGCGCGCGACGGGCAGGACGTCGCCGACCATGTCCGCGCGCTGACGCCGGAGCGGGCGCGCGATATCGGCCAGGCGGCGCTCCGCCGCATCCTCACCGAGCACACCTATGCCCATCGCGGCGAGCAGGTCGACGCCATCCTTCGCGCCGAAACCGCTCAGCAACGGAGCGCCGCATGAGCGAGCGGCCGATGCGGCTGGTCGTGCTCGGCCTCAGCCTCTCTTCCTCCTGGGGGAACGGTCATGCGACCACCTTCCGCGCGCTCCTCAAGCAGTTCGCCGCGCGCGGGCACGACATATTGTTCCTGGAGCGCGACGTGCCCTGGTACGCCAGCCAGCGCGACCTCGCCGATCCCGATTACTGCCAGCTCGCTTTCTACAAGGATCTGGCGGGGCTGGAGAAATGGCGCACCGACATCGCCTATGCCGATGCGGTGATCGTCGGCTCCTATGTGCCGGAGGGCGTTGCGGTCGGCCGCTTCGTGCAGGAGACCGCGCGCGGCGTCACCGCTTTCTACGACATCGACACGCCGGTGACGCTCGCCAAGCTGGAGCGCGGCGACTTCGAATATCTCTCGCCCGAGATCATCCCAGGCTACGACGTCTATCTCTCCTTTACCGGCGGGCCGACGCTTCGCCACATCGAGCGGCGCTACCAGTCGCCCGCCGCCCGCGCGCTTTATTGCTCGGTCGATCCTGAGGCCTATCCGCCGCTCGACGTTCCGAAGACGTGGGACCTCTCCTATCTCGGCACCTACAGCCCCGACCGCCAGCCGACGCTGGAGCGGCTGCTGATTGAGCCGGCGCGGCGGCGGCCGGATTTGCGCTTCGTGGTGGCGGGGCCGCAATATCCGGCGGACATCGACTGGCCGGTGAACGTCGAGCGGATCGAGCATCTGCCGCCGAGTGAGCATGCGGAATTCTACTCGGCCTCGCGCTTCACGTTGAACGTGACGCGCGCCGACATGATCGCAGCCGGCTGGTCGCCCTCCGTGCGGCTGTTCGAGGCGGCGGCCTGTGCGGTGCCGGTGATCTCTGACCGGTGGGAGGGGATCGACAGCCTGTTCGCTCCAGGAGCCGAGATCCTGCTCACCGACACCAGCGACGACGTGATCCGCTTCCTCGCCTCGGATGCGGAAGGGATCGGCCGCGCCGCCCGCGCCCGCGTCATGCATGGCCACCGCGCGGCCGATCGCGCGGCCGAGCTCGAGATCTATCTGCGCGAGGCCGCGGACGCCGCTTCGCCGCAGCTGGCGAACGTCTCGTGACTCGCGAGACGAGGCGGATCGTTGCTGGACTGAACCAAACCCGCCGCGCCGAGTTACCGCTACTTAGATGAAGAAGCTCGAAAACATAAAGGGGAGCAGCCTGTGAAGGACGGAACGGCCAAGACGGCGCTGGTGACGGGCGGGGCCGGCTTCATCGGCTCCCACCTGATCGACGCGTTGCTTGCGGAAGGGGCGCAGGTCGTCTGCGTGGACAATCTCCTCACCGGCCGCACCGCCAACCTGAAGCACCTCGAGAATGAAAGCCGCTTCGACTTCGTCGAGGCGGACGTGATCGATCGCCTTCCGCAGAAGGTGCGGCTCGGCAAGACGCGCTTCACCCACGTCTATCATCTCGCCTGCGCCGCCTCGCCGCCGCACTACCAGGCGGACCCCGAGCATACGATGCTGACCTGCGTGCTCGGCACCCGCAACCTGCTGCGCTTCGCCGAGGAGCAGGGTGCGCGGTTCCTGCTCAGCTCGACGAGCGAAGTCTATGGCGACCCCGAGATCCACCCGCAGCCCGAGGGTTACCGCGGCTGGGTCAACTGCACCGGGCCGCGCGCCTGCTACGATGAGGGGAAGCGGGCGGCGGAGACGCTGAGCTTCGATTTCGCCCGCCACAAGCGCGTCGACGTGCGCGTCGCCCGGATATTCAACACATACGGCCCGCGCATGCGCCACGACGACGGCCGCGTCGTCTCCAACGTCATCTGGCAGGCGCTGCACGGCGAGCCGGTCACCGTTTATGGCGACGGGTCGCAGACCCGCAGCTTCTGCTACGTCAGCGACCTGGTAGACGGCCTGATGCGGCTGATGGACTCCGAACCCGCGCCCGGAGCCCCGGTCAATCTCGGCAATCCCAACGAGCTCACAGTCAGCGACCTTGTCCGGCGCGTGCTCGCCCTCACGGGGTCGGACTCGCAAGTCGTCCACCTCCCGCTCCCGGTCGACGACCCGCGCCGCCGCAAGCCCGACATCGGCCGCGCCCAGGCGATCCTCGGCTGGGAACCGCGGGTCCAGCTGCAGCAGGGCCTCGAAGCCACCGCCGCCTGGTTCGCCGACGAACAGCGCCTCGCCGCCCGCACAGCCCCCCGCCGCTCGCGCGAGGTCTTCAGCGGGGTCGCCGCGGAGTGAGCTAGCCGTTCTTCAGCGACTGCATGTCGATCACGAAGCGGTATTTGACGTCGCTCCTCACCATCCGGTCGTAAGCCGTGTCGATCTCCTGAATGGGGATCATCTCGATGTCGGAGGTGAGGCCGTGCTCGGCGCAGAAATCGAGCATCTCCTGCGTCTCGGCGATGCCGCCGATCAGCGAGCCGGCGAGCGCGCGGCGGCGCATGATCAGGTTGCCGACCGAGGGCGAGGGGTGTGGCGAGGCGGGAACGCCCACCAGCACCATCGTTCCGTCGCGCTTCAGCAGCGTCAGGAATGCGTCCAGATCGTGCGGAGCGGCCACGGTGTTCAGGATGAAGTCGAAACTCCCGCGATGCGCCCCCATCTCCTCGACGTCTTTGGAGACCACCACGTCATGCGCCCCCAGCCGCTGCGCATCCTCGCGCTTGCCGGGCGACGTTGTGAAGACGACCACGTGCGCGCCCATCGCGGCGGCGATCTTCACGCCCATATGGCCGAGCCCGCCGAGCCCCACGATCCCGACCTTCTGCCCCGGCCCGACCTTCCAATGGCGCAGCGGCGAATAGGTGGTGATGCCCGCGCACAGCAAAGGCGCCGCCGCCGCGAGATCGGCCTCGCCGTGGCTGATCCGCAGCACGAACTTTTCATCAACAACGATGTGGTCGGAATAGCCGCCGAACGTGTGCCCGCCGAGCACCGCGTCGGCGCCATTATAGGTGCCGACCATCCCGGTCGTTTCGCAATATTGCTCCTCGCCCTCAGCGCAGGAGGGGCAGTGGCCGCAGCTCCCGACCATGCAGCCGACGCCGGCCATATCGCCGGCCTTGAACTTGGTGACCTGGTCCCCGACCGCGGTCACGCGCCCCACGATCTCGTGCCCCGGAACGCAAGGGTAGAGCGTCCCGCCCCATTCGGACCGTGCCGTATGCAGGTCCGAATGGCAGACGCCGCAGAAGAGGATGTCGATCGCGACATCCGCAGGACCGGGATCGCGGCGTTCGAAGCTGAACGGGGCCAGCGGAGTATCGGCGGACTGGGCGGCATATGAGCTGGCTTGGCTGGGCATGAACATCCTCGAAGGCAGTTATGGAGGTGACGCGGTGGGATATCCGTGTGTTGGATCCAGGCCTTCGAACCAATCGTCCGCGCGAAGGTTCACCGGGGCCGCCGCGCACCCCGACCCCCGGCAGGGAAGCGGCCGCTCGACTCGTGGCCGAACCCACCCGCCGCTTCCGACTCCACATTTGGTTTATAATCGGTAAATTCGCGAGGGACTCGTGGAGTCGGTGCAGGAAATCGCGCCGCTTCAGCCACATCATGAGGAATGCCGATGTCCTACTATCGCCTGCTGTTCATGAAGTCCTTTGAAGGCCCGGTGATGGGGGCGAAGGAAATCGCCGCGCGTGACGATGTGGACGCGGTGCGCATCGCTCGTTCCCATGTCTGCGAACAGCCGCTGGAATTGTGGTGCGACAAGCGCAAGGTAAAGCGCTTCCCGCCCGCCGAGGCGCCCCAGTCGGCTTTCTCTTTCTAAGCCCCTCGTCTTCCAGTGAGGGTTGAAAAGATTTTCCTCATTGCTCGCCCGGCGGGGCTTCCGATTCAGTGCGAGAAGCGTATCATCCTGAAACGACTCAGAAACTCCTAGGTCGCTTCCGACTGCCCACTCCGTAGCGATCCACCTAGTGCCCCGACATTGTCGGGGCGCTTTCGTTTCTTGAGCAGCCCGCGGCCGCGAACCGGGCTCGCTTGCATCTGCTCCGCTGCCGCGCCATCTCGCCGCCCATGTCCGACGCTCCCCTCAAGGCCGCGATCATCCCGGTCACGCCGCTCCAGCAGAATTGCACGCTTTTGTGGTGCACGAAGACGATGCGCGGCGCCTTCGTCGATCCCGGCGGCGACCTGCCGCGCCTGAAAGCCGCCGCGCAGCAGCAGGGCGTCACCATCGAGAAGATTCTGCTGACACACGGCCATATCGATCATTGCGGCGGCGCGGGCATCCTCGCAAAGGAGCTCGGCGTCGAGATCGAAGGCCCCGAGGAAGCCGACCGCTTCTGGATCGCTCGGCTGGAGGATGACGGACGCAGCTACGGCATCCCGGCCAAGGTGTTCGAGCCCGACCGCTGGCTGAACGAAGGCGACCAGGTCACGGTCGGCGAGCTGACGCTCGATGTTTATCATTGCCCTGGCCACACGCCGGGGCACGTGATCTTCCATCATCCGCCTTCGAAGCTCGCCCTTGTCGGCGATGTGATCTTCCAGGGCTCGATAGGCCGAACCGACTTCCCGATGAGCAACCATCAGGATCTGCTCGACGCCATCGTCACCAAGCTTTGGCCACTCGGCGACGAGACGGTCTTCATCCCCGGCCACGGCCCGGTGAGCAGCTTCGGCAACGAGCGCCGCGCCAACCCGTTCGTCGGCGACCAGGCGCTCGCCCGGGCTTAGGCTGCCGCCCGCGCGCTCGAAGCCGCGGCGATGCTCTCATCGAGCCGCGGCTCGGTATAAGGGATGCTGAGGGCGTAGACGGCCAGCGCAAGCAGCACGAGCCAGCTCACCAGCACGCTTCCCATCCGGAGCAGATTGGGCGCCGGCCTCTCCATGCCGAAGGGGTGCGCAAGACGCGCAAGAACGAATAGGATGCCGGCCACCCAAAGCAGGTCCAGGCTGCCCCGCGCCAGTTCGATCAGGGCCAGTAAAATCAGGAAGATTGGTGTCGTTTCCGCAAAATTGGCGTGAGCGCGCATCCGCGCTCTCACGCCCTCGTGGCCGCCGTCCCCAACCGACACTTTATGGATCCGGCGGAGGTGGCTGACGCGGAGGCTCAGCCACAGGTTGATCAAAGCCGCCGCGCCCGCGATGGTGAGCGTGATCGTCAGCACGTCCATGACTTGCACCCTCCCCTTGCCGTTCCCAGCTTGCACGGCGTGCGAGCGCTTGCAACCGTTGGCGAAATCGCATAGGCGGGCGTCGCTCATGAGGCGAGCACCCGGCCGCCAGGCCCGCGGCCCTATCGGCCGTTCGCATGGCGCCTTGCTCGCCCGAAACACCACTCGAGTTGATTGGAACAGGTGCCAGGATGGCCGTCCCTAAGAGAAAAACCTCGCCTTCGAAGCGCAACATGCGCCGCAGCCATCACGCGCTGAAGCCAGTGAACTTCCAGGAGTGCCCGAATTGCGGCGAGCTTCGCCTGCCGCACAATCTGTGCGGCGCGTGCGGCCATTATAATGGCCGCGAGATCCGTCCGGTCGAGGCCTAAGACCCTCTTTCAAGCCAGGAGGCGATAAGAGGTGGGTGCTTCGCCGCGGATCGCAATCGACGCGATGGGTGGCGATACGGGTCCGTCAGTGATGCTGGCGGGGGCCGCGCGCGCGCATGACGCGCGCGCCGACCTGCGCTTCCTGTTGTTCGGCGACAAGGCCGCCATCCAGGCCGAGCTCGACAAGCATCCAAGCCTCGCGGGCGTCGTCGAGATCGTCCACTGCGACGACGTGATCGCCGGCACGGAAAAGCCGAGCCAGGCGATCCGCCGCGCCAAGACCACGTCGATGGGCCGCGCCATCGCCGCCGTGAAAACGGGCCAGGCCAATGCCGCACTGTCGGCGGGCAATACCGGCGCGATGATGGCGATGTCGAAGCTCGCGCTTCGCACCATTCCCGGCATCCACCGTCCCGCGCTCGCGGCGCTGCTCCCGACGCTCGGCGAGAACGACCTCGTCATGCTCGATCTCGGCGCCAACACCGAATCGGACACCCAGAACCTCGTCCAGTTCGCCGTCATGGGCGCGGCATATGCCCGGGTCGCGCTCGACCTGAAGCGCCCGCGCGTGCAGCTCCTCAACATCGGCACCGAGGAGCTGAAAGGCACCGACGAGCTCAAGGACGCGGCGGCGATCCTGCGCGAGGCCGACTATCTCGGCATGCGCTTCGACGGCTTCATCGAGGGCGACAAGATCTCCCGCGGGGATGCGGATGTGGTTGTGACGGACGGCTTTTCGGGCAATATCGCGCTGAAGACCGCCGAAGGCACCGCCCGCTTCGTGACCGACCTCCTCCGCCGCGCCTTCACCAGCTCGACTCGCTCCAAGATCGGCTTCCTGATCTCCCGCCCCGCGACCGAGCTCCTGAAGCACCATCTCGATCCCAACAACCACAATGGCGCCGTCTTCCTCGGCCTCAACGGCATCGTCGTGAAGAGCCACGGCAACGCCAACGCCAAGGGCGTGGCCAACGCCATCCGCGTCGCGGGCCGCTTGGTGCGCGAGGACCTCACCCGCAAGATCGCCGAGGACCTCGCCAACATCGATGCGCATCGCGCGCCGGTCGCCGCGAAATGAGTCGCCGCTCCGTCATCGTCGGCACCGGTTCCGCCCTCCCCGCCAATCGCGTCACCAACGCGCAGCTGGCCGAGCGCGGCGTCGACACCACCGACGAGTGGATCGTCGAGCGGACCGGCATCACAGCCCGACATTTCGCCGGCGACGGCGAGACCACCGCTACGATGGCGACGGAAGCGGCGACCAAGGCGCTTGCCGCCGCCGGCGTTGCCGCGGACCAGGTTGGCCTCATCGTCCTTGCGACGGCGACGCCCGACCAGACCTTCCCCGCCTCCGCCACACGCGTCCAGACCGCGCTCGGCATCAACGACTGCATCGCTTTCGACGTGCAGGCGGTGTGCACGGGCTTTCTCTACGCGCTCTCCGTCGCCGACAATATGGTCAAGGGCGGCATGGCCGATCAGGCGTTGGTGATCGGCTCGGAGACCTTCAGCCGCATCCTCGATTTCGAGGACCGCACCACCTGCGTGCTGTTCGGCGACGGCGCCGGCGCGCTTCTCCTCCAGGCCCAGGACACGGAAGATCGCGGCGTCCTCGCCACGCGCCTCCACGCCGATGGCCGGCACAACGACCTTCTCTATGTCGATGGCGGCGTCTCGACCACGGGAACGATCGGCAAGCTCCGCATGAAGGGCAAGGAGGTCTTCCGCCACGCCGTCACCAATCTCGCCGACGTGCTGAACGAAGTGCTGACCGCCTCCGGGCATCAGCCGGGCGAGGTCGATTGGGTCGTGCCCCACCAAGCGAACAAGCGCATCATCGATGCCACCGCCAAGAAGCTCGGCCTCGATCCCAATCGCGTCGTGGTGACCGTCGACCAGCATGCCAACACGTCCGCGGCCTCGGTCCCGCTCGCCCTCGACGTCGCCGTCCGCGACGGCCGCGTAAAGAAGAACGACCTCATCGTCCTCGAGGCAATGGGCGGCGGCTTCACCTGGGGAGCGGCGGTCGTCCGCTACTGACCTCGTCCCGCCGCATTCGTCGATTGCACTCTGAGTCAAGCTGGATTAAGGTTTTCCATTGATACCCAGGGGGCTGAGGGGAAGAAAAATGGCAGATGCAGGCACACTCCGGAAGGTCGAGGCAGGAACGCTCACGCGCGCTGACCTCTCCGACGTCGTCCATCGGGAGATCGGTCTCTCCCGCGCTGAGTCCGCGAACATCGTCGAGCGCACGCTCCACCATCTCTGCCACGCGCTCTCCGAAGGCGAGAATGTGAAGATCTCCGGCTTCGGCAGCTTCATCCTTCGCGACAAGGGCGAGCGGGTCGGCCGCAACCCCAAGACCGGCATTGAAGTGCCGATCGCGCCACGCCGCGTGCTCACTTTCCGGGCCAGCCAGATCATGCGAGACCGGATCACCGGCCGCGGCTGAAGCCGTGTCCGACTCGCCGCGCAAGAGCGACCAGGCTTTCCGCACGATCGGTGAGCTTGCCGAGGAACTCGGCGTTCCTCAGCACATCCTGCGCTATTGGGAGACGCGCTTCCCCCAGCTTCGTCCCCTCCAGCGCGCCGGCAACCGTCGCTATTACCGCCCCGCCGACGTCACGCTCGCCCACCGCATCCACCGCCTGCTCAACCAGGACGGCTATACGATCCGCGGCGTCCAGCAATTGCTCGACAGCGGCGGCGCCGAGGGCGATGTCGGTGAAGTAGCGCCGTCGGCCCCCACTCAGTCTGCTGCCACCCAGCAAAGCGGCATCCCTGCCGAAGAGCTGCGCGCCCTGCGCAAGACCCTCACCGACGCGCTCAAGGCGAGCAAGAACTAGAAGCTGTCCTCGTCGGGCCCGAGTTCCGGGTCGAGATCGCGCGGGCGGATGAAGCGGGCGATCGTGCCGGCGCCCTCCACGACATCGGACCAGCGGTCGACGGCGAACTCGATCTGGGTGAGCGTCGCCGTCGGATATTTCACCTCGATCTCCTTGCGGAGGTCTCCGGCCTTGGACAGCAGCAGCGCCAGCCGCTCGAGCCCGGGATTGTGGCCGATGACCAGCAAGGTCGCAGCTTGATCGTCGGCTTGCTGAACCAGTTCGAGCAGGATCTCCGGCGTGGCGAGATAGATGCGCCGGTCGAACTCGGGCGCGAGCGAACCACCATAGCCGTCCGCCACATCCTCCAGAGTCTCGACGACCCGCACGGCGGGCGAGGCGAGCACCCGGTCGAAGGAGAGGCCCTGCGCCCGCATCTCCCGCCCGACCGTCCTCGCCGCGCGGCGACCGCGCGCGTTGAGCGGCCGGTCGAAGTCGCGCTCGATCGGATCGTTCCAGCTCGATTTGGCGTGACGCAGCAGCGTCAGGGTCTTCATGCGGTTCCTTCGGGTGCCGTAGCCTGGTCCGCCTGATGCCCGAAAGCCGTGTCCGAAGAAAGACAGGAGCGCACCCGCTCGATCGCTTCGGCGAGCGGAACTCGGCGCACCGTCACGCCCGACGGAAAGGCGTTGAGCAGTCGCGAGGGCGTGGCCGAGGACAGCAGCACGAACATGCCGCGATCGCCCTTGCGCCGGATCAGGCGCCCGAATGCCTGCGCCATTCTCGCGCGGACGACGCGGTCGTCATAAGCGGTGCCGCCGCCGACAGCCCGCCGCGCCGCGTGCAGCACGGTAGGTCGTGGCCAGGGCACCCCTTCCATGACGACGAGGCGTAGGGAATCGCCGGGCACGTCGACGCCATCGCGCAGTGCGTCGGTCCCGAGCAGGGATGCGCGGGGATCGTCCCGGAAGATGTCGACGAGCGTGCCGGTGTCGATCGGATCGACATGCTGGGCGTAAAGCGGCAATCCGGCACGCGCGAGCCGGTCGGCGATGCGGGCATGCACCGACTTCAGCCGCTGGATGGCGGTAAAGAGCCCGAGCGTGCCGCCTCCGGCAGCCTCGATCAGCCGCGCATAGGCCCCGGCCAGGCCCGCCACGTCGCCGCGCTTCAAGTCGGTGACGATCAGCACTTCGCTATTCGCGACATAGTCGAACGGGCTCTCCGCCGCGAAGCGGAGCGGCGAATGGTCGAGGTGGCACGCGCCGGTCCGAGCTTCGGCAGCGTCCCAATCCTCCGAGCCCCTAAGCGTGGCGGACGTCACGATCACGCCATGCGCCGGCTTCAGCACGGTCTCGGCGAGCGGCCGCGTCGGATCGAGCCAGCGCCGGTGAAGGCCAATGTCGAACTCGCGCCCGTCCACCCGGTCGACCGCCAGCCAGTCGACGAAGTTCGGATCGCCCGGTCCGCCGAGCCGAGCCGCCAGCGCGATCCAGCCCTGCAGCGTCTGCACGCGCCAGGAAAGGCCACCAATCGCGCCCTCGATGCGCGCTCGCGCCTGCGGGTCGAGCCAGTCGGGCGCATCCTCCAGCACCGCCTCGAGCCGCTTGCCGAGCGCCACCAGCGGCCGCAGCAGCTGCTCCATCGCCTCCACCGCCGGCGCCGAGGCTTCCACAAGCTCGGGGTCCGGCTCCGCCATCTCCGTCTCGAGCCCGTAGCCCGCATCCTGCGCCGAAGCGCGGGCATAGACTGTGCCCCGCACCGCGCCGAGCAGCTTCTCGACGGGCCCGAACGCCGAGCCTTCTCCGATGCGCTGCAGCCATCCGTCGCCCGGCAGCGCGCCTGCTGCCTGGATGGCGCTGTCGAGCGCAAGCCCGCCTGCCTCATCGTAGGACGCGACATCCATCAGGCGCGCGGCAAGGCCCCGCCTTCGCCCGCGCGACTTGCCTTCCGGCCCGATTAGCCAGCGCCTGAGCTCGATCGTCTCCTGCCCCGTCAGCGCCGATCCGAAGGTGGAGTCGGCCGCGTCGAACAGGTGATGCCCTTCGTCGAACACGATCCGAGTCGGCGGATTGGCCGTCTCGCGACCCCGCGCCGCGTTCACCATCACCAAAGCGTGATTCGCGATCACCAGATCGGCATCGGCGCTCGTTCGAGCGGAGCGCTCGATGAAGCATTTCCTGTAGTGCGGGCAGCCCGCATAGACGCATTCGCCGCGCCGGTCGGTCAGCGCCGTCGCCCCCGCGCGCCGGAAGAGCGTGGGGAGCCAGCCCGGCATGTCGCCGCCCACCATGTCGCCGTCGCGCGTGTAAGCCGCCCAACGCGCCACCAGCTGGGCCAGGATCGCCGCGCGCCCGGCAAAGCCACCCTGCAGCGCGTCCTCCAGGTTGAGCAGGCACAGGTAATTCTCGCGGCCCTTACGCACGACCACCTTCGCCTTGCGCTCCGCCTCGTTCGGGAAAATGCGGCGGCTCTCGTGATCGAGCTGCCGCTGCAGCGCCTTGGTGTAGGTCGACACCCACACCGCCCCATCCGCCTTGGCGGCCCAGAGCGAGGCCGGTGCCAGATAGCCCAGGGTCTTGCCGATCCCGGTGCCCGCCTCGGCGAGCAGCAGGTTCGGCTGCCCCTCGATCTTGCGCGGCGCGAACGCCTCCGCAGCTGCGGCGGCATAAAGCTTCTGCCCCTCGCGCGCCTCCGCTCCCTGGCCGGTCAGCCGGGCAAGGCGGTCGACGGCCTCGCTTGGATCCAGCCGCACCGGCCGCGCCTGCGCGCGCGGCGCCGTCTCTTCCCATTCCGGCAGCCTGGAAAAGAGCCATCGTTCATCCCGCTCCGGCCGCCGCAGCCGCTCGGAGACGGGTGCCGCCCAGGTCCAGCGCAGCCGGTAGAGCGATTGAGCGGAGGCCCACGCGCCCTCCCGCTCCGGCCATTGCGTTCCCAACCTCGCCAGCAATTCTCCAGCCGCCTGCAGCAGGAAGGTCGCCGCCTCCGCATCGCTCTCCGGCGCATCCAGACCCAGCGCGTGGGCCAGCCCCTTCGGCGTCGGCACCGCGAAGCGCGCGGGATGGACGAACGCGAACAGCTCCAGCAGATCGAGCCCCGACAGCTCCGGATAGCCGAGCCGCTGCCCCACTAGCGGGGCGTTCAGCATGATGAGCGGCGTCTCCGCCGCGCGCGCGATCGCCTGCCCGCGGCCGAGCGCTTCGACGCGCCCGTCCGGCAGCGCCATCCAGATGCCGCCATGGGTTGCGTAGAGCGCGGGATAGGGCAAAGGAGCCGTCACTTCCCTCACATGATGCAGCAGGAACGAAAGGGCAACTCTTGTCGGTGGATCAAGCGCTTCGCGAGGCCGCTTCCGTGTCCAAGGCCTGGCCGTACGAGGAAGCGCGCAAGCTGCTGAAGCGCTACCCGGACGGCCCGCCTAAGGGCGAGATCGTCTTCGAAACCGGCTACGGCCCGAGCGGGCTGCCGCATCTCGGCACCTTCCAGGAAGTCGCGCGCACTTTGATGGTCCGCCACGCGCTCGCCGAGATGGTGGATTGGCCGAGCCGCCTCATCGCCTTTTCTGACGACATGGACGGCATGCGCAAAGTGCCGCCCGGGGTGCCGCACCAGGATATGATGCACGCGCATCTCGATCAGCCGCTCAGCCGCGTGCCCGACCCGTTCGGCTGCAACCACGACAGCTACGCCGCCCATAACAACAATCTGCTTCGCCAATTTCTCGACCGCTTCGGCTTCGACTACGAGTTCCTCTCGTCCACCGACTGCTACAGGTCGGGACGTTTCGACGAGACGCTGAAGGCGGTGCTGCGCAATTACGGGGCCATCATGGACGTGATGCTGCCGACCTTGCGCGAGGAGCGGCGGCAGACCTATTCGCCCGTCCTCCCGATCAGCCCTGCGACCGGCAAGGTGCTGCAGGTCCCCATTGAAGTGGTGGACCCGGAGGCCGGCACGGTCCGCTATACGGACCCCGCCACGGGCGAGACCAAGGAACAATCGATCCTCTCCGGCGGCGCCAAGCTCCAGTGGAAAGTCGATTGGGCGGCGCGATGGGTCGCGCTCGGGGTCGACTATGAGATGTCCGGCAAGGATCATATCGACGGCGTGATTCAGTCGGGGAAGATCGCCCGCGTGCTGGGCGCCCGCCCGCCCGAAGGCTTCAATTACGAGCTCTTCCTCGACGAAAATGGCGAGAAGATCTCCAAGACCAAGGGCAACGGCGTCACCATCGACGAGTGGCTGACCTACGCCCCTCCGGAATCGCTGAGCTTCTACATCTACCGCGAGCCCAAGAAGGCGAAGCAATTGAGCTTCGGCGTCATCCCCAAGGCTGTGGACGAATATCAGCAGTTTCTCGCCGCCTACCCCGGCCAGGCGTGGAAGGAGCGGCTCGGCAACCCCGTCCACCACATCCACGCCGGCAACGTGCCCCCGGCGCGGCTGCCGATCAGCTTCGCCCTCCTCCTCAATCTGGTCGGCGTTGCGCTCACCGAGGACAAGGACCTGCTCTGGTCCTACGTGAAGCGCTACGCCCCCGAAGCCTCGCCCGAGACCCATCCCGAGCTCGACGCCCTCATCGGGCACGCGGCTGTGTATTTCCGCGACTTCGTCAAGAACTCGCTCAGCCGCCGCGCGCCCGACGAGAAGGAGGCCGCCGCCCTGCGCGACCTCGACGCCGAGCTGGCCAAGCTCCCTGCCGACGGGCGCGCCGAGGACATCCAGAACCTCGTCTTCGAAGTCGGCAAGGCGCACCAGTTCGAGAACCTGCGCGACTGGTTCAAGGCGCTCTACGAGACACTGCTCGGCACCTCGCAAGGCCCCCGCATGGGCAGCTTCATCGCTCTTTACGGCATCGACAACAGCCGCAAGCTCATCGCGGAGGCGCTCGCCTCGCCCGCTTAGGCCCGCCGGCTCGCGATCCAGTCGTCGATCTTCTGCTCGAGCACCGGCAGCGGCAGCGCGCCGGTCATCAGCACCTGCTCGTGGAAGCCACGGATATCGAAGCGGTTGCCAAGCGCCTTTTCCGCGCGGTCGCGTAGCTCGAGAATCTTAAGCTGCCCGACCTTGTAGGCGAGCGCCTGGCCTGGAATGGCGATGTAGCGCTCGACCTCGGCGGTCGCGTCGGTGCGGCCCATCGAGCTGTTCTCGAGCATGTAGGCGATCGCGCGGTCGCGGGTCCAACCCTTGGCGTGGATGCCGCTGTCGACCACCAGCCGCATCGCGCGCAGCATCTCGTCGTCGAGCCCGCCGTAGCGCTGGTACGGATCCGTCTCCATGCCGAGCTCGTCGTAGAGCGTCTCCGCGTAAAGCGCCCAGCCCTCGACGAACGCCGTGTTGCCGCCGAAGCGCATGAAGCTGGGCAGCGCCTCATTCTCCTGCGCGAGGCTGATCTGGAAATGGTGCCCCGGCGCGCCCTCGTGGAGGTAGAGCGTCTCCATGCCCGGCGTGGTCCGCGACGGCAGGTCGTAGGTGTTGAAGTAGAAGACGCCCGGACGCGATCCGTCCGGCGTGCCGCTATTGTAGGAGCCGCCCGCGTCCGTCTTTTCGCGATAGGCGGGCACCGGCCGGATCTCGAGCGTGGTCTTCGGCAGCGTCGAGAAGAGCTCGCCGATCCGCGCATCCACACGCTTGCCGATCGCGTAATATTCCTGCGTCATCCACTCCTTGGACTTCGGCTTGAACTTCGGATCGGTGCGGATGTGCTCGAAGAATTGCGGCAGCGTGCCTTTAAAGCCGACCTTGTTCTTCACCGTCTCCATTTCGCCCTTGATGCGGGCGACTTCGCGCAGGCCTAGATTGTGGACCTCGTCGGCGCTCATCGGCAGCGTCGTGCGCTGCTCGATCAGGTAGCTGTAGAGCTCCGGCCCGCTCTTCATGTGGACGAGCCCCACGCCTTCGCGGGCCGCGGGTAGATATTCGTTCTTCAAGAAATCGCGCAGCCGCACATAAGCCGGGCGGATCTCGTCGCGGATCACCGCCGCATGGGCGGCGCGCAATCGCGTCTGGTCGGCGGCTGGGATTTCGGCGGGGAAGGTCTTCACCGGCCCGTAGAAGGTCGAGCCCTCCACCCCTTGCCCAAGCTGGGTGTCGAGCTGCTCGATGATGTTCCTGACGACCAGCTTGGGCTGCACCACGCCGCTGGCCATGCCCTCGCGGAAGCGCCCGATCGCCCGGTCGAGCAGGACCGGATATTGGCGGTGCCGCTTCAGGTTGTTCTCATAATCCTCGACCGTTTTGAACGGCGCCGCGCCCTGGCCGGACGCCACGTCGGGGTAGAAGGTGTGGAAACCGAAGAAATGGTCGATCGGCCGCACGGCGGTGAGCGCCAGCATCTGAGGCTGGAGCCCGCGCAGGTTCAGCTCATTGTCGCGCTTGAAAACGTCGTAGGCGATCCGGTCGGTGGCGGAGAGCGCGTTGCGGTCGATCGCGGCGAGGCGGCGCAGATCCTCTTCGGCCGCCGTCCGCTCGGCGGCATAATAAGCGTCGGTGACATTGTCGCCGAGCTCGCCCGCATAGCGCATGTCACCGCGGAACAATGCGCTCAGCGGATTGCGGCGAAGATTGGCCTCGTCGCTCTCCTTGAAAAGCGCGCGAAGCTGGGCCGCGGCATCGGCCGTGGCGGTTCCCGCCGGCTGAACCGTCGCTGCGGTCGAACTTGCGGCGACGGGCTCGGCATCCGTGCCGGCCGCGCAGCCGGGCAGGAGCATCGAAGCGGTGGCGGCGAGAAGCAGGGCTGTGGATTTCATGTCGTGGTTCTAGGTGTGAGGCTCATTGCGGGCAAGCGGCCGGACAAAGAAACGGCCCGAAGCGCGAAGCTCCGGGCCGCTCTTGTGCAACATTCGGATCGACGTGCCACCGGCACGTCCATCGCCGAATGTTTACCAGTACAAGTTGCGGATCACGTCGACGACCCGGCCGCGGCGGACGTCCACCAGCAGCACGTCGTCATAATGGCGGATCCAGCGCAGCCCGGAGTGGGCGGCGGGGAGCCGGTAACGATAGGGATCCGCAATGTAGTAACGCGGGGTGTAATAGTTCACGCCGATGCTGAAGCCGGGCTGGAAGCTCCGGTAACGGAACGGCGCCCGCCAATGACCGCGCGAATAAAGCGCACGGTTCTGGGTGCGGTAGCCGCGCCAGTCGTTGCGACGCCACTGGCGCCGGTCGGCCCGGTCCTCGCGCAGCTCGCGCCGAGCTTCGCGAACGTCGCGACGCTCCTCGCGAATGTCGCGACGGTCGCCGTAACGCTGCGCGTCGCGCAGCTCACGGCGTTCTTCACGCAGGTCCTGCCGGTCGCGGCGAATTTCCGCACGCGACTGGGCATTGGCCGGGGCCGCGACGGGAAGCACCGAAGCAGCCATCAGGCCCATGATGATCAATTTACGCATGATCAGCCTCTCATTTACACTCGGTCACGACTGCCGGACCTTCCGGAGCCCTGCCGACTGAGGCCGTTATGGAACGGTGCGGCTGAACCGGGTGAGAACGCGGTTAAAAGCTGGCGTTCAGGAAACCGGCGCCAAAAAACCGGCGCCTAATAGCAGCAGCAGCTTCACGTCCATCGCCGCGCCTTCGGCGCGCTTGCGCTCGATCAGCGCGGGCAGTTCGGCGAGCGGCACGCGGTGAACGACGATGTCCTCGCCGGCGACACCGCCGCCCTCCCCTACCTTCGTCAGCCCCTCGGCGCGGAGCAGGGTGAACCCTTCGGAAGACATGCCCGGCGACGCATGGAACCTGCCGAGGTTCACCACCCGCTTGGCGCGATAGCCGGTCTCTTCCTCCAGCTCGCGGATGGCCGCGCTGGCGACCTCCTCGCCCGCTTCCTCGTCGCCGACCAAGCCGGCCGGCAGCTCCAGGCACTGGCAGCCGATCGGCACTCGATATTGCTCGACCAGGATGACGTGGCCCTTGTCCACCGCCAGGATCACGGCGGCCGTGACGCCGCGGGTTCGGCCGACGAACTCCCAGGTGCCGAGCTTCTTCACGAGGATGTATTTGCCCTGCCAAACGATCTCCGGCTCACCCTGCGGCCGCGCTTTGCTCATAAGTGAATCAGCCTGTCGGGAAGTTCGTTGGCGTCGCTCTGGCTTCTGGGAAAATGCTCGGCAAGGAGCGCGCCGATGCGGCCCACCGCCTTTGCCATTCCCGATCCCGGCCGCCCCGCTTTCACTTCTTCGATGAGGTCGGCCATCGCGTCTCCCCAGACCTCGGGCGCCACCTTGCCGACGATCGCCTCGTCCGCCACGATCTCCGCCCGGCGCTCGCGCAGCGAGAGGTAGAGAAGCACGCCCGTCCGCCCGATCGTTCGCCGTTCCGCGCCGACCCTGAACAATTCGATCGCGCGTCGGCGGACCCGGCGTGACTTGGTCGATCCAGGCGTCAGCGCCATGCGCAGCGGCATGTAGGCGAGCGCATAGCGCACGATGAGGAAGATCGCCGCCAGCGCGGCGAACAGCAACGCCATCAGCAGCCCGCGCGTCGCGGTCTCGTTCCAGCCGAGGAACAGGGCCATGGCGCGGTCTACGGTGGACTGAGGAAGCGCGGCCACCAGCGGCGGCACGAGCAGCATCGCCAGCACCGCATAGTGCAGCCCGACATCGTGGTAGCTGTCTGACTTCTCAGCGACGATGGTGACGATCTCGCCGTTCGAACTCCTCTCGGCCTGCGTCACCGCCGCCGTGACCAGTGCATGATCGTCGGAAGAGAATTTCACCATCCGCCCGACGCTCCGCCACCGCCAAAGGAACCGCCGCCGCCGGAGAAGCCGCCAAAGCCTCCTCCCCCACCACCGCCGCCAAAACCGCCGAAGCCGCCGCCACCTCCGCCGCCAAAGCCAGGACCCCAGATGACGACCGGGAAACCGTCGCCGCGCCGATACCGGCGCCCGCGCCTGCCGCCGCGAAGCATCGGCAGCACGACGACGAGAATGACGAGGCCCCAGAAAAACAACGGGAAGATAGAGCCGCCCCCGCCACCGCCGCCGGCAGAGCCCTGCTGTCGTTGCGCCTGTGCCTGCTGCGCCTCCAGGATCTTGCGCTCGGCCTGTTCGGGCGGCGCCTGAAGCTGTGCGATGAGCGCGTCCGCGCCCGCATTGATCCCGCCGGGAAAATCGCCCGCCTTGAAGCGCGGCGTGATCTGTTCGCGGATGATCTGACCCGCCAGTGCGTCGGTGACGATCGGCTCCAGCCCGTAACCGACTTCTACCCGCACCCGCCGTTCATTGGGCGCGACGATCAGGATGATCCCGTTATTCGCTTCCTTCTGCCCGAGCCCCCACGCGCGGCCCAACCGGTAGCCATAATCCTCGATGGGATAACCCTGGAGGTCCG
This sequence comes from uncultured Sphingosinicella sp., assembly GCF_902806315.1. Taxonomy (GTDB): domain Bacteria; phylum Pseudomonadota; class Alphaproteobacteria; order Sphingomonadales; family Sphingomonadaceae; genus Allosphingosinicella. The sequence goes on from NZ_CADCWD010000017.1 coordinate 36,148, forward strand.
CGATCGTGGCGACCACCAATTGGCGGCTGCTGGCTTGCTCCAACGCCTGGAGCTTGGAGGTGAGAGCAGCCTCCTCGGCAGGCTGAAGCAGGTTGGCAGTGTCGACGACCCGGCCCGTGAGCGGCGGGAATTGCTGCGCATGGGCGATGCCGCCGAGCAACCAGAGCAGGACAAGGAAGCGGAACAGCGCCACAGCGGCGGCCAATCCGCGCTTACTGGCCGTTGCCGAAATCGACCTTCGGGGCTTCCTCCGCTCCGGCCGTGGTCGCCTGATAGGGGACGAGCGGCTGCGAGCCATAAATGACGCGGGCGCCGATCACGTTGGGAAAGGTGCGGATCGTCGTGTTGTACCTGCGAACGGCATCATTATAGTCGCGGATGTCGATGTTGATGCGGTTCTCCGTGCCTTCGAGCTGCGTCATCAAGGTCGCGAAATTCTGCTGGCTCTGGAGCTGAGGATAGGCCTCTTGGAGCCGCTGAAGGGGGATGATGGCGGCCGCAAGACGGCTCTGAGCCTCGGAGAAGCGCTGCATGGCTTGCGGGTCGCTGAGCTGCTCTGGAGTGACGGTGATGCGAGTTGCGCTCGCACGCGCCTCGGTGACGCCGGTGAGGATCCGTTCTTCCGAAGCGGCGGCGCCGCGCACCGTCGACACCAGGTTCGGGATGAGGTTGGCGCGGCGCTGGAACGCGGCTTGGACGTTGGCCCATTGCGCCTTGGCCTCTTCCTCCGCGGTCGGGATGGTGTTCACGCCGCAGCCGGAGAGCGACAGCAGTGCGGCGGGCGCAAGCAAGGCTGCGTGAAAGCGCTTGGCGGTCATGTGAGATCCCTCCGTTTCGAACGGCCGAAAGCTAGGCCGTTCGGTGCGCATCCGCAACGGCTACGCTGCGAGCCCGGTTCCAGGCGAGAAGCGGTCCAAAGACTGTAAAATCCGCCGACACAAAGGAAAGCGGATGCCGGGCTGGGCCGCGGCATCCGCTCCTTCGGTGTGCAGGAGGCCAGCGGACGAGCCGGCCCCCAGATGCTTAGGCGCTCTTCTTGCGGCGGAAGCCGATCAGGCCGGCGGCTGCGATCGCGAAGAGGCCGAGACCCGCGGGCGCCGGAACGGGCGTGCCGCCGGTGCTGCCGCCGCTGCTCGAACGGCCGAGATTGACGGCCGAGAAGCTCTCGGGGCCAGCCTGGGCGGCCGAGATGGTCGATTCCAGCGCAATGCGGATGTCGCTGAAGTTCGGCAGGCTGAACACGGTCGAGTTGAGGCGGATCTGCTGCTCGGCGTCGACGACGAACACGTTGCCGGCGCGTCCGTTGCCGGTCTCGGTGGTCGCGAAATATTGCTGACCGTCGATCGCGTCGATCAGGCGGCCGTTGCTGTCGTAGAATTTCAGCGTCACGTCGTTGACGTTCACGTCGTTCTTGGCGGCGCCGCCCGGCTCGATCGCGTTGAACAGCAGGCCGATGTCGCTTGCGTCCTGGAAGCCCAGCTCACCGAGCGTCGGAATGCCGAACTTCTGGTTGTCCGCCTGCGGGTTCACCTCGTCGCCGCCGGTGTTGGTGACGCCGTTGCCCATGAACACACGAGCGTCGCTGATGCAGGCGCTGGAGCCGATCGAGATCGAGCCGCCGGAACCCGCGGCAACGCAGCCGGATTCGACATCGTCGCCCTTGCCACGCTCCTGAAGCGTCAGCAGGCGCGGCGCATTGCCGAAGCCCTGGGCGGTGATGTCGATCGTGGAATCAAAGATGAGGCTGGCCGAAGCCGCCTGTGGGGTGGCGAACAGAGCCGCTGCGGTTGCCGCCGCGGCCATGAGCTTGATCGTCTTCTTCTGCACACCGAACATAGGTAACTCTCCCACTGTTTCGTCGCCGGAGCCTTGGCCCGGCCGTCCGGCAGTATCGAAGCAACGCCCGTGCCAGTGGGCGGGAAGCTGCGGATTCCCGCCGGTGACAATGGTAAACGGCGGCAGCGGCGGAAACGCTCTTGTAAGGTTACCCGACAGTTAATTTCTGGCGGGATTTCTGCGCCGTCTCAGCGGTTTGAAACCTGGCGCCCGATGCCCTATATAGGTCGTCGCCGGGCTTGCCCGGATATGGCGATAAAGAGCGGCGTAGACTAGGCGCAGCGGACCCGGGGGCGGTACCCGGCGGCTCCACCAAAATTGGCTGAAAGGCCGATCCTGATGGGGCCGAACTAGGATCGACGTGTGTTGAAAGGCGTTGTTTTTCGCTCGGAATGGGACCACCGCGACGGCCCATATATAAGTGCCAACGATAACGAGGCTCTTGCAATTGCTGCGTAACCCGGACCTCACGGTTTAGGTTATATCAGACAAAAGCGCGGTTCGAACCCCACCGGGCAACAGAAGGGGAATTCAGCGGTACGGGGAGCACCGGGCAACAGAAGCTCCCCACCTCAGACAACACCAGGCCGGGCAATAGAAGCTCCCCACTTGCCGCTGCCGGCCCGTCCCCGTAATGGACCGGCTCCATTCAGGCGGCGATACCCGCCGATTCTAAGGAGAGTGGGCTATGAAGTTCATCATCAAGGCAGCCGCGATCGCGGCCTTCGCGACCCTGACCGCTTGCGGCGGCGGTGGCAGCGGCGGCGATGCCGCGGCCAACCAGGAGCAGGCCTCCGACAACATGTCGGACGCGCTCGCCAACCAGTCCGAGAATGTCAGCGAGATGGCCGACAATGCCAGCGGCGCCACCGCCGATACGCTCGAGAACCAGGCGGCAGCCCTGGAGAACCAGTCCGAAGCGGCCGACGAGTCGAACGAGACCAACACCGTCGACGAAGCGCAGTAATCCTGCAGGCTCGAAGAAGGGCGCCTGCACACGACGTGCCGGCGCCCTTTTTCATGTTCGCCACCGCCTTCAGTTCGCCTCCGACACGAACTTGCCGCGTGCCCGCACCTGGCTTATGCAGCGGGGCCGCTAATTTGAGTTAGCGCGCCAACAACCAGGGGACAGATTCATGAAACTCGTCATCAAAGCCATCGCCGTCTCGGCCTTCGCGACCCTCTCCGCCTGTGGCGGCGGCGGCGACAGCGCGGCCTCCAACATCGAAGCCGCGGCCGAGAACCAGTCGGAGGCGCTCGAGGCCCAGGCCGACAACCTCACCCAGCAGGCCGACAACGCCACCGGCGCCGAAGCGAACGCTCTGGAGAACCAGGCCACCGCCATGGAAAACCAGGCCGAGAATGTCAGCGAAGCCGGCGAGAACCAGGCCGAAGCCGCCGACGACGCCCAATAAGCTCGTTCCAGAGAAGGGCTGCCGCGGAAGGTCTCGGCAGCCCTTTTTCGCGTTAACCGCCGCTGGCCCATCCCCAACTCACTAAGGGCGTCACGCCGATGACCGCCGATCAGGCCCGTCCGCCTCGTTCGGCCAGGAAGCTCAGCAGATCCTGCGACAGTTGATCCTTGTGCGTTGCGAAGAGCCCGTGCGGAGCGCCTTCATATTCGATCAATCGCGCGCCCGCGATCGCCTGTGCCGCCGCGCGGCCGGTCGCGTCGATCGGCGCGTCGCTGTCGCTGGTCCCGTGGACGATCAGGGTCGGCACCCGAAACGCCGCCATCTCCGGGCGAAAGTCGGTGGTGCCGAACGCGAGCCGGGCGACGAGCGCCGGGTGCACGCCAATCTCCATCGCCATGCCCCATGCCCAATCGAGCACCGCCTGGCTTACCGGATGCGAGATCACGCCCACGCCGAAGAAGGTCTTGAAGTAGGAGCGGTAGAAGTCCGCCCGGTCCGCGACCAGCTTCCCGGTCATCCGCGCGAACTTGGCCGGGTCGAATCCATCCGGATTGTCGTCCCGCCTCAGCAGCAGCGGCAGCACCGGCGCCACCAGCGCCGCTTGCGACACACCCCTGCCACCGTGCCGCGACATGTATCGCGCGACATCGCCCGTACCCATCGAAAAGGCGACCAAAGCAGCCCCGGATTCGATCTCGGCCGCCGCCATCACATCCGCAAGATCGTCCGCGAACGTGTCGTAATCATAGCCCTCCCACGGCTGGTCCGACCGGCCGAAGCCTCGTCGGTCGTAAGCGATGACGCGACAGCCGGCCTCGGCGAGCGCCATCGCCTGATCGTCCCACATGTCCGCCGACAAGGGCCAGCCGTGGATCATCACCACTGGCCGCCCCTCGCCCCAATCCTTGACGTAGAGTTCGGTCCCGTCGCGTGTCTCGATGATCGGCATGCGCCGCCTTTCGCCAGTGATGTGAAGACCATAGCCGTTCACCACGGCCAAGGTTCCACCGGGCGAACCGCCCCGAACCGCGCAAAGGTCAAAGCGGACGATGTTCGACGCGGCCCAGCACACTCCGGCTGCTGAGCGTCTCCGGCTTTAGGCCGGGCGGTTGCCCATTGGTTCGCCGAGCCGCACCGGCCGCTCCGGTGCCCAGTCTTCGTTGAAGGCAATGGTGCCCTGCCTGAACAGCATCACGACCGTGGAGCCGAGAAGGAAGCGGCCCATCTCGTCGCCCTTTCGCAACAGGATCGGATCCTCAGCATAGGTCCATTCCGACACCTTGTTGGTGCGCTTCGGATTGACGACGCCGTGCCAGACCGTTGCCATGCTGCCGACGATGGTGGCGCCGACCAGGACCATTACGAACGGCCCGTGTTCCGGCGATTCGAAGACGCACACCACGCGCTCATTGCGCGCAAACAGGTTCGGCACACCGCGCGCGGTGGTCGGGTTCACCGAGAACAGCGAACCCGGCACATAGATCATGCGCGTGAGCTTGCCGTCGCAGGGCATGTGCAGGCGGTGATAATCCTTTGGCGACAGGTACAGGTTGGCGAAGCTGCCGTGGCGGAAATGAGCCGCCAGCGTCGCGTCGCCACCGACAAGTTCGGTGGTGGTGAAGCGATGGCCCTTGGCCTGCAGGATGTGGTGGTCGTCGATGGCGCCGAACTGGCTAATGGCCCCGTCCACGGGGCAGGCGAAATCGGCCTCCGACAACGGGCGAGCGCCCGTTTTGAGCGGGCGGGTGAAGAACTCATTGAAGCTGTTGTAGCTCCCGATGTCCGCGTTTTCGGCTTCGTGCATGGCGACGCCGTACTTGCCCACGAACCAGCGGATCAGCCGGGGCGTGAACCAGTCGCTGCGCGCCCCCGCGATGCGGCCGGCGAAGGTCGTCAGACGCCGCTTGGGCAAGATGTGCTGAAGCATGACGTTCAGGCGGTCGGACATATCAATCTCAAGCGTTCACACCTTCATCTGCTTCGGCATGCCAAGCTAAGCGAAATCGCCCAGCCTGGCGGCCTCTTCTTCCTCCTGCTCTTGATTGGGGTGGGTCGTCGCCGGGTTCTGGGCATCGCCGCCATTCTCAAACGTGCCGGACATGTCGTTAGGGTCGGGCTGGTTGCCTGGCTTCGGGATGATCGTCATCTTGCTCTCCTTGTGCCCAGTACAACGCACCGGCACACAGATGTGCCATCGCCTGTCAGCCGCTGCATATCCGCGATCGCTCGGAATGCCCAAAAGCGGAATGTTCGCCCCGGGGCAGTCATGCCGTCAAAGAAAAAGGCCCCGCATCGCTGCGAGGCCTTTCCTGTTTCAGCTCTAACGCTCTGTCGACTTAATCGTCATCGCGGGTCAGGAACGCCGGTGCGAACTCCGGCTCGGGGCCATCGTCGCGACCACCTGAACGGGGCTCGCGGTCGCCGCCTTCGCTGCGCTCGCGGCGGGGTCCGCGATCCCCCCGATCGCCGCCCCCGCGACCTTCGCCGCGCTCGCCGCCCCGGCCACCACCGTCACGGCCGCCGCCGTCACGACGAGGCCCACGATCACGGCCGCCACCGCCGTCGCGGCGGGGACCACGGTCGCGATCGCCACGGTCGCCGCGCGGGCCCCGCTCACGATCGCCGCCTTCGCGCGGAGGACGCGTGTCCTCCAGCTCGGCGCCGGTCTCCTGGTCGACGACGCGCATCGACAGGCGGACCTTGCCGCGCTGGTCGATCTCGAGGACCTTGACCTTGACCTCCTGGCCTTCGCTCAGGGCGTCCGAGACCTTCTCGACGCGCTCGTTGCGGATCTCCGAGACGTGGACGAGACCGTCCTTGCCGCCCATGAAGTTCACGAACGCGCCGAAGTCGACCATGTTGACGACCTTGCCGGTGTAGACCTTGCCGACCTCGGGCTCCTCGACGATGCCGGAGATCCAGCGGCGCGCCGCCTCGATCTGCGACAGATCGGACGAGCTGATCTTGATCAGGCCCTCGTCGTCGATGTCCACCTTGGCGCCCGTTTGCGCGACGATCTCGCGGATCACCTTGCCGCCGGTGCCGATCACTTCGCGGATCTTCGCCTTGTCGATCTGCATGGTCTCGATACGCGGGGCGTGAGCGGAAAGCTCCTGCCGCGTCTCGCCGAGCGCCTTGTTCATCTCCGCGAGGATATGCGCGCGGCCTTCGCTGGCCTGGGCCAGAGCGATGCGCATGATCTCCTCGGTGATGCCGGCGATCTTGATATCCATCTGGAGCGAGGTGATGCCCTTCTCCGTTCCGGCCACCTTGAAGTCCATGTCGCCGAGATGATCCTCGTCGCCCAGGATGTCGGAGAGGACCGCGAAGTCCTTGCCTTCCAGGATCAGGCCCATTGCGATGCCGGAGACCGGCCGCTTCAAGGGCACGCCGGCATCCATCAGCGCGAGGGAGCCGCCGCACACGCTCGCCATCGACGAGGAGCCGTTGCTCTCGGTGATGTCGGAGGTGACGCGGATCGTGTAGGGGAATTCCTCCGCCGTCGGCAGCACCGGGTGCAGCGCGCGCCAGGCGAGCTTGCCGTGGCCGACTTCGCGGCGCCCGGGGGCTCCGAAGCGGCCGACTTCGCCTACCGAATAAGGCGGGAAGTTATAGTGCAGCATGAAATTCTGGTAGGAGAGGCCTTCCAGTCCGTCGATCATCTGCTCGGCGTCCTTGGTGCCCAAGGTGGTCGTGCAGATCGCCTGGGTCTCGCCGCGGGTGAACAGCGAGGAGCCGTGGGTGCGCGGCAGGAAGCCGACCATCGACTCGATCGGGCGCACCGTCTTGGTGTCGCGGCCGTCGATACGGCGGCCGTCCTTCAGGATCGCGCCGCGGACGATTTCCGCCTCCAGCTTCTTCACCAGCTTGAGGCTGGCGAGATAGGCTGAGGGGTTCTCGTCCTTGGTCGCTTCAAACGCTTCGCGGGCCTTGGTCCGGGCTTCGTTGACCGCGGTCTGGCGCGCCTGCTTGTCCGTGATGCGATAGGCCGCGGCGAGGTCCTCGCCGATCAGGTCGCGAAGCTGCTGCTTCACCGCCTTGTGATCGTCGCCCTGGTCGAGTTCCCACGGATCCTTGGCCGACTGCTCCGCCAGCTTGATGATCGCGCCGATCACCTTGCGGCTCGCCTCGTGCGCGAAGCTGACCGCGCCCAGCATGATCTCTTCCGAAAGCTCCTTGGCTTCGGATTCCACCATCATCACCGCGTCCTGCGTGGCTGCGACGACGAGGTCGAGCTCGCCTTCCTTGCACTGGTCGAGGCTCGGGTTGAGCTGATACTCGCCATCCTTGTAGCCGACGCGCGCCGCGCCGATCGGGCCCATGAAGGGCACGCCCGAAATGGTCAGCGCCGCCGACGCGGCCACCATCGCGACCATGTCCGGCTCGTTCACCCCGTCATAGGACAGGACATGAGCAATGACGTTGATCTCGTTATAGAACCCTTCGGGGAACAGCGGACGGATCGGACGATCGATCAGGCGGCTGGTCAGCGTCTCCTTTTCGGTCGCGCCGCGCTCGCGCTTGAAGAAGCCGCCCGGGATGCGCCCGGCGGCCGAGAATTTTTCCTGGTAGTGGACGGTGAGCGGGAAGAAATCCTGCCCCGACTTGACGCTCTTCGCCGCGGTGACGGCGCAAAGGACGACGGTTTCGCCGAGGGTCGCGAGCACCGCGCCGTCAGCCTGGCGGGCAACGCGCCCCGTTTCGAGTGTCAGGGTTTGTCCGCCCCACTCGATCTGTACTTTCTTGGTATCGAACATGTAGTTTTCCTTAGATCCGGTCGCCAAATGCGGCCGGGGCAGCTATCCGGACCCAAGTCCGGAGAGTTGGGCCTATATGGCCCATCGGGCACCGCCGAATTGCGGATGCCAGATATGACAAGCGGCCCCGCAGGGCCGCTTGGTGTTACTTACGAAGACCGAGCTTCGCGATGAGTGCGGTGTAGCGATCCGCTTCCGTCTTCCGGAGATAATCCAGAAGCGAGCGGCGCTTGTTGACCAGCATCAGAAGGCCGCGGCGGGAGTGATTGTCCTTCGCGTGCGTCTTGAAGTGCTGGGTGAGGTTGTTGATGCGCTCCGTGAGGATCGCGACCTGGACTTCGGGCGAACCCGTATCGCCGCTTCCGCGGGCGTTGTCCGAAATGATTTCCTGCTTGCGCTCGGCTGTCACCGACATCGTCAAACTCCTTCGTGTCCTAGGTTGAAGCCGCGCACCACCCGAAGTTCGCCTTCGGAAAGCTCCACAAGCGCAACCGGAACAGACGCGTCGGTTGCTAGATGAAGCCCTGGCTTTGCGGCAATCCCGACCAATCTGCGCCCCTCGCGGAGCGCCCTTGCCTGATCGGGGGTGACGGGTAGAGCCGGGATGTCGTCCAGCCCCGCCGTCAGCGGCAAGAGTGCCTGTTCAAGTTGGCGCGCTTGGGCGAGTTCGCCCAATTTGTCCAGCGAAATCGCGTGGGAAAGCCCGAACGAACCGGCCTTCACGCGCCTCAACATGGTGACGTGGCCCACTGTGTCCAAGGCATAGGCGATGTCGCGAGCGAGCGAGCGGATGTAGGTGCCCTTGGATACAGAAGCGGAGAGGGTGATCCCTCCCAGGTCCTCCCCGGCACGGGGAGGGGGACCATGCGAAGCATGGTGGAGGGGGCTCTCCACGCACTCGGCGTGTCTCCGGGCCCCCTCCACCGCTGTTCCGGCGGCCCCCCTCCCCGTTCCGGGGAGGACTTGAAGTGAGTGCACCGTCACCTCGCGTGCCTTCATCTCCACCGCTTCGCCGGACCTGGCGAGGTCGTACGCGCGGCGGCCGTCGATCTTTAGGGCCGAGTAACTGGGCGGCACCTGCTCGATCGTGCCGGTGAAGCGTGGCAGGACAGCGTGCACCTCCGCCTCGGAGGGCGTCTTCTCGGAGGTCACGACCACCTCCCCTTCCGCGTCGAGCGTGCTCGTCTCGACCCCGAAGCGGATCGTGAACTCGTAACGCTTGTCGGAATCCAGCGCGCGCCCGCACAGCTTCGTCGCCTCGCCGAGCGCGACCGGCAGCACGCCGCTGGCGAGCGGGTCCAGCGTCCCGCCGTGCCCCACCTTCACCTTGGGATAGCCGCCCGCCCGCAGCGCCCGCTTGACCGCAGATACGACATCTGTCGAGCCCGGCCCGACCGGCTTGTCGATGATCAGCCAGCCGTGGAGCGCCATTCGTCCGCCAGGATAGAGAACAGGACGGTGTCGCGGACATGGCCGTTCCAGGTGATCCGGTCCTGCCGGATGACGCCCTCGCGCACCCCGCCGATCTTGGCCATCGCCGCCTGCGAGCGCGCGTTGCGGCTGTCGACGCGGAACTCGATCCGGCGGAAGCCGCACGCGATCGCGCGGCCGATCATCAGATCCTTGACGCGCCGGTTCATGCCCGTGCCGCGAAGATCCGGCACGTAATAGGTGTTGCCGATCTCGAGCACGCCCCGATCCGGCTCGATCGAGATGAAGCAGCTCATGCCGACCAGCCGGTCGCCCGAAAAGATCGCGAACGGCGCCCAGTTCGGGCGGCTCAGCAGAAGCTCGAAGCTCCGGTCGAAATGCTCCGTATCGTAGGAGGTCGCATAAATCGCCCAGATATCGCGATCCTCGGCGCAGGCGGCGCGGAGCGGCTCCCGGTGCGTTTCGGCGAGCGGCTCCAGCCGCAGGTCGCCGTCCCGCATCACCGCTGTAAGGTTCACTCCTCCTCGTCGGCGGCGAGGTCGCGCGCCACCTTCGGCGAGCGCAGGAGGCGATCGATATGGCTGCCTTCGTCGAAGCTCTCGTCCGCGAGGAATTTGAGCTTCGCCGCATATTTGGTATTCACCCGCGAGGCGACCGAGCGCTGCAGGAAGGCGGTGTTGGTGCGCAGTGCCTTCAACACCTGCGCTTCGTCCGCGCCGAGCAGCGGCTTCACGAAAACCGTCGCGTGGCGAAGGTCCGGCGACATGCGCACCTCGGTGACGGAGACCGGATGGCTCGCCAGCACATCGTCATGCACCTCGCCGCGCGCCAGGATGTCGGCCAGAACATGGCGCACCTGCTCCCCAACGCGAAGCAGGCGGACGGAACGTCCTTCGGGAGTTTCGTTCTGACGTGCCATGTATCCCTCTCCCCTTCAGGGGAGAGGCTAGGAGAGGGGGAGTCGATCACCTCTCGGCAGCTTGAAAACTGCCCCTCTCCCTGACCCTCCCCCCGACGGGGAGAGGGGACTTACAAAGTCCGTGCGCGCTCTTCGACTTCGAAGACTTCGAGGTGGTCGCCCGCCTTGATGTCGTTGGTGTCGGCAAGCAGCACGCCGCATTCGAGGCCCGCGCGCACTTCGGCGACGTCGTCTTTGAAGCGCCGCAGCGATGCGATCGTCGTCTTGGACACGATGACGTCCTCGCGGGTGAGGCGCGCATGGAGGCCCTTGCGGATGACGCCTTCGAGCACCAGCAGACCGGCCGCCTTGTCCCGCTTGCCGGCGGGGAAGACTTCCTGGACGCGGGCGCGGCCGAGCACCGTCTCGACGATCTCCGGCCCGAGCTCGCCCGCCATCGCGCCCTTCACCCAGTCGGTGAGGTGATAGATGACGTCGTAATAGCGGAACTCGACCTTGTTGCGCTCGGCGATCTCGCGCGCCTTGGCGTTCGGGCGGACGTTGAAGCCGATGATCGGCGCGCCGCTCGCGGAGGCGAGGATCACGTCGCTCTCCGTGATCGCACCGACACCCGAGTGAAGGATGCGGGCCTTGATGTCCTCGGTCGAGATGCGGTTGACCGCGGTCGAGATCGCCTCGGCCGAACCCTGCACGTCGGCCTTGATGACCAGCGCAAACTCCTTGGCCTGGCTGGCGCGCGAGGCGAACATGTTCTCAAGGCTGATCGGCGCGGAGGTGGTCCGCTTCCGGTCGAGCATCGTCTGGCGATATTCCGCGACTTCGCGGGCGCGGGCATCGTTCTCCACGACGGTGAGCGTGTCGCCCGCCGACGGCACGCCGGACAGGCCGAGCACTTCCACCGGCACGGAGGGTCCGGCTTCCTTCACCTGCTTGCCCTTGTCGTCGATCATCGCGCGGACCTTGCCGCTGATCGCGCCGACGACGAAGATGTCGCCGACCTTCAGCGTGCCGCGCTGCACGAGCACAGTGGCGAGCGGGCCGCGGCCCTTGTCGAGCTTGGCTTCGATGACGGTGCCCTCGGCCGCGCGCTTCGGATTGGCCTTCAGCTCGAGCAGCTCGGCCTGGAGGTTGATCGCTTCCAGCAAGCCGTCGAGGTTCGTCTTCTTGAGCGCCGAGACTTCGACGTCCTGAACGTCGCCGCCCAGATCCTCGACCACGATCTCGTGCTGCAGCAGCTCCTCGCGGACCCGTTGCGGACGCGCTCCGTCCTTGTCGATCTTGTTGATCGCCACGATCATCGGCACGCCGGCCGCCTTCGTGTGGTTGATCGCTTCCACCGTCTGCGGCTTGAGGCCGTCATCGGCCGCCACCACCAGCACGACGATATCCGTCACGTTGGCGCCGCGCTGACGCATTTCCGTGAACGCCTCGTGGCCCGGCGTGTCGAGGAAAGTGATCTTCGACGTGTCGGGCATCGCCACCTGATACGCGCCGATATGCTGGGTGATGCCGCCGGCCTCGCCGGAAACAACGTTGGCGCCGCGGATCGCGTCCAGCAGCGAGGTCTTGCCATGATCGACATGGCCCATGATCGTGACCACCGGCGGACGCGGCTGCAGGGACTCGGGCGGATCGATATCGGTCTGGGCCTGGATGTCGACGTCGGCCTCGGACACGCGGACGATGCGGTGGCCGAACTCCTCGATCAGCAGCTCGGCGGTATCCTGGTCGATGGTCTCGGTGATCGTGATGGGCGTGCCCATCTTGAACAGCGACTTGACGAGATCGGAACCGCGCTCGCCCATGCGCTTGGCGAGTTCCTGGACGGTAATCGCTTCGGGAACGTCGACGTCGCGATATTGCTTGGCGGACGGGCCGGCCTGCTGATGGTGACGCTTCTCCTTCTCGCGGGCGCGCTTCAGCGCGGCCAGCGAGCGGGCACGGGCGCCGCCCTCGTCGTCGAGCGCGCGAGTGACGGTGAGCTTGCCCGATTGACGGCGATCGTCGACGCCGCGGGCGCCGCGGGCGGGGCGCGCAGGCGGCTCGGGGCGCTTGACGGGCGTGAAGCCGCGCGGAGCGGGCCGTGCGGGCCGGCGCTCCTCGGTGTCCGCAGCAGCGGCCGCGGGCGCCTCGGCAGCAGCGGGCTCGGCGGGGGCGGCAGCGGGCTGCTCGGCGGCGCGGCGCGCTTCCTCCTCCGCACGAACGCGTGCTTCTTCCTCGGCGCGGCGATTCTCTTCGGCCCGGCGCTTTTCGTCTTCGGTAGCCTCGACGGCCTTGCGGTCCTCGCGGCGGCGCGCTTCCTCCAAGGCCGTCATGCGGGCCTCTTCGGCCTCGCGAAGCAGGCGCTCCTGAAGCTCGCGGCGGCTGGTCGCATCATTGACCGGGCGCGTGGCGGGACGCGGCGCAGCAGGCTCCGGCGCACGCGTGACGGGAGCCGCGGGAGCGGGAGCCGGCTTCGGCGCTTCCTCGACGCGGGTCGCTTCCTGCGCGGCGGCGGGGCCGAGGATGCGGCGCTTCTTCACCTCCACGACGACCGTGTTGGAGCGGCCGTGGCTGAAGCTCTGCTTGACCTTACCGGTCTCAACCGTGCGCTTCAGGCCCAGCGGCGCGCGCGCTCCCAGCTTCGGCTTGTCTGTCGTTTCGCTCATATAATCCTTCGTCTCAATCCACAGCCGAAACAATCGGCGACGCCGCCGCGGCGGCGCTTAGCCCAGCATTCAATCCGATAAAAGCGCGCCACCGGTCGATCGCGCGGGACACGCGCGCGGCGGCAGCCCGGTCGATTATGGCGACATGTACCACATTTTGGCGGCCGAGCGCTAACGACAATATGGACCTATCCGCTGGAAAAACCAGCCCTTGCGGCTGAACCGCCTCGTCCAGGGCCGATGGGTTACCCCCGACGCGCCAGGCCTGGTCCAGTTTGGAATTGCCGTCCGCGCCCGCATCGGAGGCGTGGATGAGGAGATGGACATCGCCTCGACGGGCCGCGGTTTCGATCTTTTCGCCGCCCGTGAGGAGCGTTCCGGAGCGCGCTTCAAGGCCAAGTCGGTCGAGAGCGGATTGACGAAGCGCCGCCTCGGTCCGCTCGCCGAGATCGTCGGGAATCCTGAGGTCGCCGGTCTTGAACGCCCGGGCGAGCGCGCCCTTGAGCTTGCCCTTGGCCTGCGCCGCTTCCAGCGCCGAACGGTCGACGCCGATCCAGGCGCCGCGTCCCGGCGCCTTTGCGCGGACGTCAGGCGCGACCTGGCCGTCCGGCCCGAGCGCCAGACGGATCAGATTGTCGCGAGCGTCATGCTCCCCCGTGAGGATGCACTTGCGCTCGGCGACATGAGCGCTTCGCCCATCCTCGCTCGTCCCGAGCGAGGTCGAGGGGCGCTCGTGATGAGTCTGTGCCAGCGCCCCTCGACTACGCTCGGGACGAACGGACTTGTTGTTCCGCTTCAGGCGCTCATTGGGAGGTGTCCGCAACCGCGTCCTCCCCTTCGTTGCCCTCGTCCTCGAACCAGTGGGCGCGGGCGGCCATGATAATCTCGTTGCCCTGCTCGTCGCTGAGGCCATATTCGGCGAGGATCCCGCCCCGGTCCTCGGGACGGTTCGGCTCGCGCTGGCGGCGCTGCTCCGGCTTCTTCTTGGCCACAAGCTCGTCGGTGGCGAGATCGGCGAGATCGTCGAGCGTCTTGATGCCCGCCTTGCCGAGCGTCACCAGCATCGCCTCCGTCAGGTACGGCATCTCGGCGAGCGCGTCCTCGACCCCGAGACCGCGACGCTCCTCGCGCGCCGCTTCCTCACGGCGCTCGAGCGCTTCGGCGGCGCGGTTCTGCAGCTCCGCGGCAAGCTCGTCGTCGAAGCCCTCGATCGAGGCGATCTCGTCGACCTCGACATAAGCGACCTCTTCAAGCGCCCCGAAGCCTTCGGCCACCAGCAGCTGGGCCAGCGTCTCGTCGACGTCGAGCTCCTCCTGGAACATGGTGGAGCGCTCGACGAACTCGCGCTGGCGCTTTTCGCTCGCGTCCGCCTCGGTCATGATGTCGATCGCCGAGCCGGTGAGCTGCGAAGCAAGGCGCACATTCTGGCCGCGGCGGCCGATGGCGAGGCTGAGCTGGTCGTCGGGAACGACGACTTCGATGCGGCTCTCTTCCTCGTCGATCACGACGCGGGCGACGGTGGCCGGCTGCAGCGCGTTGACGACGAAGGTGGCGAGATCCTCGCTCCAGGGGATTATGTCGATCTTCTCGCCCTGCATCTCCTGCACAACGGCCTGAACTCGCGAACCCTTCATGCCCACGCAGGCGCCGACCGGGTCGATCGAGCTGTCGTGGCTGATGACGCCGATCTTGGCGCGGCTGCCCGGATCGCGAGCGGCGGCCTTGATCTCGATGATGCCGTCGTAAATTTCGGGCACTTCCTGCGCGAACAGCTTCTTCATGAAGTCGGGATGCGCACGGCTGAGGAAAATCTGCGGGCCTCGGTTCTCGCGGCGGACGCTGAGGATCAGCGAGCGGATGCGGTCGCCGACCCGGACGACCTCGCGCGGGATCTGCTGATCGCGGCGGATGACGCCCTCGGCGCGGCCCAGGTCGACGACGACGTGGCCGAACTCGACGCGCTTGACGACGCCGGTAATGATCTCGCTCGCGCGGTCCTTGAACTCTTCATATTGGCGCTCGCGCTCGGCGTCACGGACCTTCTGGAAGATAACCTGCTTGGCGGCTTGCGCTGCGATGCGCCCGAACTCGATCGGCGGCAGCGGATCGACGATGAAGTCGCCGATCTCGGCGCCCGGCTGCAGCTTCTGCGCGTCGTCCAGGCTCACCTGCTTGAAATAGTCGTCGACCAGCTCGGTCACCTCCACGACGCGCCACAGGCGCAGGTCGCCGGTCTGCGGGTCGAGCTTGGCGCGGATGTCGTTCTCGGCGCCGTAGCGGGCGCGGGCGGCGCGCTGGATCGCGTCCTCCATCGCCTCGATGACGATGCCGCGGTCGATCAGCTTCTCGCGCGCGACCGAATCGGCGATCGCGATCAGCTCGGCCCTGTTGGCGGAAACGGCGCCCGGAGCGCCCGCGCTGGCAGCGGAAGTGGCCATGGTCTTAATCCTCTACTACTTTGAAATCTTCGGACGGCTCATCCCCCGGACGCTCCGTCTCTTCCTCGATCTTGTCGGCACCCTCCGCGCTGAGCGGAGCGGTCGCCTTGATGAGCCTGTCGGTCATGGCGAGCTTGGCCGACTGGATGAGGGCGAAGGGCAGCCGCGTCGGGCCGAGCCCCTGCACGTCCACCAGCACCTGATCGCCCTCGCTGCCGGTGAGATCGCCCGAAAAGACCTTCCGCCCCTCAAGCTTCTCGGCCAGCACGATCCGCGCCTCATGGCCCTTCCAATCGTCATAATCCTTGAGGCGCGTCAGCGGCCGGTCGATGCCGGGCGAGCTCACCTCGAGCCGGTAGGCATGCTCGATCGGATCGCGCCCTTCCGCCTCCAGCTCATCCAAAACCGCGGACAGCCGGCGCGACAGCCGCGCGCAATCGTCGAGCGTCAGCTGGCGCGTATCCGGCCGCTCGGCCATGATCTGCAGAGTCGGATCGGACGTGCCGCCCATCATCTTGACGCGCACGAGTTCCAGCCCTTCCGCTTTCGCTTCGGGCTCGATCAGCTCGGTCAGTTGGGCGAGGTCCGCCATCCATGCTCCAAAAGGTATAAAGCCAGGACGCATCCCGGCGCCGCCGGCCCCTCCTCGGGACCAGCCTCAACACGTTACCGATGTCGAGAAAGGCAGGAGCTATATAGGCGATCGGCCCGGCGCGGGCAAGCGGATTAGCGAGAGCCCCAGGGCGCGGGCGGAGGTGTGACCGGCTTCGTCAGGTCGAACTCGACCCTGAAGAAGCGGTTTGGCCGACGCAGTTCGTAAGCGAAGGCGCGGCCCGGCTCGACATCCATCGCCCAGACGTTCGTCACCGACTGCGGGATGTTCTCCCGGACGAAAAGGGCCTTCGTGAACGGGTCGGCCGGGAACTCCTGACGAGTTGCCGCGCCGGTCAGGGTCGCATCGCCGCCATATTGGGTGAGCTTGTCCTCGCTGCCGTCCTCGTGGCGATGGTCGTGCTTGAGGCGGAGGCCCGCGCCCGTGCGGGTCACCACCCAGGTGCGCGAGCGATTCTCGCCAACATGGAATGGGATGCGGATCTCGTCCCGCGAGCAGTCGCGGACGTGCATGACGAGGCGCTTGCCCGCAAAGTCCCGGTCGGCCTCCACAGGCGGGCTGGCGATCCGGCCTTCATAGGCCTTTCCGCAGAGGCCGGAGAGCCGGGCGAAGAACTGGTCGGCGGGTTCCAAAGTCGGTGTGCTCGCGCAGCCGCCAAGGGCGCAGGCTGCGAGGAGGGCGACAGCGGACTTCATCTCGCCAAGCTTAAGCGGAAGGGACGGCACCCGCCAAGGCCTTCTCCTCCGCGCGGATGCGGATCGCCAGGACGGCCGCATTGGCGAGGCTGAAGACCAGCGCCACCTGCCACAGCCCAAAAACCAGTGGGAGAACGGCGATCTCGCCTGCGACGACGAGATAGTTCGGATGACGGACCAGGCGAAACGGGCCGCGAGCGACCAGCCGCTCGCCGGGGACGACGATGATGCGCGTGGTCCAGCGCCGGCCGAGCGTCGCCAGGATCCAGACACGGCCGAGCTGCAGCAGGACGAAGACGGCGATGAGCGGCCAGGTGACCGCTTTTCCGGGAGCCAGCCACCACAAGGTGGCGAGCCAGAGCGCGTGAACGGCGACGATCAGCGGATAGTGGCCGGGCGAAGCTTCGTAGGCGCCGCGCGCGAGCAGCGCCTTCGTGTTGCGCCTGGCGATGACGAGCTCGGCAAGCCGCTGAAGCGTCACGAGCGCGAGGATGATCGCAGCCGCCGTCATGCCCGCGCGAGCGAAAGGCCGCTGGTCGTGAAGCCCGGCCCGAGCGCGAGCAGCAAAGTCCGCTCCGGCATTCCGGCTTCCAGCAGCCGCTCCAGCACGAACAGCACGGTGGGCGCGGACATGTTGCCGAAATCCTTCAGCACCGCGCGCTCATGGTCCAGGCTCCCCTCATCGAGGTGCAGGCTCTGCTCGAGCGCCGCCACCACCTTGGCGCCGCCGGGATGGCAGGTGAAGCGGCCGATCTCGTCACGCTCGACCCCGAGCCGACCGAGGATCTGCTCGACGGCGCGGTCCATATTGTCCTCGACGAAGGGCGGGATGGCGCGGTCGAAGATGACGCCCAGGCCCGGATCCTCGACGTCCCAGCCCATGATGCCGAGCGTGTCGGGCCACAGGATCTCACCGCCGCCCTCCACGCTGGCGACACCGCCTTGCCCTTCGCGCACCACTGCGGCGGCCGCGCCGTCGCCGAACAAGGCGGTCGCGACGATATTTGCCTTGCTGAGCTTGTCGAGCCGGATCGAGGTCGAGCAGAGCTCCACCGTCACGAACAGGATCGTCTTGCCCGGCGCGCCAGCGGCGAGCCGGGCTGCAGTGGCAAGGCCACTGACGCCACCCGCGCAGCCGAGGCCGAACAGAGGCACCCGCTCGACATCGTTGCGGAAGCCCATCCGGCCCGCGACCCGCGCTTCCAGGCTCGGCGTTGCGATGCCGGTCGTCGAGACCGTGACGAGGCCGTCAACCTCATCCGGACGGACCCCGGCCCGCTCCAGCGCCCGCTCCGCCGCCTCGATGTAGAGCGCCTCGGCGGCCTCCAGGTAAACGTCGTTGCGCGCCTTCCACCCATGATCGCCACGATACCAATCGACCGGCCGCACGATGTGGCGCTTGGCGATGCCCGCATTGTCGAACACCGGCGCGAGCTTCTCGAAATGGTTCGCGCGCGCTCCGAACAGGCCGCGGGCGAGCGCCTTCGCCTCTTCCTGCGTAATGATTGTCGGCGGCACCGCGGTGGCGACCGAGAGCAGGGAGACCGGCGTAGGATCTGACTTACGGATGGCGGGCCTGCTGCGATGAGGGCGCCACCGTTGACGAACGGCAGCCTCCCTCGCATGTGGGTTTCGCACAGCAACCCGTCCAGCCCCCCGGAGTTCAATCGATGCGCGCTTTCCTCTCCGCCGGCGTCTCCCTGCTCGCGCTCGCGGCATCCGGCGGAGCGAGCCACGCGATCGCCGGCGGCAATGAAGCTGCCACCGCGGCGGCGCCCGCCTCCCCCGGACGCCCGTTCCAGGTCCAACCGCTCGCGACCTTCAACGAGCCCTGGGCAATGACCTTCCTGCCCGGTCCGGGCGGCGCCGCACTTGTCACCGAGAAGAAGGGGCGCCTCGTCCTCTGGACGCAGGGCCGCGCGATCCCGATCGCGGGCACGCCCAAGGTTGATTATGGTGGCCAGGGCGGCCTCGGCGACGTCGTGCTTCACCCGAATTTCGCACGCAACGGCTACGTCTATCTGAGCTTCGTCGAACCAGGGCCGGGGGAGACGCGCGGGGCTGCGGTCGGCCGCGGCCGCCTCGTCCGGACCGACGCGGGCGCGACGCTTGATGGGTTCACGACGATCTGGCGGCAGACGCCCAAGGTCGAGGGACGCGGCCATTACGGCCACCGCCTCGCCTTCGGGCCAGACGGCAAACTCTACATCTCCAATGGCGACCGTCAGAAGTTCGATCCCGCGCAGGACATGACCGGCACGCTCGGCAAGGTCGTGCGGATCAACGACGACGGGAGCGTGCCGCGCGACAATCCCTGGGCGAGCCGCGGCGGCGCGGCGGCACAGCTCTGGACGGTCGGACACCGCAACATTCTCGGCCTCGCCTTCAACGGCCTGGGCCAGCTGTGGAGCCACGAAATGGGCCCCAAGGGCGGCGACGAATTCAACCTGATCGAGCGCGGCACGAATTACGGCTATCCGGTCGTGTCCAACGGCGCCCATTATGACGGCCGCGATATCCCTGATCACCCGACTCGCCCGCAGTTTAACGCGCCGGAGATCACCTGGAACGAAGTCTCGCCGGCCGGCCTGATGGTCTATTCCGGAGGCCTGTTTCCTCGCTGGCGCGGCAACGCGTTCCTCGGCGGCCTCTCCGGCCAGACCCTGATCCGCGTGGCCATCAACGGCAATGGCGCGCGGGAGGCCGAGCGCTGGCCGATGAACGCCCGCATCCGCGAGGTCGAGCAGGGCACCGACGGCGCCATCTACGTGCTGGAGGACGAGCGCCAGGGCTCCGGCGGCCGGCTGCTGAGGCTGAGCCCGGCGCGCTGAACTCAGCGGCGCAGAGCCTCCACGAAGGTCGAGCGGAAAACCGGCTGATGGAGGAGGTTGGCGGTACAAAGGCCGGAGATGCGATGCTCGCTCCGCCTCCACAGGCGCCGCGCGCGCGGCGGGTATAGGATGAGGAGCGTGCGCTGGCCGCGGCGAAGCTCAAGGTCGCACGAAGCGTCACTGGGAAGGTTCAGCCGCTCTACCCGGACGGATGCGGGAGCCCTGCCGGCCAGTGTCCGCCGCACTCGCAACTGTTCGCCTCGTTTCCACAGCGGATCATAAGCGGACACGACTTCGACTTCGACCAGCGCGATGGCGTCCCGCGCGCCGTCACGAGCCAATTTTCTCAATTCCTGCGGATCCCGCGTCGCGATGCATGAGCAGGCGAGCGCCGCGCTTTCGCCTGCCAGGATCAGGAGCAGAGCGATGAGCAGGCGTTGCATTCATATCCTCCGATAGCGGAAATACCAGACTTCGTGGCCCTTGCGGCGCGCTTTCGCCTCGTAGCGCGTCTCGGGCCAGCCGCCGGGGCGAGTGAGGAAGTCGCGGGCGCTTTCCGCCAGCCATTCGAAGTCGCGGCGGGCGTTCATGATCATCATCGACCAGCGGCAATAGGTCGGATCGTCGGTGCCGAGGCGGAACTCGCCGCCGGGCTGGAGCTTGGCCGCAATCAGGTCGAGCGGACCATGATTGACCATGCGGCGCTTGGCATGCCGCGCCTTGGGCCAGGGATCGGGGTGGAGGAGGTAGACGAAGCGGAGCGAGGCGTCCGGAAGCCGTTCCAGCACCTCCAGAGCGTCGCCCATGTGAAGGCGGACGTTCGCCAGGCTTTTGTCCCGGACATGGGTGAGCGCGCCGACGACGCCGTTGAGGAACGGCTCCGCCCCGATGAACCCGTGGTCCGGCAGCAGGTCGGCGCGAAAGGCGAGATGCTCGCCCGATCCGAAGCCGATCTCGAAGTGGAGCGGGCGATCGTGGCCGAAGAGGGCGGCGGCGGTGATCTCGCCCTCCTCCGGCACGCTTAGCGCCGGGAGCAGGTCCTCGACGAGCGCCGCCTGACCTTCGCGGAGCTTGTGGCCGGAGCGGCGGCCGTAGAGGCGGCGGATCGTCGTGGGGTCGGACATGATCGCGCTCTAGCAAGCACCTCCTCGTTGGGGGAGGGACTGAAGGAGCTATTCAGTTCCGGAGGCGGGGGAGCTGATACTTCCCCCACCCCTCAATCCCCTCCCCTTGAAGGGGAGCGGAGGATTCAAAGAGCCTGCTTGAGTGCATCCACCAGGTCCGTCTTCTCCCAGGTGAAGAAGTCGCCGTCGGCCTTGCGGCCGAAATGGCCGTAGGCGGCGGTCTTGAGGTAGATGGGCTTGTTGAGGCCGAGATGGGTGCGGATGCCCTTGGGGGTGAGGCGCACCAGCGTCGGAAGCACCCGCTCCAGCGCTTCGGCGGTGACGCCGTTCTGCTCGGTGCCGTGGAGATCGACATAGAGCGACAGCGGCTCGGCGACGCCGATCGCGTAGCTGAGCTGGATCGTGCAGCGCTTGGCGATGCCGGCGGCAACGATGTTCTTGGCAAGGTAGCGGCTGACATAGGCGGCCGAGCGGTCGACCTTGGTCGGGTCCTTGCCCGAGAAAGCGCCGCCGCCATGCGGGGCCGCGCCGCCATAAGTGTCGACGATGATCTTGCGGCCGGTGAGGCCCGCGTCACCATCCGGACCGCCAATCTCGAACAGGCCGGTCGGGTTGACGAAGATCGCTTCCTCGCCGGGCAGCCAGCCTTGCGGCAGCACCTCCGCGAAGATGCCCTTCACATAGTCGCGCAGCTTCGCCTGGCCGGCATCGTTGCTGAGTTCCTTGCTATGCTGGGTAGAGACCACCAGCGCCGCCGCACCGACGGGCACGCCATTCTCGTAGCGGAGCGTCACCTGGCTCTTGGCGTCGGGCTCGAGGAAATCGACCTTCTTGCCGTGCCGGTCGAGCGCCATGCGCTCGAGGATGCGGTGTGAATAATAGAGGGTGGCGGGGAGCAGGTCCGGGGTTTCGTCGGTCGCATA
Source organism: uncultured Sphingosinicella sp. (assembly GCF_902806315.1). GTDB lineage: Bacteria > Pseudomonadota > Alphaproteobacteria > Sphingomonadales > Sphingomonadaceae > Allosphingosinicella. Next base: position 57,778 of record NZ_CADCWD010000017.1, read on the forward strand.
GCCGAACATGATGCCCTGATCGCCCGCGCCCTCGTCCTTGTTGCCGCTCTCGTCCACGCCCATTGCGATGTGGGCTGACTGGCCGTGAAGGTGGCAGGCGAACTCGGCGAACTGCCAGTGGAAGCCGTGCTGCTGGTAGCCGATCCGCTTCACCGTCTCGCGGGCGACCGCTTCGATCTCCGCCTGGGTCGGAGTGACGTCCGGGCGGCAGCGCACTTCGCCGGCCAGCACGATGCGGTTGGTCGTCACCATCGTCTCGCAGGCGACGCGCGCTTCCGGGTCCCGGCCGATGAAGAGATCGACCACCGCGTCCGAAATCTGGTCGGCGACCTTGTCCGGATGACCTTCGGAAACCGATTCGGACGTGAAGAGATAGTTGCTGCGCATCGGGAGAAACGACCTTCTTGAGGGGAGACATGCGGATATAAAGATATCCTTATATGCGCGCCCTAGCTCGATTTATGAGCGGCTGCAATGCCCCTGCGTGAAAGGATGGCCGCAACCAGGACGAGCAGCAGAGCAAACAGGAACGGCATGACATTGCCGACGCGGGCGAAGAGGGTCGGCGGCTTGGGTGCGGGCAAGGCGGCGTCGATCGAACCGGCGGTGCGCCACGGAAGGCTGTGGAGCAGGCTGCCATCCGCCGCGATCACCGCCGAGATGCCGGTCGGTGTCGAACGCAGGATCGGCAGCCCCTCCTCCAGTGCGCGCAGCCGCGCCTGAGCGAGGTGCTGGGGCGGGCCCCAGGCGCCGAACCAGGCGTCGTTCGACGGATTGAAGAGGAAGGCGGGGCGGTTGTTCCGGTCCACCACTTCGCCCGAGAAGATGATCTCGTAGCAGAGCTGGAAACCGACGGGGCCGATGATCGGAAGGGTTAGCGTCTGCGGCCCCGGCCCCGGATCGAAGTCGACGTCGCCAGGCGCGAGGCGCGAGAGGCCGATCGCCGACAGGATCGGGCGCATCGGGAGATATTCGCCATAGGGCACGAGATGCGCCTTGTCGTAGCGGCCGAGGATTTGGCCGTTCGCTGTCATGGCGAAGACGCTGTTGGTGGCGCTGGTGAGGTGGAGCCGATCGGTCGATCGGAAGGTGACGCCGCCGGTCAGCAGGAGGTCGCCGGGGCCGAGGAGCTGGCCGATACGGAGGCGGATCTGAAGCGCTTCCGCCTGGTCTTGCGGATTGAGGCGCTCGTCCTGGAGCGGATCGGTCACGGCCGCTTCGGGCCAGAGGAGCAGGCGGGGCGTTGCGGACGGCGCGCCGGAGAGCCGCCGGAGGCGCTCGAAATTGCGCTCCTCAAAGCCCGCCTTCCACTTGTCCTGCTGGCCGATGTTCGGCTGGACGATGCGGAGCGGGATCGTAGGCGCGGAAAGTGGGGCCTGGCTGGTGAGGGCGACGAGCGCCGTCGCGAGCGCCACCGTGCCGGCAATCGCGGCGGCCGCTTTCCAGCGGCGGTGAAAAGCAAGGAAGAGCAGCCCGGCCAGCACCACCGCGATTGCGGACAGGCCGTAAGTGCCGATGATCGTGGCAAGGCGTGAGACAGGGGTCGGCAGCAATGCGACGCCGACCGGGTTCCAGGCGAAGCCGGTGAACATCGTCGCGCGCAGCCATTCGGTGACGATCCACGCGGCTGCGAAGATCAGGACGAGCCGGACCGAATTCCTCCCCCGGCTTCCCGGGGGAGGGGGACCAGGCGCAGCCTGGTGGAGGGGCGCTCGCGAAGCGAGCTCCTCAAAAGAGGCGCTGTCGCGCCGCCCCTCCATCGCACTCTGTGCGGTCCCCCTCCCCTGCGAATGCAGGGGAGGACTGACGCCCCACCGCCAGGCCAGGCCGGTCGCCATTGCCGGATACACTGCGAGGTAGAGCGACAGCAGCACCACCGCGATCCAGCCGAGCCAGTGCGGCATTTCGGACTGGAAGGTGAAAGCGGTGGCGATCCAATTGAGGCCGAGAGTGAACTGGCCCACGCCGAACCAATAGCCGCGGGCGAGCGCGCTTCGAAGCGACGGCGCCCGGTCGATCAGGTAGATGAGCCCCGCAAAGGCGACAAGCGTCAACGGCCAGAGGCTCCACGGAGCGAAGCCGCAGGCGCTGAGGATGCCGAGGAGAAAGGACGCGAGAAGTAACTTCATCGGCCACCGCCTAACGCGTCAGGCGAAGTTCGGGAAGTTCGGGCGCGAAGGCCTATCGATGATCCCCTGATATATCGCTGGACCGGACGCAGAGTCGCAGCAAGGAGCCCGAGTTGAAGCAGATCAGCAAGTTCCTTGCGCTTATCCTCAGGCACAAGCCGGAAGTCGGCGGGCTGCGCCTAGATGCGGAAGGCTGGGCCGATGTCGAGGCGGTGCTCGCGGCCATCAGGCAAAGGTTCGGCGATTTCGACCGGCGCCAGCTCGATGAACTCGTGCGCACCAGCGACAAGCAGCGTTATGCGTTCGACGAGAGCGGCGGAAAGATCAGGGCAAACCAGGGGCACAGCATCCCCATCGACCTGAAGCTCACGCCCGTGGCCCCTCCGCCGCTCCTCTATCACGGCACGTCCGAGCGCTTGGTGGGCGCTATCCTGGAGCAGGGATTGGTGCGGGGCAGGCGGCACCATGTTCATCTCAGCCCCGACCTCGAACCGGCGATGAGGGTCGGGGCGCGACGGTCCGGCCGGCCGGTCGTGCTGCAGGTGTGGAGCAGGGCGATGGCCGAGCATCTGTTCTTCCGCAGCGCCAATGATGTGTGGCTGACCGACCATGTTCCGCCCGCCTACCTGCGGCTCCTCGACTGAGCCGACAACTTGAGAGCGAGGTGGGGGCGAAGCCTCTCCACGGTCGTGCGGGCCGGCACCTCTGGCGCGAACCTCCTTCAACGAGGCGCGTGATTTCAGACCGCATCGAGTTCGTTTCGATGCCATGATCCGTTTGCCCAAGCCCTTTGCGCTGACATCCCTCGATCATGGAAGGGACCAGCAATGATCAACGTGGATAGCAGCATCGAATGTGGCGTGGCGGTGCTTGGCGTGCCGCTCATCGTGGTGCTTGGCCACGAAAGCTGCCGAGCGGTGGCGGCGGCGACCGAGATCGTCAACAACAATGCGAGCTTTCCCGGCAGCATCGGCCGCATGGTCGAGCCGATCGTTCCGGCCGCCTTGTTGGTGCGCGGCCAGCCGGGCGACTTCGTCCGGAATGCCGCCCGCGCCAATGTGAGCCGGACGGTTGCGCAGCTCCGCACTTCGGTGGAGCCGATGCTGCTGGAGCCGCAGCGGGAGGGGCGATTGAAGGTGGTCGGCGCTTATTACGATCTCGACACGGGCGCCGTCGACTTCTTCGACGAGCCTAGCACTCCACCACGTTAACGGCGAGGCCGCCGAGCGAGGTCTCCTTGTAGCGCTCGTTCATGTCCATGCCGGTCTTGCGCATCGTTTCGATCACCTGGTCGAGGCTGACGCGGTGGTCGCCATTGCCGACGAGGGCGAGGCGGGAGGCTTCGATCGCCTTGATCGCGCCGACCGCGTTGCGCTCGATGCAGGGGACCTGGACGAGGCCGCCGACCGGATCGCAGGTGAGGCCGAGATTGTGCTCCATGCCGATCTCGGCCGCATTCTCGATCTGTCCGGGAGTGCCCCCGAGCGCAGCGGTCAGCCCGGCCGCTGCCATCGAGCAGGCGACGCCGACCTCGCCCTGGCAGCCCACCTCGGCGCCGGAGATGGAGGCATTCTCCTTGAACAGCGACCCCACCGCGCCGGCCGTCAGGAGGAAGACCTGCACGCCCTCGTCGGACGCGCGCGGGGTGAAGCGCTGATAATAACGGAGGATCGCGGGGACGATGCCGGCGGCGCCGTTGGTGGGTGCGGTAACGACCCGGGCACCGGCGGCATTCTCCTCGTTCACAGCCAACGCCCAGAGGTTGACCCAGTCGAGCACGGTGAGCGGGTCCTGGAGCGTGCGCTCGGCGCGCTCCATCAGCAGGCGGTGGAGGGCGGGCGCCCGGCGCTTCACCTTGAGGCCGCCGGGGAGGATCCCGTCCTGGCCGATGCCGCGGTCGATGCAGGCGGACATGGCCTCGCAGATCGCGGTCAGACGGCGGTTGATCTCGCTGTCGGAGAGACCGGCTTGCTCATTGGCGCGAGCGATCTCGGCGATGGTCAGCCCCTCGCGCTCTGCGATGGCGAGCAGCTCGTCGGCGGAGCGATAATTGTACGGAATGTCCCAGGCGCCTTCGGGCGGCGCGTTGCGGGCAATGGCCTCTTCGTCGATCACCGCGCCGCCGCCCGTGGAATAGTAGATCTTGCTCTCGAGCTCCGCGCCATCGACCCCGAGCGCAGTGAAGCGCATGCCGTTGCTATGGTGGGGCAGGCGCTCGCGTTGGAGGAAGCGGAGGTCGCGCGCCTCCTCGAACGCGACGTCGCGGCGGCCGGCGAGGAGCAGCCGCCCGGTGCCCCGGACCCGGCTGACGATCTCGTCCGCTTCGTCGGGACAGAGGCTGTCCGGGCGCTTGCCGGTGAGGCCGATCAGCACCGCACGGTCGGTCGCGTGCCCCTTGCCGGTGAGGGCGAGCGACCCATAGAGGTTCGTCTCGACGCGCTCCACCTGCTCCAGCATCGCTTTTTCGACGAGCGTCTCGACAAAGCGGCAGGCAGCCGTCATCGGCCCCATGGTGTGCGAACTGGAAGGGCCCACCCCGATCTTGAACAGATCGAAGACGCTGGCAACCACGGACATTTCTCCCAAAAGCACTTCCGGCGGAAGGGCCTGGCGGACATGGGCCTGAGGCAGCGCGAAGGCAAGCGCAGCGCGTGATCGACGCTACTGCACCCTTCGTTTTGTTGGACGATGCACGTTTGCACCGGGGCGGTGCCGCGCTGCTGTTCGAGCGGCCTTCTCTAGTGTTGGAGGCTCGCGAGCCGGAGCAGGTTCGCCCGGCGCTGCAACTGCTGAGGGAAGCCCAACAGCGCGGGCTGCACGCGGCCGGGTTCATTTCCTATGAAGCGGGCCACGTGCTGGAGCCCAAGCTTGCACCGCTCTGCCGGGCCGCTGCGTCGGGGGAGCCGCCGCTGCTCTGGTTCGGCCTTTTCGAACGGGCGCGCCCGATTGAGCACTTGCCGACCCTCCTGCCCGATCCTGCTTCCGCCTGGGTGTCGAGGCCAACCCCGCTGATCGGGCAGTCGCCATTCGAGGACGCAATAGGCGCGGTGCAGGAGCATATCGCGGCCGGGAACATCTACCAGGCGAACCTGACCTTCGCGGCCGAGGTTCGGACGGCCGGCAATCCGCTCGCAATCTATGCCGATGTGCGGCAGCGCGCGCGCGGCGGGCATAGCGCGCTCGTCTTCACGGGCGAGCACTGGATCCTCTCCTTTTCGCCCGAACTGTTCTTCACGTTGGAAGGCGGCAAGCTCACCACGCGGCCGATGAAGGGCACTGCGGAGCGGCGCCGCGACGCGGCGGGGGACGCAGCGGCGGTCGAAGAGCTTCGCACCGATCCCAAGCAGCGCGCCGAGAATCTGATGATCGTCGACCTTCTCCGGAACGACCTCTCCCGCGTTTCCGTACCTGGAACGGTCAAGGTGCCGTCCCTCTTCGAGGTGGAGACCTACCCCACGGTCCACCAGATGACGTCCACGGTCACGTCCGAACTTGAAGACGGGCTGGGCCCCTGGGACGCGATGGAGGCTTTGTTCCCCTGCGGCTCGATCACAGGGGCGCCGAAGATTCGCGCCATGCAGATCATCGCGGAGACCGAGCGGCGCGCGCGCGGCGTCTATACCGGCGCCATTGGAACGGTTGCGCCCCGCGGCGAGGCGAACTTCAATGTGGCGATCCGCACCCTCACAATGCGTGCTGGCGAAAGCCGCGCGACCATGGGATTGGGGGCAGGCATTGTGGCCGACAGCCGCGCCGCAGACGAGTGGCGTGAATGTATGGCGAAGGGGGCATTCTTGAAGGGCAGCGACTTCGATCTGATCGAGACGATGCGCTTCGACCCGCATGAAGGCATTGCCGAACTCGACCGTCACCTCAGTCGCCTCAAGAGGAGCGCGGATGCGTTCGGCTTCCCCTTCGACCGGCATGGCGCCCGCAACGAGCTCCAGGCCGCGACCTTTCGCCTCCGCGAGGAGAAGAAGGTGCGGCTTCGGCTCTCCCCGACCGGCGTGATCGCCATCGAGGCGCGACCGATGCCCGACGACCAGGCTGAGCCAGTTGAGGTGGCGATCCTGCCGCTGCCGGTGCTGCGCGACGACTTCCGCCTCCGCCACAAGACGAGCGACCGCGGCTTCTACGACGAGGCGCGGCAGGCGAGCGGATGTTTCGAAGTGCTGTTCGTCGATCCGGAAGGCTTCCTGACCGAAGGCAGCTTCACGCATGTCTTCGTGGAGCAGGACGGGCAATTCGCGACGCCGCCGCTGTCGCGCGGGCTGCTGCCGGGCATCCTTCGGGAGCGCATGATCGACCAGCGCGAGGCCGTCGAAACGGACGTCGCCCTGGCGAGTCTCCCGGCCGAGTTCCATATCGGCAACTCAGTGCGCGGCCTGATGCGGGCCCGAAGGGCGAGCTAGCGTCAGCCGTGGTTCAGTCAGCGACGATTAAAGCCGGCCGGAATTGGAGATGAACATGCAGATGAACAGACGTTTGCTGCTCGGCGGCGCCGGCGCGGGTTTGCTCGGCGGGGTCGCCTTTTTCGGCGGACAGCGCGAGTCGCACGCTGCCGAGGGCAAGTTCCCGATCAAGCTCAGCCAGGCCGAGTGGAAGAAGCGGCTGACGCCGCAGCAATATGCGGTGCTTCGCGAGGAAAATACCGAGCGCGCCGGATCGAGCCCGCTCAACAAGGAGAAGCGCAAGGGCACCTATGTCTGCGCCGGCTGCGGTCTCCCGCTCTATTCCTCCGCGACCAAGTTCGAGAGCGGAACCGGCTGGCCCAGCTTCTGGAAGCCGCTGGCGAACGCCGTCGGCACCAAGCCGGACAACACCCTCTTCGCCACCCGAACCGAGGTCCACTGCCGTCGCTGCGGCGGGCATGTCGGGCACGTTTTCGACGACGGCCCCAAGCCGACCGGCCTGCGCTATTGCATGAACGGTGTGGCGATGAAGTTCAGGCCGGCCTGAGGCAGGAGCCCTACTCGCCTTCGATCAACCGTTCCGCCAAATTCTTCGCGAATGTCGCGGCCTTGAGGAGGTCGATCCTGAGCGGCTGCGGGCAGCGGCTGATGCACCTGTCCGCACCCATGGATTCGATGCCGCTCGGCAGTCCGCCTACGATGCGGGCGCCGGGCTCCGGCACGACGGGAAGCGGAAGCCGGTCGGGATCGGGCGCATCGGCCGGACGAGCGCAGACCACGATGTCGTTGGGGTCGGCGCTCCTCGGGCAATCCAGCTCGTCCGTTGATTTGAACGTCTGCCGGTAATTCGCGATCGCCTCTTCGGCAGTAGCAGGCGGGGCGGTGCCGGCCTGGGCTGCCACCGAGGGCACCGGCGCAAGCGCGAGCAGCAGGACAAGCGTCATTCTCGACAATGTCACGTCTCTCGCTTATCCGGCCCGCGGGCATTTTCAACAGGATGACACAAATGGTGATCGCAAGCCACACGCTGGACCGCGTCCTCGTTCTCGAGATGGTGCGCGTCACCGAAGCGGCGGCGGTTGCGGCCTCCAAGCTGATCGGTCGCGGCAACGAGAAGGCGGCCGACCACGCGGCGGTGGAAGCAATGCGCGAGGCGCTGAACCAGCTCGAGTTCGACGGCACGGTGGTGATCGGCGAAGGCGAGCGCGACGAAGCGCCGATGCTCTTCATCGGAGAAAAGGTGGGCCGCGCGCAGGGCACCGGCCCCAAGATCGACATCGCCCTCGATCCGCTGGAGGGCACCACCATCACCGCCAAGGCGGGCCCCAACGCGCTCGCCGTGCTGGCGATCGCCGATGAAGGCGGCCTCCTCAACGCGCCCGACGTCTATATGGACAAGCTGGCGATCGGCCCCGGCTATCCGGAAGGCACGATCGACCTCAACCGCAGCGCCAGCGACAATATCCGCTCGGTCGCCAAGGCGAAGGGCGTCGATCCGTCCGAGATCATCGTTTGCGTGCTCGACCGCCCGCGCCACGAGAAGCTGATCGCGGAGCTGCGCGCGCTCGGCTGCGGCATCCAGCTCATCCCGGACGGCGACGTAGCCGGCGTGATCGCCGTCACCAACCCGGACACCACGATTGACATCTACATGGGCTCGGGCGGCGCTCCGGAAGGCGTGCTGGCGGCCGCGGCGCTGCGCTGCGTCGGCGGCCAGTTCCAGGGCCGGCTCCTCTTCCGCAACGACGACGAGCGGGGCCGCGCAGCCAAATGGGGCGTCGAGGATCTCGACCGCATCTATCACCTCCACGACCTTGCCAAGGGCGACGTGATCTTCGCCGCGACCGGCGTGACCGACGGGTCGCTGCTGGAGGGCGTCAAGCGGCGCAAGAGCTGCCTCACCACCGAAAGCGTCGTGATGCGCGCAAGCACCGGCACCGTGCGCTGGGTGAAGGGCGAGCATCGCGGCGAACCGGGATCCCACCGCGACTGAGCGGGCCGCTGACTAAGCTTCCTTTTTCCACATCTTTTTCGACGCGGCGGATTCACGGCGGGCACGGCTTCCCCTAGGGTGTCGGGATGCTGATGAATGCGAGCCATGTCTGCGGGGTCGAGCGGTCTATCCTCGGCCAGCCCTGGCGCTGGCGGGGCGCTTCCGCGGACGCGACCGATGCGAACTTCCAGCCCGACGACCTGGTCGACCAGCTGCTGCTTGCGCGCGGCGTGGAGCGCGAGGAGCTGTCCCGGCATCGCGAGCCCACGATCCGCGGCTTCATGCCCGATCCGTCCATCTTCCGCGACATGGACGCGGCCGCCGGTCGCATCGCCGATGCCGTCGAGGCTCGCGAGCCGATCACCATATTCGGCGACTATGACGTGGACGGCGCGACCTCGGCGGCTGTGCTGATCCGGCTGCTGCGTGATCTCGGATGCGATCCCCAGGCCTATATTCCGGACCGGCTGATGGAGGGTTACGGCCCCTCGGGCGAGGCCCTGGTCCGCATCGCCGAGGGCGGGGCGAAGCTGATCGTGACCGTGGACTGCGGCGCGCAGGCGTTCGAGGCGCTGGAGATGGCGCGGGCGGCCGGCGTGGACGTGGTGGTGGTCGATCATCACAAATGCGCTTCGGCCCTTCCCATCGCGCACGCGCTGGTGAACCCGAACCGGCTCGACGAAGCGGACGAAGCCGCGGCTCACGGCCATCTCGCCGCGGTGGGCGTCTGCTTCCTGCTCGGCGCGGCCCTGATCCGGGTGCTGAGGGCGCGCGGCTTCTTCGCGGGCCGCCCCGAGCCGCGGCTGATCGATCTGCTCGACCTGGTGGCGCTCGGGACGGTGGCCGACGTGGCACAGCTTCGCGGCCTCAACCGCGCCTTCGTGACGCAGGGCCTCAAGGTGATGGCGCAGCGCCGCAATGTCGGCCTCTCCGCGCTCATTGATGCGTCGCGGCTGACGCGGGCGCCGACTTGCACCGATCTCGGCTTCGCGCTGGGCCCTCGGATCAACGCCGGCGGGCGCGTCGGCAAGTCCGATCTCGGCGTGCGCCTGCTCACCACCGAGGATCACGCCGAAGCCGAAGCGATCGCCGCTGAGCTCGAGAAGCTCAACGAGGAGCGCCGCGCGATCGAGGCGATGGTCTCCGAGGCCGCCGAGGCGATGTGCCGCAGCCAGGGCAATCGCGCCGTGGTGGTGGCGAGCGGCGAGGGCTGGCACCCAGGCGTTATCGGCATCGTCGCAGGCCGCCTCAAGGAAAAGCTCGGCCGCCCTGCCATCGTCATCGCGCTCGGAGCGGACGGGATCGGCAAGGGCTCTGGCCGTTCGATCTCGGGCGTGGACCTCGGCGCCGCCGTGTTGGCGGCAAAGGACAGCGGCCTTCTCATCGCGGGAGGCGGGCACGCAATGGCCGCGGGGCTCACCGTCGCGCGTGAGCGGCTGGATGAGCTGGTCGAGTTCCTAGACGAGCGGCTCGCCGCCGACGTGGCGCGCGGACGCGACGGCAAGGCGCTGCTGCTCGATGCGGTGCTCGCGCCCGGGGGCGTATGCCCGACGCTGTGCGATGCGATGGACGTGGGCGGCCCTTATGGCGCCGGCTGGCCGGCTCCGCGCGTCGCCGCAGGCCCGGTCCGGATCGTCAAGGCGGACGTGGTCGGCAACGGTCACCTCCGGCTCGTCGTCGCGGGCGACGACGGCCGCCGCATCAAGGCGATTGCCTTTCGAATGGCGGACAGCGAACTCGGCCAGGCGATGCTCGCCGCGCCCGCGCACCGCAAGCTCTGGGTCGCCGGCCGCATCAAGCGCGACGATTGGGGCGACCGCCCCTCCGCCGAGCTCCACCTCGAAGACGCCGCCTGGGCGGACTAGCAATGGTTGACCCCCGCCGCGGCCTCCCGTAAGTGCCGCCCCTGCCCCGATCGAAGTATCACTTCGATCGGAAAGGTTTGGCCCCTTCGTCTAGCGGTTAGGACGCGGCCCTTTCACGGCTGAAACACGGGTTCGATTCCCGTAGGGGTCACCATAGTCGAGCGGGTTTCGCGCAGAAATGCTCGGCTTCATGATGCCAGCTGACGGCGACCCACCCTCCACCCCACACTTTGTTGGCCTTAGCGGGCCACTTTTGGAGCTCGTGGAACCTGAACTTTGAGATGAGCTCACTGCGAGCCTCCGCGATGTCCGAAATGGCTGGAAAGCGGAACACCACGGCGATGGGTTTACCAGCGCCTCATCGAACCGAACATCCTCGTAGTCATCGGCGATCAAAAAGCGCCATCCCGGTGGCAGCGCGAGGTAAGGCAACACGTCGGGGCGAAGCTCCTGAGCGTGGTAGACGTGAAGCGGTTTGAAAACTCAGGATGATCAGAGAGTTGGTCGCCGCCCAAATAAACCAGCCACTTGTTCCGCTCTCCGGGGGGTGCCGCAGCCCGTTTAGTGGCTGCTCACGTCGCATCGCGCTGTCGGACATCCCAAGCTTGTAGGTCTCATCGATTGGCATGAACGCAGACCGGACGCGGCGACACACTGCTTCTTGCACCTGATCGGTTTCGTGCCTCATCGGCCAAGTTTACCGTCGTCGGCGCTCGATTGAGGCTCCTTCCAGAACTCCGGCACGCACCACATCAACTGCTAAGTCACTGCCGCGAATTGCTTTCAACTCTCACCGTTTCTGCTACGTGTAGCGCGACGGGGAGGGGTTTTCGTTTGAACTCGGCTTGTGTGCCGCCAACGCGGCTTGTTCCGATGCTTGCGCTGCTTCTGGCGGCCGGTTGTACTGGGCAATCGCGGGAGCAGATTGCGCGCATAAAGACGATCGGGGTTCAAATCGCCGCAAATGAGCAGCCGGCGGTCTCCCGACCTATCGCCGCTGCGCCGTTGTCCTTGGATCAGCTGGTTCAACGCGCGCAGCAGCGCTCGCCAGAGGCACTCCGAAGTGAATTGCGCGGCCTGAGCGACGAAGCGGACTTCGACCAACAGGCATCGACGGGTCTGCCCCGCATCGGCATCGATGCCGGATATGGCAGGGCCGCATTCCTTCGACGGAACGAGCCGGAAGGTTTGCTCCGCGTGTCGCCGGATCTGCAATGGGATGTCGCGCGAATGCTCCAGATGGGGCGGACGAAGCGCCTTCGGGTCCGGTCGAAGGAAGCCAGCGGCCTCCAGCACCAGCTCGCATTCGAGCAGACGGAGCTCGAGGTCGCTCGCCGCTACGCCGAATTCGAGGCTGCACGCGCGGGCGTCACTCTTGCCGGCCTACGCCTCGCCTCGGCAGGCCGTGCCGCACGCATTTCTGAGCTTCAAGGTGGGCCCGACGAGAAGGCCGCCGAAACACTGGCGAATGCCGCTTCGCTCGCAGGTCAGCTTCGGCAGGCGGAAGGCCGTGCGGAGCTGGCGCGCGCACGTCTGGCCTCGCTTTGTGCCCTGCGGCCCGAAGACAAGATTATGCCCTTCGCCGAGCCGGCCGAGACTTCGGAACCGCTGCCGCTCGGACAATATCTGGAGCTTGTTCTCGCCAAGTCCGAGGGCATGAAGCTCGAAGAAGTCCGCACCGCTCTCTCGGCCGAGCGGGCGCGGCTGACTGAGGCCGGGCGGTGGTCGATGTTCCGCCTTTCCTCCAGTGCCGGCGACCTTCTGCAATCGCTGTCCGGGTCTCCGTTCGCGTTCCTGAGCTGGACCTACGCTCTGCTCGATCAGGGCGATTTCAATCGTCAGCTCGTCAAGGCGCGAGCCGAGACGTTGCTGTCCAGGCTCGACCGTCAGGAGGAAGCCGACCGGCTTCTCGATACCGGCGGTCGCGTTTGGCTGGCGCTGCTCGACGCAGCTCTCGAGCGCGGCAAAGCGGAAGCAGCGCTGCGTCAGGCGAAGCTGGCGCATCGCATCGCTGCCGCGCAAGTCGCGGATAAAGTCGTGCCGCCACAGCTGGAGCAGAGCGCGGGCTTGGCCTTGGCCTCCGCCGAGACGGAGGTGCGGCTTAGAGCGCTAGAGCACATGATCGTGCAGACGCAATATCGCGTGCTCGGGGTGATCACGCCAGGGGAGCGCAGTCTTCGTGAAATATTTATTGGCCGTGAGTGGCGTTGGTTTGCTCTCCGTAGCCGCTATGGCCGTGCTCTACGCCGGCGGCGGCGGCGCTTCCGCCGCCGCGTCCGACGGGCTGGAAACCGCCCAAGTCATGCGTCGGACGGTAACCCGCACCGCGACATTTCAAGGCAGCGTCGAATATGGCGCTCAGGTTGAGATCACTGCACCGCGCGATGGCCTCCTCGCCGACATTCCCGTGCGGGTCGGGCAGAATGTCACCGCGGGGCAAGTGCTCGCCCGGTTCGAGGGCGCCGACCTTGCGACCGAGCATCACGAGCTCGCTCGGGAAGCCAGTCGTCACGACCACTGGCTCGCCCAGACGTATCCGACACAGCGACGGAGCCTCGCCAGCGCCTCGCATTCGCTCGGCCTCAAGCTGGACCGGGAGGTTGGTGCCCTCGCCGCGAAGCTGCGCGCTACGCGTCAGGCCCGCGAGGAGGGGATCGCCGGCGATGCCGAGATCGCCGCTGCGGAGCGCGAGCTGCAGAATGCGACGGCGCAAGCCGACAGTGAAAGAATGGCGCATGCGGCGCAGATCAGCGCGCTCGACTAGCAGCGTCTGGAAGCCCAGCTCAGCCGCTCTTCCGCCCGCGATAAGCGCCAATCGCTCGTCCGCGGAGCGGCAGACACGTCCATCAGAGCGCCTTTCGCCGCCGCCGTCGCGGCGGTGTCGGTGGACACTTACGGCCCGACGCGTGTCGCGGCGGGCACGCATTTGCTGACGCTTGTCGATACCCAGAGCTTCACTCTGGCTGTTCCGGTTCCGCCGTCCGAAATCGCTCGCCTCAGCCGCAGCGCTCCAAAGACCTGCTTTCTGCCACGCCGCGGCCGTTCTGTGCCCTGTCGGCTTCGTGGCATTGCGAAAGGCGAGCAGGGCTATATCGCGCGCTTCACCCTCCCGCATATTGCCGATCTGGAACGGGGGGAGGCGGGCGACGTGCGCTTGAACGAAAGCGGCCCGCAAGGGTCCATGGCCGTTCCGCACTCCGCCCTCACCCGCAAGAGTGACATCGTGGGAGTCCGTGCCCTGCGAAGGGGGCGGGAGTTCTTCGTGCCGGTGACCGTCCATTTTTTCGGAGAAACGGACGTCGCGATTTCGGGCGGGTTGCAACCGGGCGAGCGCCTCCTCCTCAACTCATGGCGCCCGCGTTGATCAGCTTGCGCGACATCTCCAAAGTCTATCGCAGTGAAGAGCGAGAAGTTCGTGCGCTTGCAGGGATCGATCTCGACATCGCGGCCGGAGAGGCGGTGTGCGTCGTGGGCCGCTCGGGATCCGGCAAAACGACGCTGCTGGACATTCTCGCCACACTTCTGCGCCCAAGCGGCGGAACATACTACCTCGACGGAAACGATATCTCGGCGGCGACGGAGCGCGAGCTCGCCCGCATTCGCAACCGCCGCTTCGGCTTCGTATTTCAGTCCTTTCACCTGCTCGGCGAACTCGACGTTCTCCAGAATGTCTGCCTACCCGCCCGCTATGGCGACGGAGAGGATTTGAAGGAGGCGGCCGTTCGCTGGCTTGACCATTTAGGACTAAACGGGCTCGCGCGCCGCCGCCCTTCCGAGCTTTCGGGCGGCCAGCAGCAGCGCGTTGCAATCGCACGAGCCCTCGTGACCGACCCCGACGTGCTCCTCGCGGACGAGCCAACCGGGAACCTCGACAGCGAGACAGGCGAGGAGGTCGTCCGGCTACTCCTGGACCTTGGTCGCGCAGGACGAACTCTCATTCTCGTCACTCACGACCGCGACGTCGCCACCCGTTTCGAGCGGCGCATCGAGCTCGCCGACGGGCGGCTCGTCGGCTCGTGACACGCAACCTCCCTCGGCTTCGGCAGTGGCTTTAGCCGGGCAGGTTCGCCAACGCATCGTCCAGCTTCAGAATGTCGCCTTCGGCGCCACCCTGGAAATCGGTGATGATGTCGGCCTGGTGCGCCGCATTGTTGCGCACCGTGACATTGTTGAGCTCGTAAGTGTCCCGCCCGCTTCCGCCGGTCAGCGTGTCGCGTCCGCTGCCGCTCGAGACCAGCTGGAAGCGATCGTCGCCGGCGCCGCCATCCTGGATATTGTCGCCGCCGGTGTCCGAGAAGACGTCGTCGCCATCACCGCCAGAGAGGGTGTCGCTGTCCGCGTCGCCCGCCAAATTATCATTTCCTTCGCCGCCCGACAGGGTGTCGGCGCCCCCCGCGCCCCTCAGCGTGTCATGGCCGCGGCTTCCGTTGTGCACGTCCGGCCCTGTGGTGCCGTTGAACGACAGGCCGGTGCGCGTGCTGAACGGGTTGGTGTTGGCAACCCAGTTGTCCGCCGTGATAGCCTCCGGCGCGACATTCTGCAGCCGAACCAGCGTCCGAAATGTCGCCGCCGCGCCGCCTGCGTCGAGGTCGACCTGGACCAACGTGTCGGCCCCGTCGGCGACAAACCGAACATGGCCGGTGGCGATTGGATCGTTGCCGGTGAAATTGGTCAGATGGGAGCGCACATCCTTGAGATCGAGGACGTCGCCGCCCGAGCCCACCTGGAAGTCCGTGATGGTGTCCACGAACAATTGGGTGGGATTGATACGGAGATCGAAGGCGCTGACGCGATAGACGTCGCGGCCGGCGCCGCCGGTCAGGGTATCCGAACCGCCTGGAATGTTGTTGCTCGAGCCATCGGACGCGGTTGCGACGAAATCGAACACGTCGTCGCCGTCGCCGCCGATCTTGATGTCCGAACCCTTGGCGTCCTGGAACAGGTCGTCGCCCGCTCCTCCCTCGAGTCTGTCATTGTCCGAACCGCCGTTAAGCTTGTCGTCACCGTCTCCGCCGAACAGAACGTCATTGCCGCTGCCGCCGTCGAGCGTGTCGTTGCCCTCGCCGCCGAACAGCATGTCGGCGCCTTCGTTGCCGCTCACCGTGTCCACGCCGGAGCCACCCTCCAGCCGATCGGCGCCGAAGCCGCCGTTCAGGATGTCATTGCCGCCCAGGGCCGAAATGTGGTCGTCGCTGGCGGAGCCCGTGATCGTCTCGTCGATCGTCGAGCCGGTCACCGTGTACCCTTGCCCGCTCGGGGAGAAGCTCGGCGAAAAATTGAGCGCTTCCAGGCTCTCCGGCACGACGTTCTTGAGGCGAATAAAGCTCTGGAACGCCCCCGGTCCGGTGCCGTCCCAGTCGACCTGCAGCAACGTATCCGTGCCATCGGCGATAAAGCGCATGTGACCGGTGACGAACGGGTTCGCGCCCGTCTGATAGTTGGTGAACTGGCTGACCAGACCCCCGAGATCGAGCACGTCGCCGCTTGGTCCAGTCTGGAAGTCATTGATGACGTCGACAAAGGAGGCGGACGGCGTGTTCCGGGCGGTGGTGCCGTCGAGCTTGAAAGTGTCGCGCCCGATGCCGCCGCTATACTGATCAACGCCCCCGACGTTCTGACTGGACCTTCCGACGCTGTTGAAGATGTCGTCGCCGGCACCGCCATGGAGCACATTCGCGCCGTCAATATCTTCCAGCGTATCGTTGCCGTCACCGCCGCTGAGCGTGTCGTTGCCGCTCCCGCCGCGAAGCGTGTCGTTGCCGTCATCCCCGTTCAGCACGTCGTTTCCAACGCCGCCGTCGAGCGTATCGGCGTCCGCGCCGCCGTTCAGCAGGTCATTGCCGTCCTGGCCGTTCAGAGTGTCGGCGCCTTCTCCGCCGTTCAACGTGTCATGGCCGGCACGGCCGTTCAGCGTGTCGGCACCGCCGAGTCCATCAAGGACATCATCGCTCTCGGTGCCGTTCAGCGTCTCGCCGTTGTTGGTCCCGCTCAGCGTCACTCCGACGCCGGTCGGCGAGTAGCTGGGAATGAAGTTGGCGACGGTCAGCGTCTCCGGCGCAAGGTTCTTGAGCCGCACCAGCGTGATGAGTTTCTGGAGGTGCCGGTGCCGTCGGAATCATATTGGAGCAGGGTGTCGGCGCCATCGGAGATGAGCCGCAGATGGCCCGTCAAGAACGGATTCTGGCTGGCCGGAAGACCGATCGAGCGATTGAGCACGTCCGAAAGGTCGAACACGTCGCCACCCTCGCCCGCCTGGAAGTCGAGGATGACATCGGCCACGTGGCTCCCGGAGGACTGCACCACCGACAGGCTCGAGAGCTTGAAAGTGTCGCGGCCGATGCCGCCGATCAGCGTGTCGAGGCCGGTGCCGAGGGAGACATTCAGGAAGGTGTCGTCGCCGGCGCCGCCGTCTTGAGTGTTGTTGCCCTGGTCGTCGCTCAGCGTGTCCGCGCCCTCGCCCCCGTTCAGCGTGTCGTTGTCCGCACCGCCATTCAGGGTGTCGTTATCGGCTCCGCCGTTCAGGGTGTCGTTGCCGGCGCCGCCATTCAGCGTGTCGTTGCCACCCAGGCCGTTCAGGACATCGTCGCCCGCAGTGCCGTTCAGCGTATTGTTGCCGTTGTCGCCCGTCAGTTCAGCCACGTTTCGAACCCCCAAAAAAATAAGCGGCCCCCGCCGCACGCGTCGTGTTGTTTCGATGACGGCGAGAGAAGTGGCCGGTCGGCCCCGTCAAAAATCCGTCGTGGACGGGGAGTTAGCGGGCAAGCAGCCGCGGCGCCTCGTCCGTTTGGAGGAGGTCGATGAGATGTTGCGACGAAAACGTCCGATCCGTCGACGTAGTTGGCTCATAGCGGGACTGGGACTGCGCAGGGCGGCACAGCAAAGAGGTCGCTGTGGCCTAGGGTGCTGCGCTCTTGGTAGGCTCGAGATGTTCAGGATCGTTGGGACGCGGCCTTGGTATGCTCCAAGAGCATTGTCCGCTTCACGATCCAGGAGGGTTACCCGTCAACGGTGACGAAGGAGCGAAGCAGCCCTCCTCGGGAAATGCGCAGTTCTTCGCTGGCTGGCGACCCGGCGCGCGCTTTCACGTGCTTCAAAGCGGCGATGCCGTGGCTCCGCCGAAGACGCGAAAAAGCGACAAGTCTTTGAACTGAAAGCTGATGTTGGCTAGGGGAGATCGCAACTGCCGAAGATTGTGGCTTTGACGGACGCTGAGCCCAACGCCGCCGCTCAGGACAGTCCATGCGGAAGGCAAGATCCCCTACTTATCCATTGAGGGATCCTGCCCCACCGACCAGCAAGCTCGTGCACAGAAAACCAGTAGGAGCGCGATGAAATAGCTGCTGAGTTCGATCAGCACGCGTTTTCGCGACTGTGGATCTGTCAGCGGAATCGCATCAATCTTCGGAGTAAGCAGGGCCGTGATCAACGGATCTACTTTGCTCAGCAAGTATCCCGTGACGAAGCCGGACATTACCTGCGGTATTCGCCAAAGTCACTGAATTCCGTTGGCGAAAGCGGAGCAACCAAGATGCCCCTTAGCCAGCCTAGACAGAAAACGAACAAAGCAATCAGGCCGAGTAGGCTGCCCCCTGCCAGTCGCGATAGGCGCAAAACGATATCACGAACGCGGCGGCGTCGGCACTTAAGCCCGATTGCCGAAGCTATGGCCAATCTTCCTGGCCCAGACGCTTGCCGCCACCGTTTCCGTTTCCGTCGTGCCAAGCTTCGACCACGAAACCGGGCTTATCCTCATCACTTCGATCGCCATAGGCATGCTACTTTCGATGTGGCCTTGGCTGCGAGCGGAGCCGGGAGCATTGCCTCTGGTGCAGACGCATAAGCGCTAAGAGGCATCGAACCTCTTCAGCGGCCACCCCCTCACCCCTCCCTTGCAGGGAAAGGAGCTCTTCGCGTGAAGCCCGCGAGAACCTCGCACACCCATCGGCCGACCGTGAGGGCGGTAATGTCGCTGACGTCGAGGGCGGGGTCGAACTCGGTCAGGTCGACCAGCTTCAGCTTCTCCTGTCCGCCAAGGTGGCGGGCGGCGGCGAAGAACATGTCGGCGGGCATGCCGCCCGGGCGGGCTCCCGGGGCGCCGGGGCTTTGCGAGCGGTCGATCACGTCGATGTCGAAGTCGATCATGATCGCGGCGGTGTGGTCGAGTGCTGCGAGCGCTTCTTCGAGCACTGAAGCAATGCCCCGGCTCTTCACCTCGGCGATCGTGTAGACGCCGATGCCTGCCTCCTTTGCCACGTGGTGCATCTTTGGCGAATTGGCGAACGGGGCGAGTCCGATCTGACAGATGTTGGCCCCGGGAAGGCCGTCCTCGAGAAGGGCGCTGATCGGGTTGCCATTCATCAGGCCTTCGTCGGTGTCGCGCAAATCGAAATGGGCGTCGAGGGTGATGAGACCGACCTGATCGAGCGGCACGCCAAGGCCGTGCGCGGCCGGGCGGGTGATCGCGTTGTGGCCGCCGACGAGCAGGGTGACCGCGTGGGCCGAGGTGCAGCGCCGGGCGGCATCCCGGATCGGCTCGAAGCCCTGCTCGGGCGTCAGGCCCTCGACCGAGACGTTGCCGTGGTCGCGGATGCGGAGCGTCAGCTCCTCGCCGGTCTCGACGTCGTAGGTGCTGAAGCGGCGAAGCGTCTGGCGGACGAGATCGGGCGCGAGGTCGTAGCGGGCGGGCGTGACCGAGCGCTCCTTCATGGGAGCCCCGAGCAGGGCGACCTCGGCGGGCCCATCGGTGACGATCAGGTCGGTAATGCGGGGCCAGCTGGAAGGGCTCATGGCTTTGCCATTAAGCGGCTTCGTGCCAAAGGGCGAGCCATGTGGGACCGCCTGCTCACCGACTGCAACATAGCCACCATGGATCCGGCCGTCCCCGCTCCCTTCGGAGCGATCGAGGACGGCGCGGTGGCGATCCAGGACAGCCGGATCGTACGGGTCGGGCGGCGGGTGGAGATGGCGGGCATGCAGGCCCAGTCGATCGAGTCACTGGGCGGCGCCTGGGTGACGCCGGGCCTCGTCGATTGCCACACCCACCTCGTGTTCGAGGGCAATCGTGCGGGCGAGTTCGAGCAACGGCTGAACGGCGCTAGCTATGAGGCGATCGCGCGGGCTGGCGGGGGGATCGCATCGACGGTCAAGGCGACGCGGTCGGCATCGGCGGGGGAGCTGATCGCTTCGGCACGGGCGCGGCTGCAGGCGCTGATGCGCGGCGGCGTTACGACGATCGAGATCAAGTCGGGTTACGGGCTCGACACGGCAAGCGAGCTCCGGATGCTGAATGCGGTGAAGGCGCTCGGGGCGAGCGAGCCCGTGCGCGTCGTGCCGACCTTGCTGGCCCTCCACGCGCTGCCGCCTGAATATAAGGATCGGCGAGACGAATATCTCCGGCTCGTCGTCGACGAGATGCTGCCGGTGGCCGCCGGGCTCGCGCAGGCGGTGGACGCCTTTTGCGAGGGGATCGGCTTCACGCCGGAAGAGGTGCGGGCGTTGTTCGATGCGGCCGAGCGGGCCGGGCTGCGGGTGAAGCTCCATGCCGAGCAACTCAGCAACTTGAACGGCGCGGCGCTGGCCGCTGAATTCGGCGCGCTTTCGGCCGATCATCTCGAACATGCCGACGAAGCTGGCGTCGAGGCGATGGCACGCGCGGGCATGGTCGCGGTGCTGCTGCCGGGTGCGTTCTACGCGCTTTCGGAGACCCGGAAGCCGCCCGTCGAGCTGCTGCGCAAGCACAGGGTGCCGATGGCGGTTGCGACCGACTGCAATCCGGGAACATCGCCGGTGCTGTCGCCGACATTGATGCTGAGCATGGCCTGCACCCTGTTCCGGCTGACGCCCGAGGAGGCGCTTGCCGGGATGACGCGCGAAGGCGCGAGGGCGCTTGGCCTTCAGGACGAGATCGGCACGGTCAGCGCCGGCAAGGCGGCGGACCTGTGCATCTGGCGGGTGAGCCGGCCGGCGGAACTCTGCTACTGGATTGGCTTGCCCGGGCCGGAGCGGCGGATCGTGGCGGGGGTCGACTCTTAGCCCTCCCTCCGTTCGGGCTGAGCTTGTCGAAGCCCTGCCCTTCCCCTTAGGGCGGATGGTGAGAAGGACAGCCCTTTGACAAGCTCAGGGCGAACGGTTGTGGGAAAATGATGCTGAGCAGACGCGACAATAGCCGCACGATCCGGGCGCGGACGGGGCCGGAGCTGGTGGCGAAGAGCTGGAGCACCGAGGCGGCGGTGCGGATGCTGATGAACAATCTCGACCCTCGGGTGGCGGAGGCTCCGGAGGAGTTGGTCGTCTATGGCGGCATCGGGCGGGCGGCGCGCGACTGGGAAAGCTTCGACCGGATCGTCGAAACGCTGGAGCGGCTGGAGGAGGACGAGACCTTGCTCGTCCAGTCGGGCAAGCCGGTGGGCGTGTTCCGGACTCACGTAAATGCCCCGCGGGTGCTGCTCGCCAATTCCAACCTGGTGCCGAAATGGGCGACCTGGGAGCATTTCAGCGAATTGGATCGCAAGGGGCTGATGATGTACGGCCAGATGACGGCCGGAAGCTGGATCTACATCGGCACGCAGGGGATCGTTCAGGGGACGTTCGAGACCTTCGCCGAGATGGGCCGGCAGCATTATGGCGGCGACCTGAAGGGCCGCTGGATCCTGACGGCGGGGCTCGGCGGCATGGGCGGGGCGCAGCCGCTCGCCGCGGTCATGGCGGGCGCGCATTGCATCGCGATCGAGTGCCAGGAGAGCCGGATCGAGAAAAGGCTGGAGACGCGGTATCTCGACCGGCGTGCCTCCACGCTGGACGAGGCGCTCGAGATCGTTCGCGCGGCGGACGAGCCGATCTCGGTAGGGCTGCTCGGCAATGCGGCCGAGATCCTGCCGGAGATGGTGAAGCGCGGCATCCGCCCCGATGCGGTGACCGACCAGACTTCCGCTCACGACCCGGTGAACGGCTATCTTCCGGTGGGCTGGACGGTCGAAAAGTGGATCGATTTGCGCGAACGCGATCCTCGTGCGGTGGAGGAAGCTGCAAGGCAGTCCATGGCCGTGCATGTGGAAGCGATGCTCGCCTTCCGAGCAATGGGCGTGCCGACGTTCGATTACGGCAACAACATCCGCCAAGTCGCCAAGGATGAGGGCGTCACGCACGCGTTCGACTTTCCCGGCTTCGTGCCCGCGTACGTGCGGCCGCTCTTCTGCCGCGGCATCGGGCCGTTCCGCTGGGTGGCGCTGTCCGGAGATCCCGAGGACATCTATCGCACGGACGAGAAGGTGAAGGAGCTCATCCCCGAGGATCCGCACCTCCACCGCTGGCTCGACATGGCGCGGGAGCGGATCGCGTTTCAGGGGCTTCCAGCCCGGATTTGTTGGGTGGGGCTGGGCCAGCGCCACCGCCTCGGCCTCGCCTTCAACGAAATGGTCGCACGCGGCGAACTGAAGGCCCCGATCGTGATTGGACGGGACCATCTCGACAGCGGCTCCGTCGCCAGCCCCAACCGCGAGACGGAGGCGATGAAGGACGGGTCGGACGCAGTGTCGGACTGGCCGCTGCTCAACGCGCTCCTCAACACCGCGTCGGGCGCGACCTGGGTTTCTCTCCACCATGGCGGCGGTGTGGGCATGGGCTATTCGCAGCATTCGGGAATGGTGATCGTGGCCGACGGCACCGAAGCGGCGGCGCGACGACTGGAGCGAGTGCTCTGGAACGATCCCGGCACGGGCGTGATGCGCCACGCTGATGCGGGTTACGAGGAGGCGATCGCCTGCGCGCGCGAGCAGGACCTCGATTTGCCGATGGTGCGCTGATGGGCGTCCTTCTTCGACCCGGCTCCGTGTCGCTGGCGGAGCTTCGTCAGGTCTGGGCGGGAGCAGCCGTGGAGCTGGAGGAGCCCGCCTGGGCCGCGATCGATGCCGCTGCGGAGAGCATCGGGCGCATTCTGGAGTCCGGCCGCACCGTTTACGGCGTGAATACGGGCTTCGGCCTCCTTGCCCAGACTCGCATCGCCGACGACCGGCTGCTCGACCTGCAGCGCAATCTCATCCTTTCGCACAGCTGCGGGCTTGGCGACGCCCTCGATCGTAGGGTGGTGCGGCTTGCCATCGTGCTGAAGGCGATCGGCCTTGGCTGCGGCCATAGCGGGGTTCGGCGCGTGCTCGTCGAGCGGCTGCTGGCCTTGCTCCAAGCCGACGCCCTGCCGGTGATCCCGGCCCAAGGCTCGGTCGGGGCCTCCGGCGACCTGGCGCCGCTCGCCCATATGAGCGCGCCGCTGATCGGCGAGGGGCAGATCGCCTTCCGGGGCGAGATCATGCCGGCGGCTGCCGCGCTTGCGAAGCTTGGCCTCGACCCATTGGTGCTGACGCCCAAGGAAGGGCTGGCGCTCATCAACGGCACGCAAATCTCGACCGCGATCGCACTCGATGCGCTGTTTGCGGGCGAACGCGTGTTTGCTTCGGCGCTGGTCAGCGGAGCGCTCTCCCTGGACGCGCTGAAGGGCAGCGTTGCCGCCTTCGACCCCCGCATCCACGAGGCTCGAGGGCAACCGGGGCAGATTGCCGTGGCTGCGGCGCTGAAGCGGCTGCTGGAAGGCAGCGCGATCAACCAGAGCCATGCCGATTGCGGCAAGGTGCAGGACCCCTACAGCTTCCGCTGCCAGCCGCAGGTGATGGGCGCCAGCCTCGACCTGATGCGCCACGTCGCGCGCACGCTGGAGATCGAAGCCAATGCGGTCACCGACAACCCGGTCGTGTTCCCGGACAGCGACGAGGCGGTGTCGGGAGGCAACTTTCATGCGCAGCCGGTGGCGTTCGCGGCCGACATGCTCTCGATGGCCTTGTGCGAAGTGGGCTCGATCTCCGAACGGCGCCTGGCCGTGCTGCTCGATCCCAAGATGAGCGGGCTTCCGGCGTTCCTGGTCGAGGATAGCGGGGTCAATTCCGGATTCATGATCGCGCAGGTCACCGCCGCCGCCCTGGTGTCGGAGAACAAGACGCTCGCCTTTCCCTCTAGCGTCGACAGCATCCCGACATCGGCGAACCAGGAGGATCATGTCTCGATGGCGACCACCGCCGCGCGCGAGGCGGCGACGATCGCCCGCAATGCGGCGGGCGCGGTTGCGATCGAACTGCTTGCCGCCGTGCAGGGTATCGACTTCCACGCCCCGCTGCTCACCTCTCCGCAGCTGGACAGGATCGTCTCGGCCGTGCGCGAGGTCGTGCCGCACCTAGCAGCCGATCGCTACCTCGCCGACGAACTCGCCTGGGGGCAGCGCGCCGTTCTGGACGGAACGCTTTCCGCCGGTGTGGCGGACGAACTCTTCTAGTCTTCTCGGAAGGCCTGTTCGCTCAGACGCGTGATCGGGGTCAGCAGGTAGGAGAGCACCGTGCGCTTGTCGCCAAGCAGGCTAACGTCGGCGATCATGCCGGCGCCGATCTCCAGCGCACGGCCCGATTGGTCGACCAGCTTGTCGGTGGTGGTCACGCGCACCGTGTAGAAGCTTTCCCCCGTCCGCTCGTTAACCGTGGCATCAGGCGAGATCGCAACCACTCGCCCGTCGAGCGAGCCGTAGATCGAGCTGTCATAGGCGGTGATGTTGATCTTCGCCTCCTGATCGCTGCGGACCCAGGCAATATCCTCCGGCCGGACCTGGACTTCGACGACGAGGCTCTCTTCGCTGGGCACGATCTCGACCAGCGGCCCGCCGGGGGCGATGGTGCCGCCGACGGTGGTCACGAGCACCCGGTTAACGCGGCCGGCGAGCGGTGAGCGCACGACGGTGCGATCGACCCGCGCCGAAAGGGCCGGGAGCGTCCGGCGCAGCGCCACCATTTCGGCCTGTGCGGTGGCGAGTTCCTGCGCAGCCTTGGAGCGCCAGTCCTGACGCTGCTGGGCGAGCGTGGAGCGTGCCTCTGCCACCGAGGATTGGGCGCGGGTGACCGCGGCGGAGGCGGCAGCCGCCTCGCTGGCCGCAACCGCAGCGGCGTTCTCGGCCTGGATGAGAGACAGCCGCGGTTCGATGCCGCGCTGCACGAGGGGACGGATGAGGTTGAGCTCGGACTCCGCCGCGCCCTGGGCCGAGCGGCGCGCGGCGTGAGCGGCCTGCGCTTCGACCACGCTGCGCTCCGCCTGGGTGACACGCGATCCGGCGGCGGAGAGGAGGCTGTTCAAATCGGCCATGCGGCTGGCGTGAAGGGAGCGCTCGATCGACGCCTGCTCGGCGCCGCCGGCTCCCATAACCGGATATACCGGCGCACGGCCGGCAAGTTCGCCTTCAAGCCGGGCAATACGCATCCGCAGCGCCTCGAATTGCGCGCTGTTGCTTCCGAATTCCGCTCCGGTCTGGGTCTGGTCGAGGCGCACCAGCGGGGCTCCGCGGCGCACGATCTGGCCCGTCCGCACGAGGATCGCCTCGACGATGCCGCCTTCCAGATTGGAGACGACCTGAAGCTGCGAGCTCGGGATCACCCGCCCCTGCCCGCGCACGGCGCGGTCGAGCTCGGTGAAGGCGGCCCAGAGGACGAAGGCGACGACGAACGCGACGATCACCCACAGCATGATGTTGGCGGCGGTCTTCGGCCGCACGCGGTCCGCATAATCCTCCAGCGAGCGCATCTCGTTCATACGGCAGCGACTTTCGGACGGTTGAGCTTGGACAGGATCTGGTCGCGCGGGCCGTCCGCGACGATCTTGCCGTGGTCGACGATGATGACCCGGCTCACGAGGCGAAGAAACGGGGTGCGGTGGGTGATCACGACGAAGCTGCGGCCTTCCAGCTCCCGGCTGAGCCGGTCGAGCAAGGCGGCTTCGGTCTGCTGATCCATAGCACTGGACGGTTCATCGAACAGCAGTATCGGCGGCGCGCCGGCGAGCGCTCGAGCGATGGCGATCGACTGGCGCTGGCCACCGGAGAGGCCTTCGCCGCGGTCGGCGAGCTTCAGGTCGTAGCCGTTGGCGATCTGGCCCATGAACTGGTGGGTGCCGGCCAGTTCGGCGGCGCGCACCATCTCATTGTCGTCGATGCCGTCGCGACCGAGCACGATATTCTCGCGCACCGAGCCGGACAGGAGCAGGCTCTCCTGCATCGCGCTCCCGATCTTGCGGCGCAGGCTGATCGGATCAAGCTGACGGATGTCGGTTCCGTCGAGCATGACCAAACCCTCTTCGGGCTCGTAAAGGCCGAGGATGAGGCGGGCGATGGTGGATTTGCCCGAGCCGACACGGCCGAGAAGCGCGACATGCTCACCCGGCTGGATCGTGAAGCTGACGCCGTCGAGCGCCTTTTCCGCCGCACCGGGATAGCGGAAATGGACGTTGCGGAACTCGATGCGTCCTTCCGTGCGGGCGAGCACCAAGGGCTCGCCTTCCGGACCTTCGGGGCGCGATTTCATCAGCCCGTTGAGCTGGCGATAAGCGGTGCGCGTGCCGGTCAGGCGTGAGAGCAAGGTCGCGATCTGGCCGAGCGGCGCGACGGCGCGGCCGCCGAGGATTGAGCAGGCGATGAGGCCGCCCATCGTCATGTCCTGACTTGCGATCAGGCCGACGCCGACGATCACGACGCCGGCATAGGAGATGGTCTGGGCCGAACCGGCGATGGTGACGCTGAGGTTCGAGACGAGCCGCTGGCGCAGCGAGGTGTGGCCATGCTCCTCCACCGCCCCCACCCAGCGCTGCGTCAGGATCGGAGCGGCCCCCACAGTCTTGATCGTCTCGAGGCCGCCGATCGTCTCGACCAGCACCGACTGTTTCTGCAGCCCCTGCCCCATCGACTGGGCCGACAACCGGTCCATGGCGGGCTGGGTCAGGAGCGCGGCGAGCACGACCAGCGGGATCATCGCCAGCGGCACGAAGACGACGGGGCCGCCGATGATCGCAATCACTGCCAGGGTAATGATGATGAAGGGCACGTCGACGATCGCGGTGATGGTCGCCGAGGCGAAGAAGTCGCGCAGCGTCTCCAATTCGCGGACCACGCCGGCCAGCGCGCCGGTCGAGCCGCGCTTCTGGTCGAGCCGGATCGCGAGCAGGCGGGCGAAGATGGTGGCGCCGACCTCGCGGTCGATGCGGGCGCCGGCGACATCCACGAAATAGGCGCGAAGCGTCTTCAGCACGAAATCGAAAATGATGACGATGACGAGGCCGATCGATAGTGCGATCAGTGAGGCGGTGGCATTGTTCGGAAGGACGCGGTCATAGACGACCATCGTGAAGAGCGATGTCACCAGCGCGAAGACGTTGATCATCGCAGCCGCCATCGCGACCTTGAGGTAGATCGAGCGGTTGCGGCGCATCGGCTCCATCAGCCAGGGGGCGAAGCGGCCTTCCGGAACCTCGACCATGTTGCGATCGCTCATCTTTCCTCCAGTGCCGGGGGCTGGATGCTGAGAGTCGGCAGCAGCCGCCCGGTCCGTGAGAGCAACACATAGCGCGATGCGTCGAGTTCGGTAATCGCCCTGATGTACGTGGCCGAGACGTTGAAATAGCCGCTTTCCGCCTCCAGCAGGTCGAAGAGGGTGCCGCGGGCGACGCGGAAGCGCTCGGCAAGGACGTCACGGGACTGGCGACTGGCAATGTAGCTGTTCTGGAGCGCCGCGAGCTGCTGCTCAAGCGCAACGACATCGGACCAAGCGATAGACGCCTCCCGCTCCGCCTCGTTGCGGGTGCGGCTGGCGCGGGCATCGGCGGCATCGGCGCGGGAGCGCGCCTGGTCCGCGCGGGCATCGACCCCACCGAACAACCGGTGGCGGACCGTCAGCCGGCCGCGAACGTCATAGTCCTCGCTGTCAATGATGCCATATTTGCCGGCGTCGATCCCGGCCGAGACGCTTGGCAGCGTTTGAGCGCGGGCAGCCTTTGCGTCCTGGCGCGCCGCGCGGGCGAGCGCTTCGGCGCCTTCCACTTCCGGATTGGAGCGGGCGAGGAACTGCGCCATCTCCTTCGTCATTGCAGGACCTGCAATGATCGGCGCGCGGCCGATATTGGCGGGAGCGGGGACCCCGAACATTTCTTCGAAGCGGGCTTCGGCGTTTGCCAGCTGCCGGCGATAGCGGGCAAGATCCGATGCCGCCGAAGCGATGTAGCTTTCGACCCGCGGCAGATCGCCCGGCGCGGAGACGCCCTGGTCGATGCGTGTCTGGATGGCGTCGCGAAGGTCGGTCTGGCCAGTGCTGAAGGCCGAGCCGAGCGACACCAGCGCGCGATAGGAGAAGACGTCGTACCAAGCGGCAATTGCCCGGAGTGCCACCTGGTCGGCAGAGAGTTCCGCTTCCTCCGCAGCGGCGCGAAGCCGGGCGCCGGCGGCGGCAATGCGCGCCTCCGTGGCACCGAAGTCGAAGATCGGCTGGTTGACGCTGACCGTAAGATCGGTGCGCCCTTCGGCTCGTGAGCGTTCGACGATATTGTCGATGCCGCGATCCTCGAAATTGCGCAGGATCGAGCGCTGCGAGTTGAGCGTCGTGTCGATGCTCGGGAACAGGCCGGAGCGCGCCTCGTCCTCCGCCGCTTCGGCTTCAGCGATACCGGCCTGGGCCTCGTCAACTCGGGGGTTGCGGTCAACGGCCTGCTGGACCAGCCGAAGAAACTCGGCAGTGGCGACGCTTTCCCTCGAGAGCCTCAGGATGGGGTCGTCGGCGGGGTTGATGGCGAGCGGATCGGCCGAGCGATCGGGAAGCTGTTCGATTGGCGCCTCGCGGACGAGCGGGGATCCGGCGGGTTGATTTGCCGCCGCCTGCGGCTCGACGGCGCCCCGCCCAAGCAGGGCCGCGGCAATGGCGACAAGCGACGCTGGCAAACTCAAACTGTCCGGACCCTTCGCAAGGGAGCGTCCCAGCCCCCCACGAGCCGGCTCACGCAAACCGCCCTATACCGCGCGGCAGAACCGTTCCTTAGCGCAAAATAGGAAGGTCGCCAATCCTTTGAGCACGTTGACCTTTCCTGCCAGAAAGGCGACTGGCGGGACCGACATGGCTGCCGACTCAGCACGGGACGATTAGGCTCAGGCTGCGCCGCGGGCAATAATGATGCGGCAAACACCCCTACTCGCCGAAATCGGTAACCGTCCGATTGTCAGCTTCGCGCCCCTATCGAACGAGCTTCGTAGCCTCAGGGAAATCAACGGCAGCTTAGACCACTTCGAAACTTCGGGGTTACTCCGCTGCTTCTTCAAACTAGACGCTCGTTCAGGAGCAAAGGTCTAGTTGAATGCAACGACCATGATTGAATGTTAGATCTGGCTTGTTGGAACACGCGCCTGAATACAGCTACCTTGGTTGCAACCTTGGCGCTGCTTGGGTGCAACCGCGATCAGCCGGCCGCGAGCGAACCGTCGGATCGTCGCAGCCAAGTCGGCGCAACCGATGGCAGCAGACGGTTCGGGGCGCTGTTCTGTGCGATCGCGGACGATCACGGCGCCTCGTTAGAGCATGCTCGGCCATGCCGGGAAGCGCTGCACAACGTGGGCGAACGGGTGCACAGCGGGGCAGCGCCGCCCGTGCCCAAGCGCGGCGAGTTCTCCTCCGTCCGGCTGGTCATCGTCGCGGGCATATTTGGTCAATGTGTGGCGAAGTACGCGCTGCCGTTCCAGGATGCCGCGCCACACCTAAAGGCCGCGCACGGACTTGCGGCAATGGAATGGATTCCGGTTTCGGGCCGCTCCAGCAGCGAGGCCAATGCCGACGCGATCGCGCGCTGGCTTGCCGAACATCCAACTGCGCCAGGTCAGAAGTTGATCCTGCTCGGGTACTCCAAAGGTGCAACTGACCTGATTGAGACTGCTGTCAGGCACGCAGATGCGATCCCACCGGGAAGCGCGATCGTCAGTGTAGCGGGCGCGGTAATGGGTACGCCGGCAGCGGACGAAGGCAAGGCGATCTTCCACGCTTTGTCGAGGCTGCCGCTGCCGAACTGCCCGCCGGGAGACCGCGGCGGAGCGGACAGCCTGACGACAGATGCGCGGCGCGCCTCGCCTGCGTCGAAGGCCCTGCCCGCCCGGTTCCGCTACTTTTCGCTCTCGGCCTTTGCGCGAAGCCCGAACGTATCGCGCGCGCTGCGCCCATCCCACGCGGCGCTGCAGCGGCGCGGCGGGCCCAATGATGGGCAGATGCTTGCACGCGACGCCGTGATCCCGGCCGGTCGGCAGCTCGGGTTCGCCAATGCCGATCATTGGGCGGTGGCTTTACCGCTTCGTCGAGCGATGCCGTGGGCGGCAAGTCTCCTCGACCGGAACGACTACCCGCGCACCGTTCTCCTCGAAGCTGTGATCGCCAGCGTTATGACTGAGCCAACAGCCGAGAGCCCGCCGCCTACTCAAGTGAGTTCGCAAGCGTTTGCCGTTCGTCCCGCAGGGTGACGAAAGCCACCTGGATGATGGAGGCACGGCGGGCAGCCGGCATCTTGCGAGCTACCACTCGGGGCACAAGCAGAGCGAAGCACTCCGTCTATGTGGTGCTGTTACATAGCCCGGCTCTCCCGGAGCGGTGGGGCTTGTACGTTGGACAGACCTCCCGTGACCCGGATTGGCGGTTCGATCAGCACAAGCTCGGGTACAAGGCGAGCGGTGTTGTCAGAAGATTTGGCGTGCACCTGCTGCCCGATCTGGTGGAGCACCTCAATCCGATGGAGCAGTGGGAGTCGCTGGAACTGGAGGCCACACTTGCCGAAGTGTTCCGGGCCGCAGGAGTGCCTTGGGTTGAGGGCGGCCACTAAAGCCCAACGCCAGACGCTCAATGCGTAAGCCCTATGGCAGCACGATATAGCCGATGTTG
The DNA here is from genome assembly GCF_902806315.1 of uncultured Sphingosinicella sp. GTDB lineage: Bacteria > Pseudomonadota > Alphaproteobacteria > Sphingomonadales > Sphingomonadaceae > Allosphingosinicella. Next base: position 87,928 of record NZ_CADCWD010000017.1, read on the forward strand.
GGTGAAGCCGTTCCCTTAAGCGCCGATCCGTAAACGTCGCCCAGCGCATCCCGGCCGCGATGGTGCTCGATCCGCAGCCAGGCGCTCTCGTCGATGAAGCGCGACATCTCATGCCGGACCCGATAGTTGAAGGCCGAGGCTCCCCAATCGCCTGAGCGCTTCGCCAGCCTGTCCGGCGCGAAGAAAAAAGCGGGCTGCGGGCCGGGAAGCGGCTTGTCCATGGCAGGCGCCCTGGCCTCGTGGTGCGTGACGCCGACCACAGCGCTGTGCACAAGCCGATCTGCGAAGCGGTGGTGCACGGCCGCGCGTACGGCTGTGTCTCCGGCAACATCGACGAACGCGACCGGACCGTCGACGTCGAGTTGCGAGACTTCGCGGTAGCGCAAGACATCTCCGTAAAGGCCGAGACTTGCCACGAAGGCAACGTTCTTGTCCGACGTGAGCGCTATCGCCGTCGCGCCCCGCCGCGCGATCATGGAGGCAAGGCCTAGTGCCGTCCTGCTCGATGCGCTGGAGATGATAATGGTTGCGTCCGGCGCTTCTTCCTCAAGCAGGTCGTCCAGGAGGAACGAGGTCGTGAAGAGCGGCTTAAAGAGCGCGAGATGGTCGTCCTGCTCCGACACCCGCGCGTCAACATAGCCATTATACGCCGCCGGTAATGCCGCTCGGTGCGGCGACGCATCGACGTAACCTCCGCCGGACGGCCGGATGCTCGTCACAAAGTGCGTCGACATCGGCAGATAGCCGTACAGTCGCAGCCCCGCCGAGACGCCGTCGGCCTTCGACCGCAGGACGCGCGCGAAACCCCAGACCGGGATCCGCCCCCAATTCCCCGGTGCAGGAAAGAAGCGCCAGTAGCCGAGCTGGTCGCCAACCACGCCGTAAGTGATGTTGTTTGCGGTAAACGAGAACCGCTCCACCTGGAGCAGCGCTTCGCCGGGCGCGAGTTCGACCGTATCGGGCGCGGGGATCGGCCGCAGCTCGGTTTGCGACAGGTCGGCCCTGTCGACCAGGAAGTCCCAATGCTCCATTGTCAGCCTCCAGCCTCAGCCGCATCGCCATTTTGCAGTTTGTTGCACCCGGTAGGGTCTGTCTTGACATAAGCGAACGGCAGCTCTGACCCAAAAGTTGACGTTCAGGGCGGCTTGAGCGCTCCCCGAAACCGGACATTAATTCAGGTGATTCTCTTCGGCTCGTACTGGCCGTAGGCGGACCGCCTGGTCTCGATGGAAAACGGATGTAAGCGGCTGTTGCGTGCGTGTCCGGCGCTCAGGCGGATTTCTCGTTCCAGGCGAAGTCGAAGGCCCGACGGCTTGGATTGATCCCGGCCAGCATCATGCCCTGGCCGCGCGAGGCGTGGCGGTCGCTCAGCGGCATGTCGGCGGGATCGCGCATCTGGATGAGCAGGGTGGTGCGCGCCTCGCCCGACACGTTCGCGCCGGAACCGTGCACGAGCAGGTAGTGCGTGAAGATCGCGTCGCCCGCCTTCGCCGGGATCGGTGTCGCGCCCGCGATCGGATATTGCTGCTCGGGAAGATGATGGTCGCTGCCGACCGCGGGGAGCGGGCCGAGCTTGTGGGTGCCCGGGTAGACGCACAGGCAGCCCTTCTCCTCCGGCGCGTCATCGAAGTGGAGGATGACGGCGATGACCGAGTCGTCGCGGTGCGGAAAATATGGGTAATCCTGATGCAGCGGGAAGGACGAGCCCCTCTCCGGCGGCTTGATGAACATCTTGTTGTGGTGGAGCTGGACGTTCGGCCCGATCAGGTCCTGCGCAATGCCGGTCAGCCGTTCGTCGGTGAGCAGGCGAGTGAAGGCGGCGTCTCGGAAGTGGATGTCGTGACTGTGCTGGATCGACGTATCTCCGCGAACGCTTTCCCAAGTCGCGTCCGTCTCGCCCTGCCGCTCGGCGAGCGCATGGATGCGCGCGCGGTAGCCGGCCGCCTCCTCGGCGCCGAGCAGCCCGCGCACGTGGACATAGCCGTTCTCGGCCCAGAAGGCCTTCTGCTCGCTCGTCAGCCTCATGTCGCGCTCCTCGCCCAAGCGAGCCAGATCGCCGCCGTCCAGGAGAAATCGTCGCCGCCGCTGCCCAACCCGTCGATCGGGCTATATGCCTCGAAGAAGCCGGTCTGGTCCATCATCGCGCGCGTGTCGCTCCGCACCCGCCCCGCCTCTCCGGCGTGACCGGCTTCGGCAAGGCCGGTCCCGATCATGTAATTGACCACGGCCCAGACCGGCCCCCGCCAGTAACGGATCATCTGAAAGCCCGGATCATCCGGATCGAGGCTCGGGACCGTGAAGCGGACCTTTGCCGCGATCCGCGCGAAGTGGGCGAGCATCGCCGCGTCCTTTTGGGCATCCCTCAAACCGGCGTAGAAGCTGAGGAAAGACGCGCTGGTGACGAAGCCGGAATGGCGGCCGGTCAGGAGGTCGCGCGAGCACCAGGTACGGCGCTCCTCGTCCCAGAGCCAGCCGATCCCCGCCTCTGCAATCGCGACGAGCGCGCGCAGCTCGTCGGCCTCCGCCTCGCGCCCGAGCATCTCGGCGAGCGCGAGCAGGTCGCGGTTGGCGCGGAGCAGGATCATCGACATGCCGACGTCGGCGACGCGGAACGGGTTTGCGGCGGCTATCTCCGCATGATCCCAGCCTCGCGCACGGCCGAACTGGACCAGCGCGAGATAGCGGTCATATTCAAGCTTGGTCGGCCGCATTTTGGCGTCGAGGTGGCTGGTGTCGCGGCGCGTATATTCGCCGACTTGTGAGACGTCGATCGCCTCGCCGGGCGCGTCCCATTCGGGCGAGTTGTCGCGGCCCGTCTCCCACGGGTGCAGGGCGACCACAATGCCGCGTTGTTCGGGATCGCGATTCCTGGCGAACCAGCGATGCCAGGCGAGCAGCCTGGGTAAGAGCGCCTCCAGCCGCGGACGGAAGCTGTCGCCCTCCCCGGCCGACTCGGCGCGCACCCACAGCGTTCGCACGACGCTCGCGGCGACCGGTGGCTGCGTGATGCCGGAGGTGACCGGGTCGCGGCCGGTCGCCCAGACGGACGGGCCGGGGAAGTAGCCCGGGTCATCCTGCCAGAAGACGATATGCGGCACGAAGCCGTCCGCCCACTGCGCGCGAAAGAGCGTCTCGATCTCGGCCCAGGCGCGGTCGCGGGCCCACGTGTCGAAGCCGAGCGCGACGAAGGCGGAGTCCCAGTTCCACTGGAAAGGATAGACGCGCCCGTTCGGCACGGTGTAGTCGCCGCGATCGTTCGCGCGCAGCGTAGCGCGTGCAGCCTCGTCGAGATCAACCACGCGCTTTAGAAATTAAACGTCAACCGGCCGGTGATCCGGCGCGGCAGCACCGGGCGGCCGACGAAGAAGGCGCCGCCCGCTGACTGGCTGTTGTCCTGGCGGGGCGACCCTTCCGTCACCGCGTCGGAGTTGAACAGGTTGAAGACGTTGACGCCCAGCCGCACCAGACGCTCGCCGCCGATATCGAACTTGTAGCCGGCATCGAGATTGACGACGTGCCAACCCTCCAGCTCGATGAGGTTGTTGGACGCGACAAAATTCTCTCCGGTATAGTTGGTGAAGATGGAAGCATCGAGCCGGTCGTCATCGTAATAAAGCCCCACATTGTAGAGCAGGTTGGGCTGGCGCTCGAGCTCGTTGCCGATGATCGCCGGATTGGGCGTCGGCACGCCGGCCACAGCCGTCTGGAATTGCGTATATTTGTGATCCTGGAGCGTGACGTTGCCCTCGACGGTGAGAACGTCGAACAAGCGCGCGCTGACCGTCGCCTCGACGCCGTAGGACTCGGTGGCGACGAGATTGACCCGCTCCTCGAACCCGCCCCCGGGTGCGTTGACGAACAGCACCTGTCGGCGGTTGGTGAGCTTGGTATAGAGCCCGGCCAAAGTGGCGGTGAAGCCGCGACTGCCGTATTTGACGCCGACCTCGGCCTGCTTGATGATCTCGCCGGAATAGGACTGGGTGGGCGGCGACGCGCTGGCGTTTGCGGGCGTCCCGGCAGGGAGCGGCTGGAAGGTGACCGACCGGAGCTCAGGGAAGAAGTAGCCGCGCGAGGCGTTGGCGTAGACATTGAAGTCGTCGGTTATCTTGTAGAGCGCGCCGGCGGCGACCGCCCATTCGGTCGTGTCGACCTCGCCGGTCAGGAACCCACCATTGCCGAAGCTCACGTCGCGCAACGCTGTCGACAGGTTGGGCGTGGTCGGGTCGGTGACGAAGGTCGATGCGCGCTCGCGTCGGATGTCGCCTTTGAGCCGCTCGACGCGGGCGCCGATGTCGAAGTTGAAGCGCTCGCCCTCGATCTGGTCGGCGACATAAAAAGCGTAGCGTTCCGCCTGGTGCCGGTTGTTGACGTAATTGCCGACGCTGGCGTCGAGCAGGCCATTTCGCGAGATGATGGTCTGCGCGCCGGTGGTCGGGTTGCGAACGACGACGTTGATGAGGCGGGGCTGGTTGTTGAACTCGGCCAGGTAGCGCGTGGTGATGTTCACGTCGCGCGCGCGGGCGTTTCCGTAGAAGCCGCCGAGCGTGAAGGTGTGCTCCACGCTGCCGGTTGTCAGCTCCTTGGTGAGGTTGATCTCGGCGGTGAAGTCGCGCGCCGGGCGGTCGCGGTCGGTGAAGCGGTTGGCGAAGACGAGGAAGTTGGCGGGCACCGCGCTGCCGTCGTCAGCGAAGGTAAATGTCGCGTTGGCGAGCGTGCCGAGATTGCGGTTGGTAAGGAAGCCCTGCAGCGACTCGGGGACATTCACCACGCCGTCACCGTCGGACCACAGGCCGAACTTGTGGTCGTAGTCGGAATATTTGGTCCGCGCGTTCAGGCCCCAGCCGTTGCCGAACTCGCGCTCGAACACCAAGGCGAGCTGTCCGCCCTGCGTCGAGACGCTGTCCTCGATGTCGCTGACGTACGGGCCGGTGGGCAGCATGAAGCCGAGCCCTTCGGTGCGATTGTGCTGGACGGAGCGGACCACGCGTCCGTCATTGCCTGGCACTCGGTTGCGGGTCGTGCCGTCGAGCGGGATCGGCAGGTAGAACACGACCTTATCGTCGATATACTGGCCGTAGAGGGTGATCGATCCGCCGCCGTCAGCGAACTCGTGCTTGAGATTGCCGCGCAGCTGGAACCCTTCGGTATCCAAGCCGGTGCGGATCGGGCCCTCGTCGTACCGGTAATAGCCGGACAGCGCGTAGAACAGGTTGGTGCCGAGCGGGCCGCTGATCGCGAAGTCGCCGCGGTACCTGTCGCGCTCGGCGACCTCGATCTGGGCGATCCCGCGCGTCCGCTCCGATCCCGTGCGGTTGATGTAGTTGATGAGGCCGGCGACCGAGCCCGGGCCGAACAGGTTGGACACGCCGCCGCGGACGAACTCCAGCCGCTCGATGCCGAGATCGTTGCGGTAATAGACATCGTACGCCGAGCTGTTGAGCCCGAAGGTGCTGAATACCGGAATGCCGTCATACATGAGTGGCGTGAACTGGAATTGGCCGCCGGACGGCAGGCCTCGGATGAACACGTTGGTCGCGACCTCGCCGCCGCCCGCGTCGGCCTTGATCGTTGGAATGGTATTGAGGATGTCGGCCTGGCTGCTCGAGCTGAGCTTGGCGAGCCGGTCGTCGTCGAGCGTGGTGACGGCGAGCGGCGTGTCGAGCGCGGCGCGCGCGCGACTGGTGCCGGTCACGATGATGGTCTCGCCCTCGTTCGACTGGTCGTTGCCGTCGACCCCCGGGGCGTCCTGGGCTTCGCTGGTCTCCCCAGCGGTGGTGCCCGGGCCCGGCGCAGGGGGCTGTTGCGCGGCCGCGGCGGTTGCCGGCAGGAGCGCCAAGGCCGTTGCCGCCAACAGGCCGCTGCGAATGTGACAAATTGCGCGCGTGGACCGCATCTGATCCTCCCCTCTCGATCGGCGCCGATCGCGGCGCGCGGCCGGAGTTTCGCCCCCGTGCCTTTGGATACGATGCTGAAACGAGCCGCGGCGGGCGGCTAGTCTCCAAGGTTGGAACAGTCTGTTGCCGCTTGCGCAACTCTGGCTTAGCCTCGCCCGCGAAAGGGGACGGGAAGTGCTCGATCTGGGTGATCTGGTGGTGTTCACCAAAGTGGTTGAGACGGAACGCCTGACCAAGGCGGGGCAATTGCTGGGTTCC
>NZ_CADCWD010000018.1 GCF_902806315.1 uncultured Sphingosinicella sp.
AAATCAGTGCAGCGCTCGAGGACGTGTTCGGCCGCTACGATACCGTTCCCGAACCCGTCAGCGGCATCTACGGCGGCGCTTATGCGGGCGATCCGCGCTGGGGCCGCGCCGAGGAGGGCGTCGAGGCGGTCGGCCGCCGCTTGGGCCGCAAGCCGCGCATGCTGGTCGCCAAGATGGGCCAGGACGGCCACGACCGAGGCGCCAATCTCGTCGCCTCCGCCTTTGCCGATCTCGGCTTCGAGGTGGTCCCCGGCCCGCTCTTCCAGACGCCCGAGGAGAGCGCCCGCCTCGCGATCGACCGCGAGGTCGATGTGGTCGGCGCGTCCAGCCTTGCGGCGGGGCACAAGACGCTCATTCCCGAACTGATCGGGCACCTGCGCGACATGGGCCGTGCCGACATCCGCGTCGTGGTCGGCGGAGTGATCCCCGCGCAGGATTACGACATGCTGCGCGAGGCCGGCGTCCAGGCGATCTTCGGACCGGGTACCAACCTGGTCGATGCCGCCGGCGAGGTGCTCAAGCTCCTCGGCCACAACTTGCCCCCGTTGGAAGAGGCTGCGGAATGAACGAAGGCGAACCACGCAACGGGCAGGAGCGGCCGGGCGATGGCGACAGCTATCTGTACGATTTCTTCAAATATTTGACCTCCGTGTCCTTGGTGTCGCTCGGCGCGATCTTTACCTTCCTCCAAATGGAAAAGATCTCCGGCGTCAGCGACCTAGCCGTGGCTGGCGCAGTGGTATCTCTGGGCCTCTCTGCATTCATGGCCTTCATGGGCGCCGAACGGCTGGTAAGCGCCAAGGCCGCTGGTCGCGCGATCGAACCCGGCGTGTACCGGCTCCGCACGATCGCTCCGCGTGCGTATCTGCTCGGCCTTGGAATCCTCGCCTTCATCTGCGGAGACGTGCTGTTTTGACTGGAAATATTCGAGTCGACTGGGGTCGCGGCGATATCGCCGCCCTCTTCGACCTCCCCTTCCTCGACCTCCTCCACGAGGCGCAGACGATCCACCGCCGCCACCATGCGCCCAACGAGGTCCAGCTCTCCACCCTGCTCTCGATCAAGACCGGCGGCTGCCCGGAGGATTGCGGCTATTGCAGCCAGTCGGCGTTCGCGAAGTCCGGGCTGAAGGCCGAGAAGCTGATCGACGTGGACGCGGTGCTCGCCGCGGCAGCCGAGGCCAAGGCAGGCGGCTCCGGCCGTTTCTGCATGGGCGCCGCCTGGCGCGAGCCCAAGGACCGCGACATGGACGCGCTTTGCACGATGGTCTCCGGCGTCAAGGCGATGGGGCTGGAAACCTGCATGACGCTCGGCATGCTGAGCGACGATCAGGCAAGCCGCTTGGCCGGGGCCGGGCTCGATTACTACAATCACAATCTCGACAGCTCGCCCGAATATTATGCGGAGGTCATCACCACCCGCACCTGGCAGGAGCGGCTCGACACGCTGGAGCGGGTGCGAGCGTCGGGCATGTCGGTCTGCTGCGGCGGCATCGTCGGCATGGGCGAGAGCCGAGAGGACCGCGTCGGCTTCCTCCACGCGCTCGCCACCCTCCCCGCACACCCGGAAAGCGTGCCGATCAATGCGCTTGTGCCGATCAAGGGCACCGCGCTCGGCGACAGGCTGATCGAGGAGCGGAACACCAAGATCGACGATATCGAGTTCGTCCGCACGGTGGCGGTTGCCCGCATCACCATGCCGCGCTCGATCGTCCGCCTCTCAGCCGGCCGCGAGAGCATGAGCGAGAGCACTCAGGCGCTCTGCTTCCTTGCAGGGGCCAACTCGATCTTCACGGGCGACAAGTTGCTTACCACTGGCAATGCTGGAGCGGGCGCCGACGCGCGCCTGTTCGAGAAGCTCGGTCTGGCGCCCACGACGAGCGAAGAGCCGGCGCGAGTGGCGGCCGAATGACCTCCACCTCGTCATCCCCGCGAAGGCGGGGATCCCGCTTTCCTGTCGAAGCGGCTGGACAAAGAAGCGGGATTCCCGCTTTCGCGGGAATGACGAAAGAGGGCTGATGTTCAAGAAGATACTCATCGCCAACCGCGGCGAGATTGCCTGTCGCGTCATTCGCACTGCCAAGCGGATGGGGATCGCAACCGTCGCTGTGTACTCGGACGCCGACGCGCGGGCGCCGCATGTGCGGATGGCGGACGAGGCGGTGCGGCTGGGGCCGGCTCCGGCGAACGAGAGTTACCTCAAGGCCGATCTCATCCTGCTCGCCTGCGAGGAGACGGGCGCGGAGGCGGTGCATCCGGGTTACGGTTTCCTGTCTGAGCGCGAGAGCTTTGCCCGGCTGCTTGCGGAGAACGACATCGCCTTTATCGGGCCGCCGCCGAACGCGATTGCGGCGATGGGCGACAAGATCGCGTCCAAGAAGCTGGCGCAGGCGGCCGGCGTCAACGTCGTTCCCGGCTTTCTCGGCGACATCGCCACGACCGCCGACGCGGTGAAGATCGCTTCCGAGATCGGCTATCCGGTGATGATGAAGGCGTCCGCGGGCGGCGGCGGCAAGGGGATGCGGCTCGCCTGGAATGAGACCGACGTCCGCGAAGGCTTCGAGGCAACCAAACGCGAGGGCCTCGCCTCATTCGGTGACGACCGCGTGTTCATCGAAAAATTCATCGAGAGCCCGCGCCATATCGAGATCCAGCTGCTCGGCGATCAGCACGGCAACATCGTCTATCTGGGCGAGCGCGAATGCTCGATCCAGCGCCGCCACCAGAAGGTGGTGGAGGAAGCGCCCTCCCCCTTCGTGACGCCGGAAATGCGCAGGGCCATGGGCGAGCAGGCCGTCGCCCTCGCCCGCGCCGTCGGATACTACAGCGCCGGCACCGTCGAGCTGATCGTCTCCGGCGCAGACCCGACGGGCAAGAGCTTCTACTTCCTCGAAATGAACACCCGGCTTCAGGTCGAGCATCCCGTCACCGAACAGGTGACCGGCCTCGATCTGGTCGAGCAGATGATCCGCGTCGCGGCCGGCGAGAAGCTCGGCTTCACCCAAGATGACGTGAAGCTCAGTGGCTGGGCGGTCGAGAACCGCGTCTATGCCGAGGACCCGTATCGCGGTTTCCTGCCCTCGACCGGCCGCCTCGTCCGCTACCAGCCGCCGCGCGAAAAGGAAGGCGTTCGCGTAGACGACGGGGTGTTCGAAGGCGGCGAAGTCTCGATGTTCTACGATCCGATGATCGCCAAGCTGGTCACCTACGGCGACACGCGCGAGCAGGCGATCGACCGGCAGATCGAGGCGCTGGACCGCTTCGTGGTCGAGGGCATCTCCCACAATGTCGATTTCCTCTCCGCTCTTATGCAGCATCCGCGCTTCCGCTCGGGAGCGATCACCACCGGCTTCATCGCCGAGGAATATCCGGAAGGCTTCCAGGGCGCTCCCGCCGACCCGCAATTGATCGAAGACTTGGCCGTGGTCGCGGCCCTGGTCGGCATGGAAACCGCGCACCGCTCCTGCTCGATCGACGGCCAGCTCGGCTCCGCGGTCCTGCCCCCGCCGGAGCAGGTGGTGCGGGTCGCGGGGCGCGAGCACCGCATCCGCTTCGACGGCTTCGATGGCGGCATGATCGCCTATCTGGATGAAGGCGAGGGCCGCGAGCTGATCGGCCGCTGGCAACCCGGCCAGCGCCTCTTCAAAGGCACGATCGACGAGCGCAGCCGCACCGTCCAGATCGCACGCCGGGGCCGGCAGTGGCGCCTCACGACGCGCGGCGCCCAGCACATCGTCGACGTCCTGCCGGCGCATGTGGCGGAGCTCAGCCGCTACATGATCGAGAAGATCCCGCCGGACCTTTCCAAATATCTGCTCTGCCCGATGCCCGGCCTGCTCACGGCCCTCCATGTCAGCGAAGGCGACCGCGTCGAAGGGGGCCAGCCGCTCGCGGTGGTGGAAGCAATGAAGATGGAGAATATCCTCCGCGCCGAGAAAAGCGGCACCGTCGCGATCGTGGTCGCGCAGCCCGGCGACAGCCTGGCCGTGGACCAGGTCATCCTCGAATTCGAATAAGGGTAAGCATGCGCATCTGCGTCTACACCGGGTCGCGGCACGGGAGCCGGCCCGAATATGAGCGGGCCGCCCAGAGGTTCGGCACATTGCTCGCCCGTGAGGGTATCGGGCTCGTTTATGGCGGCGGGCGGCTCGGCTTGATGGGCGTAGTGGCCGACGCCGCGCTCGCGGCGGGCGGAGAAGTGTTCGGCGTGATCCCGCAGAAACTGGTGGACTGGGAAGTCGCCCATACCGGCCTGACCGAACTCCACACCGTCGACTCGATGCATGAGCGCAAGGCCATGATGGCGGACCTTGCCGACGGCTTCGTAGCGCTTCCGGGCGGCATCGGCACCTTGGAGGAGCTGTTCGAGGTCTGGGCCTGGCTCCACCTCGGCTATCACGACAAGCCCTGCGCCCTGCTCAACGTCGAGGGCTTCTACGATCCGCTGATCACGTTCCTGGACAGCGTCGTCGTGGAAGGTTTCCTCAAGACCGGCACGCGCGCGATGCTGCTTTCGGATGACGATCCGGAGCGGCTGCTGGACGCGCTTCGCAGCTATCGCGGGCCCAAGGTCCTCCCGTTGCTGGAGCGCGACGAGCTCTAGGCGGTTGCCCCTGCGGCAACGCATTCGGCGTGAACTCGCCGGTAACCCTCTTTGTGCGCAACATTGAGGTCTGCCGCCGCGTTCTCCTGGCATGCCTCGGTTTTTCTTCCACTTTCAAGACGGCCCCGCCCGCCTGACCGACGAAGAAGGCGTGCGGCTGCCGGATGCTGAGGCGGCCTGGTACCAGGGCGTGCGCAGCGCCCGCGAGGTGATGGTCAAGGGCGTCCCTTTACACCCAGGCTGCTGGATCCATGTCGAGGACGAGAAGGGCGAGCCCGTCTGGGACGTGCCGTTCGAGGACCTGATCCGCGTCGGCGTCTAGCGCCAGCTTTCGAACCAAGTCCAGGTGAGGAAGGCATCGTCTCCAGCCAGCAGTGTCGCCGCGAGGATCGGATAGAAATAAACGAAAAGGCCCGCCGAGAGAATGGTGAAGGCGGGCGGCAGCCAACGCATGAGGCCGCTGCGGCAATAATGGTGGAACGCCGCTGCCAGCGCGAGCGGTAGGAACATCGCCGGCAAGTAATAATAATAATAGAAGCCGATCTTCTTCGGGATCAGCACCCAGATGCCAAATGCGAAGATCCAAAGGGCGGCCACCAGGAGCAGTCGCGGATCGCGGGCGCCGACACCGCCGAACAGGCAGGCGAGCACGGCGAGGAGGCCGCCCCACATGACGGCTGGATTGCCGACCAGCAGCACGCCTCTGAGCACCCCCTCCACCCGCTCGTATAAATACCAGATCGGCCGCCCGATCTGCGGCCATTGCCACCATTGGCTCTGGTAAGTGTGCGGCGCGAGCACCTGCGTCTGCTGAGCATACATTTCGAGCTGATGCGGGAGGAGACGGCTGAGCGTCAGGGCATTATCGGCGACGAAAAAGGCGGGCCAGAAGGTCGCCAGATAAACGATGACGCTCAGGCCGCCGATCCAGAACGCGCCTTCGATAGTGGACACTCCTCGCCAGGCCGGAAGGCTTCGCGAGAAAAGAAAGCCGCTTAGCCCCCCACCGGCTCCAATCGCCGACTTCGCCTTGAGCAACACGAAGGTGATGCCTGCAGCGGCCAGATAGGGCAGAGCCAGCCATTTGCAGCCGATCGCGAGCCCCAGCAGTGCGCCTGCGGCAATGAGCCGGGCGCGCACGCCCTCCTCTCTCGCATAGCCATCGATCAGGCACCAAAGAGCGAGCAGCAGGAACGCGCCCATATAGACGTCCAGCATCGCGATCCGCGCCTGGACGAAGAGCATCTGGTTGAGCAGCGTCAGGACGCCCGCGGTGAGGCTCACCCGCACGTCGCGGAACAGGCTCTGCGCGATCAGGAATATTGCGGCGACGCTGGCGCAGCCGAAGAACGTGCTCATCAGCCGCCAGCCGAACGGCGTGTCGCCGAACAGGAGCATGGACAGGCCGATCAGCGTCTTGGCGACGAGCGGATGCTCGATATTGCCGTAGCGGATGCCGTGAAGAAGGTCGCGAGCGGCCGGGACGTAATGCGTCTCGTCGAAGAACATCTGCCGCGGATGCTGCAGGTTGAAGAGGAAGAGCGCCTCGGCGGCGATGAGGAGAAGCACCAGCCACTGGCGCGGAGACCAGTGGGGCAGCCGGCTATGGATGGAGGCGGGTTGTGGTGGAGAGGACATCGAGGAGTGACTTAGCGCGTTGGCGGCTGATGCGAAACGTCGCGGCAGAGCCGCGCCGTCGATCCACTCCGCCATGCGGCGGGTGGTCGGCCGGTCTGGCGCTGATCTTCGCCTAAGCGGGAAATTGCCTGCGCAATTTCGCGCTTAGTCTCAGGCGCTCAGACGACACCGTAGGCCAGCATCGCATCGGCCACTTTTTTGAACCCGGCGATATTTGCGCCGCGGACATAGTTGATGTGATCCGTTCCCGCGCGTCCGCCATATTCGACGCAGCGCTCGTGAATGCCTTGCATGATGTCCTTGAGGAGCTGCTGCAGCTCGGCTTCCTTCCAGGAAATGCGCGCCGAGTTCTGGCTCATCTCGAGTCCCGAAACGGCGACACCGCCGGCATTGGCCGCCTTGCCGGGCGCGTAGAGGATCCCTGCTTCCTTGAAGACGTGCACGCCATCGAGATCGGTCGGCATGTTGGCGCCCTCCGACACCGCGATGCAGCCGTTCTTCACCAGCAGCTCGGCCTCTTGACCAGTAAGCTCGTTCTCCGTCGCGCACGGCAAGGCAAGGTCGCACGGCACGCCCCACGGCCGCTGGCCGGCGTGGAAGGTCGAACCGGTGAATTCCTTTGCATAATCCGAGATGCGGCCGCGGCGCTTCGTCTTGTGTGCCTTCACCCAATCGATCTTCTCCTGGGTGATGCCATCGGGATCGTGGATGAAGCCTTCGGAATCGGACAAGGTCAGCACCTTGCCGCCGAGCTGCACCATCTTTTCCGCGGCATGAGTGGCGACGTTGCCGGAGCCCGAGATGACTGCGGTCTTCCCCTCCACCGAGTTGCCGAGACGGCTCAGCATGTTTTCGAGGAAGTATACGGCGCCATAGCCAGTCGCCTCCGTGCGGATCAGCGAGCCGCCATATTCCAGGCCCTTGCCGGTCAGCACACCTGTGAATTCGTTCGTGATGCGTTTGTACTGGCCGAACATGTAGCCGATCTCGCGCGCGCCGACGCCGATGTCTCCGGCCGGAACGTCAACGTCCGCGCCGATGTGGCGGTAGAGCTCGGTCATGAAGCTCTGGCAGAAGCGCATCACTTCGCTGTCGCTCTTGCCCTTGGGATTGAAGTTGGCGCCGCCCTTGCCGCCCCCCATCGGCAGGCCGGTCAGCGCATTCTTGAACGTCTGCTCGAAGGCGAGAAACTTCAGCACGCTTTCGGTGACGGTCGGGTGGAAGCGGATGCCGCCCTTATACGGCCCGATCGCATTGTTGTTCTGCACCCGCCAGCCGCGCTGCACGCGAATGTTGTTCTTGTCGTCCTGCCAGACGACGCGGAACGACACGACCCGGTCCGGCTCCGCAATGCGGCGCAGGATTTGCCAGCGGTGGTAGGCCTCCTTGTCGGCGATGAAGTCGAAGATGTCCTCCGCGACTTCCTGGACCGCCTGGACGAATTCGGGCTGGCCGGGATTGCGGCGCTTCAGGCCCTCGAGGAAGCCGGAAAGATCGACGTGACCGGGCGGTGCCACGCCGACGCTATGCTCCGGCGCGGCTACAGCCGGGCTCGTTGAGGATCGCCTCGATGGCGCCGTTCACATCTTCAATGGGAGCCATGCCGTCGACATGGGTGACGAGGCCGCGCTCCTCGTAGATCGGGAGGATCGGCGCGGTCTTGGCGCGATATTCGGCGAGGCGGGTGCGCACCGCCTCCGCATTGTCGTCGGCTCGCCGCTTGAACTGATCCGATCCGCAGACATCGCAGATCCCCTGGAGCTTGGGAAGCTTGTAGGCGTCGTGATAGCCGGTGCCGCACTTCGCGCAGGAGAAGCGGCCGGTGATGCGGTTCACCAGCGCTTCTTCCTCGACCGAGAGCTCGATCACATGGTCCAAAGTTCGGCCGCGTTCCTCGAGCAACCGATCGAGCGAAGCCGCCTGCGCCTGGGTGCGCGGATAGCCGTCGAAGATGACGCCGTTCTCGGTGTCCGGCTCGTCCAGGCGGGCGCCGAGGATCTGGCTCATCAAATCATCCGGGAAAAGCTTGCCCGCCTTCATGATCTCGTCGGCCATCTTGCCGATCTCGGTGCCGGCCTTGACGGCGGCGCGGAGCATGTCGCCGGTCGAGAGCTGGACCATGCCGCGCTCCTTGACGAGCCGCTCGGCCTGGGTGCCCTTCCCCGCGCCCGGCGGGCCGAGCAGGATGATGTTGAGCGGCCTGCCGGCCATCGCGGCAGGAGCCGTGCTCACCTGGCCCTCCCGCCCTTGAGTTTCGCCTTCTTGATGAGGTCGCCATATTGGTGGGCGATGAGGTGGCTCTGGATCTGCGTCACCGTGTCCATCGTCACGTTCACGACGATGAGGAGCGACGTGCCGCCGAGATAGAAGGGTATGCCCGCGCGCGCGATCAGGAATTCCGGCACGAGGCAGATGATCGTCAGATATGCGGCACCCACCACGGTGATGCGGGTGAGAACGTAGTCGAGATATTCCTCGGTGCGCTTGCCCGGCCGAATGCCGGGAATGAAGCCGCCATAGCGCTTGAGGTTGTCCGCGGTCTCTTCCGGGTTGAACACCACGGCGGTGTAGAAGAAGCAGAAGAAGACGATGCCGGCGCCGTAGAGGAACATGTAGAGCGGCGCGCCGTGCTGGAGCGCGGTGGTGACGGTGATGAGGATGTCACCCCAGGTGCTCTCCCCCGCCGTGCGGTTGCCGGCGAACTGCGCGATCGTGAGCGGCATCAGCAGCAGCGACGAGGCGAAGATCGGCGGAATGACGCCTGACGTATTGAGCTTCAGCGGCAGGTGCGAGCGTTCCGCCTGCATGCCGCCGCGCGCGGTCTGGCGCTTGGGATATTGAATGAGGACCCGGCGCTGGGCGCGCTCCATGAAGCAGATGAAGATGATCAGCGCCGCCGCGAGCGCGAGCACGCCGACGATGATGATCGGCGACAATGTGCCCGTGCGGCCGCCTTCGAAAGCCTGCGCGATCGCGGTCGGGAGCTGCGCGACGATGCCCGCCATGATGATTAGCGACACGCCGTTGCCGATGCCGCGGCTGGTGATCTGCTCGCCAAGCCACATCAGGAACATGGTGCCGCCGACCAGGCTGATCACGGTGGTGACGCGGAACATCATTCCCGGGTCGATCACGGCCGATCCGCTGCCGCCCTGCCCCCAACCCTCTAGGCCCACGGCGATGAAATAGCCCTGGATAGCGCAAAGGAAGACGGTGCCGTAGCGGGTGTACTGGTTGATCTTCTTGCGGCCGGTCTCGCCCTCTTTCTTGAGGGCGGCAAGCGTCGGCGACATCGAGGTCGCGAGCTGCACGACGATGGACGCGGTGATGTAGGGCATCACGCCGAGCGCGATCAGGCTCATGCGCTCCAAGCTTCCGCCCGAGAACATGTTGAAGAAGTCGAGCACGCCGCCGCGGGTGGTGTTGAACAAAGCGTTCAGCGCGCGCGGATCAATGCCGGGCAGCGGCACGAACGAGAGCAGGCGGAAAACGATCAGCGCGCCGATCGTAAACCAGAGCCTCTTCTTGAGGTCGGTCGCCTTCGCGAAGTTCGCGAAATTGATGTTGGCTGCCAGTTGTTCGGCGGCGGATGCCATATTCTAGTGGACCTCAGAAAATGAGAACAGCGGCGGAAGCGTTGAACACCCCCGCCGCTGATATAGTGATCTGCGGCGGCTTGTCAGCCGTGAACCGCTCAGGCTTTGGAAGCCGCCTTCTTGGCTTCCTTGTCGGCGGCGCGCTCCTTCTGAGCGACGCGGTGCTTGGCCTTGTGCTTCTCGGCGGCGGGAACGACCTCGATCACCTCGACCGAGCCACCAGCGGCTTCGACGGCCTGACGAGCGCCGGCCGACGCGCCGGCGACGCGGAAGCTGAGCTTGGACGTGATCGCGCCCTTGCCGAGCAGGCGAACGCCGTCCTTGCCGCCACGAGCGACACCGGCCGCCTTGAGCGCCGCATGGTCGACGACGCCGTCGGTGCCGAGCGTGCCGGCATCGACCAGCTTCTGGATCGCGCCCAGGTTCACCTCAGCATAGTCCTTGCCGAACGGGTTGTTGAAGCCGCGCTTCGGGAGCCGCATGTGGAGCGGCATCTGCCCGCCTTCGAAGCCGAAGATGGAGACGCCCGAACGGCTGGTCTGGCCCTTCTGGCCGCGGCCGGCGGTCTTGCCGAGGCCGGAACCGATGCCGCGACCGACGCGGACGCGGGACTTACGGGCACCCTTATTGTCGCGGAGTTCGTTCAGTTTCATGTCGTTGCACTCGCTTTCGCTTTTGTCGCGCAAGGATCGGTCAGAGATCGATCCGCAGCCCTCGCGAAAGCGGGGGCCTCGCTTCTTCTATTTGTAAACCCGCAAGAAGAAAGAAGCGGGATCCCCGCTTTCGCGGGGATGACGGTCGAGGGGTCAGCCCTCGACCGATACCATATGCTGCACCTTGCGGATCATGCCGCGCACCTCGGGGGTGTCCGTCAGTTCCACGGTGCGATGCATCTTGTTGAGGCCCAGTCCGATCAGCGTCTGCTTCTGATCGGACGTGCGCCGGATCGGGGACCCGGTCTGGGTGATCTTGATGGTCGCCATCTTCTTACTCCGTCACTGCCGCGGCGTCAGCCTCGGCAGTCTGCGAGCCGCCACGGCCGAGCAGGTCGGCAATCTTCTTGCCGCGACGCTGCGCCACCGACTTGGGGCTGGTCTGCTCGCCGAGCGCCTCGAAGGTCGCCCGGATCATGTTGTACGGGTTGGACGTGCCGACCGACTTGGTCACGACGTCGGCCACACCCAGGCTCTCGAACACGGCGCGCATCGGGCCGCCTGCGATGATGCCGGTGCCGGCCGGAGCCGTGCGCAGGGTCACCTTGCCGGCGCCGAAATGGCCATTGCCGTCGTGATGCAGCGTGCGGCCTTCCTTCAGCGGCACGCGGACCATCGACTTCTTGGCGGCCGAAGTCGCCTTGGTGATGGCTTCCGGCACTTCGCGGGCCTTGCCCTTGCCGAAGCCAGCGCGGCCCTTGCCGTCGCCAACCACGACGAGCGCCGCGAAGCCGAAGCGCTTGCCGCCCTTTACCGTCTTGGAGACGCGGTTGATGTGGACGAGCTTCTCGATCAGCTCCTCGCCGCCATCGTCGTCACGGTTGCCGCCGCGGCCGCGATCGTCACGGCGGCCACGATTGCCACCGCGATTGTCACGTCCGCCGCCACCGCCGCCGCGGCCGCCACGGGCGCCGCGCTCGCGCCGTCCACCGGGACCGCCGGGAGCAGCATCCTGGCTCTGCACGGCGTCCTGGCTCTGGCTCTCCTGGACGGGACCGTCCTGCACCGAGGCGCCCTGAATGTTGTCGTCAGCCATTACTTAAAACTCCAATCCGCCTTCGCGTGCGGCATCTGCGAGTGCCTTCACGCGGCCGTGGAACAGGAAACCGCCACGGTCGAAAACCACCTGCGTCACGCCCGCAGCCTTGGCGCGCTCGGCAACCCGGCGACCGACGTCCTGAGCGGAACCGACGGTTGCGCCGCCATTGCCCTTGACGTCCTTGTCAATCGTCGAAGCCGAAGCCAGCGTCTTGCCGGCGGTGTCGTCGATGACCTGGGCGTAGATGTGCCTGCCCGAGCGGTGAACGCTGAGCCGCGGCCGGACGCCGCCGCGCTTGCGGAGCGAGGTGCGAACGCGCTGACGGCGGCGGTCGAAAAGAGAGAGCTTGGCCATGGCTTACTTCTTCTTGCCTTCTTTGCGGAAGATGAACTCGCCGCGATATTTGATGCCCTTGCCCTTATAAGGCTCCGGCTTGCGCCAGCGACGGATCTCGGCGGCGAGCTGACCGACCTTCTGACGGTCGTTGCCGCTGATCACGACGGTGGTCGCATCGGGTGTCGCCACCGCCAGCCCCTCGGGCACGGCAACGTTGACGTCGTGGCTGTAGCCAAGCTGCAGACGCAGGTTCTTGCCCTGCATGGCGGCACGATAGCCGACGCCGGTGATCTCGAGGGTCTTGGTAAAGCCCTCGGTGACGCCGGTCACCAGATTTTGCACCAGCGTGCGGTGCATGCCCCAGAAGGAGCGTGCGCGCTTGGTCTCGTTGGCGGGACGGACGACGATGCGGCCGTCTTCGATCCCGTAGCTGATGTCGTCGAGCATCGGCATGGCGAGGGTGCCCTTCGGGCCCTTCACCGACAGCACCGATCCTTCGATCGAGGCCGAGACGCTCTCCGGCAGCGCAACGGGGACTTTTCCAATGCGGCTCATATCAGAATACCTCCGCCAGCACCTCGCCGCCGACATTCTGCTCGCGCGCTTCCGCGTCGGACAGAACGCCACGTGGCGTCGAGACGATGGTGATGCCGAGGCCGTTGCGGACCCGGGGAAGCTCCTGGCTTCCCGAGTAGACGCGGCGGCCCGGGGTCGAAACGCGGGACACATGCTGGATCGCAGGCTGCCCTTCGAAATATTTCAGCTCGATGCGCAGGCCCTTGGCGGGCCCGAGCGCTTCTTCACTGTAGCCGCGGATATAGCCCTCGCGCTGAAGCACGTCGAGAACGCGGACCCGAAGCTTGGAGGCGGGCGTGAGCACGCTGTCCTTGCGGGCCTGCTGGCCGTTGCGGATGCGGGTGAGCATATCACCCAGGGGATCGGTCAATGGCATATCTAAACCTTACCAGCTCGACTTGGTGAGGCCGGGGATGAGGCCGGCATTGCCCAGTTCGCGGATCATGATGCGCGAGAGGCCGAACTTGCGATAATTGGCACGCGGACGGCCGGTAAGGCCGCAGCGGTTGCGGACCCGGGTCGGGTTCGCGTTGCGCGGGATTTCGGCCATCTTCAGCCGGGCGATCAGACGCTCGGTATCGTCCCTGGACTCGTCGTCCGCGATCGCCTTCAGCTTCGCATATTGGCCGGAATATTTCTTAACGAGCTTCTTGCGACGCTCATTCTTGTTGATGGAACTCAGTTTCGCCATGGACTTAAGCTCTCTTCTCTCTGCTTAGACGCAAGGGGCCTCAGGCCGCCTGCTTCTGATCTTCTTCGGTGCGCGGGAACGGGAAGTTGAAGAGGCGCAGCAGCTCGCGCGCCTCGTCGTCCGTCTTCGCGGTGGTGGTGACGATGATGTCCATGCCGCGCACCTTGTCGATGCGATCGTAGCTGATCTCCGGGAAGATGATCTGCTCCTTCAGGCCCATGGCATAATTGCCGCGGCCGTCGAACGACTTGGGGTTGAGGCCGCGAAAGTCGCGGACGCGCGGCAGCGCCACGGTGACGAGACGATCGAGGAACTCGTACATCCGCTCGCGGCGGAGCGTGACCTTGACGCCGATCGGCATGCCCTCGCGCAGCTTGAACTGGGCGATCGACTTCTTGGCCTTGGTGACCACCGGCTTCTGACCGGCGATCAGCTCCATCTCGGACGCGGCGACCTCGACCTTCTTCTTGTCCTGGGTCGCTTCGCCCACGCCCATGTTGATGACGATCTTGTCCAGCTTGGGAACCTCGAACCGGTTCTTGTAGCCGAACTTCTCCGTCATCGCGGGCACGATGCGCTCGTCATAATCGCGCTTCAGGCGCGCAACATATTTGGCATCAGCCATTGATCGTCTCCCCGGACCGCGCAGCGACGCGGACCTTGTTGCCGTCACGGACCTCGAAGCGGACGCGCGTCGGGCGGCCGGTCTTCGGATCCTCGAGCGCCACCTTCGACACGTGCATCGGCGCTTCCGACTTTTCCAGGCCGCCCTGCGGGTTGGCCTGCGTCGCCTTGCGATGGCGCGTGATGATATTCACGCCCGACACGATCACCTTGCCCTCCTTGGGAAGGCTCTTGGTGACCTCGCCGTGCTTGCCCTTGTCCTTGCCGGACAGGACGACGACCTTGTCGCCTTTCTTGATCTTCGCAGCGGCCATTACAGCACCTCCGGCGCGAGACTGATGATCTTCATATGCTTCTTGGCGCGCAGTTCGCGAACGACCGGGCCGAAGATGCGGGTGCCGATCGGCTCCTGGTTGTTGTTGACGAGAACGGCCGCGTTCGAATCGAACCGGATCGTCGAACCGTCGGCGCGGTGAATGTCCTTCGCCGTGCGGACGATGACGGCCTTGTGAACGTCACCCTTCTTCACGCGGCCGCGCGGCGCCGCTTCCTTGACGGAGACGACGATCACGTCGCCGACGCCGGCAAAGCGGCGCTTCGACCCGCCAAGCACCTTGATGCACTGGACGCGCTTGGCCCCCGAATTGTCGGCGACCTCAAGGTTGGACTGCATCTGGATCATCGATCCATTCCTTTTCTAACTTCAACCGGAACCCGTCCGGCGATCAGCTTCACAAAATTCGTTTAGGCGACGTCGGCCTTTTCGGGCGTGGCGTGCGTGTCGACGCGGTCGATGACCTTCCAGGTCTTCAGCTTGGAAATCGGCCGCGTCTCTTCGATGCGGACGGTCTCGCCCTGCTTGAACTCGTTCGCCTCGTCATGGGCGTGATACTTCTTCGACCGCTTGATGATCTTGCCGTAGAGCGGGTGCTTCACCCGCCGCTCGACCTTCACCACCACGGTCTTCTCGGTCTTGTCCGACACGATGATGCCGGTGAGAATGCGCTTTGGCATGTCTACTCCTTAGCCCTTGGCCTGAGCGGAGCGCGAACGCTCGCCCTGCAGGGTCTTGATCTGGGCGATGCTGCGGCGCACTTCGCGAACCCGCGACGGCTTCTCCAGCTGGTTGGTCGCAGCCTGGAAACGCAGGTTGAACTGCTCGCGCTTCAGCTGGCCGAGCTCCTCGGAGAGCTGGTCGTCGCTGCGGGTCTTCAAGTCGGAAATCTTCGCCATCTTATTCCTCCCCGACCACGCTCTCGCCGAGGCGGGCAACCACCTTGGTCTTGATCGGAAGCTTTTCCATCGCGCGCTCGAAGGCGACGCGGGCGATCGGGCCCGGAACGCCGTCCAGCTCGAACAGGATGCGGCCCGGCTTGACGCGCGCGGCCCAGAATTCCGGGCTGCCCTTGCCCGAGCCCATGCGGACTTCGGCCGGCTTGGACGATACCGGCACGTCCGGGAAGATGCGGATCCAGAGACGGCCCTGGCGGCGGATGTGACGCGTGATCGCACGGCGGGCCGCCTCGATCTGGCGCGCGGTGATCCGCTCCGGCTCCATGGCCTTGAGGCCATAGGCGCCGAAATTCAGCTCGGTCCCACCCTTGGCATTGCCATGGATGCGGCCCTTGAAGGCCTTGCGGAACTTGGTGCGTTTGGGTTGCAGCATTTCTCTTGTTCCTTAGCGGCGCCAGTTACCGGCGATCATCGCGGGCCGGGCGGACGCCCGAAGTCTGCGCGTCCATCATCAGCCGGTCCTGGGCCATCGGATCGTGGCCGAGGATCTCGCCCTTGAAGATCCAGACCTTGACGCCGCACACGCCGTAAGCGGTGTGGGCCTGCGCCTCGGCATAATCGACATTGCCGCGAAGGGTGTGGAGCGGCACGCGGCCCTCACGATACCATTCGGTCCGGGCGATCTCGGCGCCGCCGAGACGGCCCGAGCAGGTGATGCGGATGCCCTCGGCGCCGAGGCGCAGAGCCGACTGCACCGCGCGCTTCATGGCCCGGCGGAAGGCGATGCGGCGCTCGAGCTGGTCGGCGACGCCTTGGGCGACGAGCTTGGAGTCGATCTCCGGCTTGCGGATCTCGACGATGTTCAGCGACACGTCGCTCGAAGTCATCGACGAGAGCTGCTTGCGAAGCTTCTCGATGTCGGCGCCCTTCTTGCCGATGATCACGCCGGGGCGCGCGGCATAGACGGAGACGCGGCACAGCTTGGCCGGACGCTCGATCACCACCTTGGAGATCGCCGCCTGCGGGATCGTCTTCATGATGAACTTGCGGATCTTGAGATCCTCAAGCAGCAGCCGGGCGTAAGCGTCGCCCTCGGCATACCAGCGGCTGTCCCAGGTGCGGTTGATCTGCAGCCGGAGCCCGATCGGATTGCTCTTCTGACCCATGATTAAGCTTCCTGCTGCTCGCGGACGACGATGCGCACGCGGCTGAACGGTTTGACGATCCGGCTCGAACGACCGCGGGCGCGCGGCGTGAAGCGCTTCATCGAGATCGACTTGCCGACCGACGCCTCGGCGACGACGAGCGCGTCGACATCGAGATTGTGGTTGTTCTCGGCATTGGCGATCGCAGAAGCCAGCACCTTGCGCACGTCCACGGCCATCGCCTTCTTGGAGAAGGTGAGGATGTTCAATGCGTCCTCGGCCTTGCGGCCGCGGATCAGGGCAGCGACGAGGTTCAGCTTCTGGGCCGAGCCGCGGATCGTGGTGCCGACCGAGAGCGCCTCATTGTCGGCGACCTTGCGGGGGCTCTTTTCCTTGGACATGGCTTACCTCTTGCCCTTCTTGTCGGCCGCGTGGCCGGGGAAGTAGCGGGTCGGCGCGAACTCGCCGAGCTTCATGCCCACCATTTCCTCGTTGACGGACACCGGCACGAACTTGCGGCCATTATAGACGTTGAACGTGAGGCCGACGAACTGCGGCAGGATCGTCGAACGACGCGACCAGGTCTTGATCGGCGCACGGGCGTTGGTTTCCTGCGCGGTCTCCGCCTTCTTCAGCAGCGACAGCTCGACAAACGGACCTTTCCAGACGGAGCGGGCCATGATTACCTCTTCTTCTTCGCGTGGCGTGAACGGATGATCATCTTGTCCGTCGCCTTGTTGTGGCGGGTGCGCGCACCCTTGGTCGGCTTGCCCCAGGGGGTGACCGGGTGACGGCCGCCCGAGGTGCGGCCTTCGCCGCCGCCATGCGGGTGGTCGACCGGGTTCTTCGCGACGCCGCGGGTCAGCGGACGCTTGCCCATCCAGCGCGTGCGGCCGGCCTTGGCGAAGTTCTGGTTCTGGTTGTCCGGGTTCGACACGGCGCCAACAGTCGCCATGCAGTCGGACCGGATATAGCGCTGCTCGCCTGAATTGAGCCTGACGATCACCATGCCGCGGTCACGGCCGACGACCTGCACATAAGTGCCGGCCGAACGGGCGATCTGGCCGCCCTTGCCCGGACGCATCTCGACATTGTGGACGATGGTGCCGACCGGCATCTGGCCGAGCTCCATCGCATTGCCGGGCTTCACGTCGGTCTTGCGGCCGGCGACGATCGTCTCGCCTGCGGCAAGACGCTGCGGCGCCAGGATATAAGCGAGCTCGCCATCCTCATAGCGCACCAGCGCGATGAAGGCGGTGCGGTTTGGATCATATTCCATCCGCTCGACGGTGGCCGGAACGTCCCACTTGCGACGCTTGAAGTCGACATAGCGGTAACGCTGCTTGTGGCCGCCGGCGATGCCGCGCGACGTGACGTGGCCCTTGTTGTTGCGGCCGCCGGTCTTGCGCTTGCCTTCGGTCAGCGCCTTGACGGGCTTGCCCTTCCACAGCGACGACTTGTCGACGAGGATCAGGCCGCGCTGCGACGAGGTCGTCGGATTGTATGACTTGAGTGCCATGTCTTAGCCTCAGATACCGGTGGTGACGTCGATGGACTGGCCTTCGGCCAGCGTCACGATCGCCTTCTTCATGTCCGAGCGCGTGTAGGGACGTCCCTTCCAGCGCTTCGACTTGCCCTTCTGAACGATCGTGTTCACGCCCGTGACGTTGACGCCGAACAGAGCTTCCACGGCCGCCTTGATTTGCGGCTTGGAGGCGTCGTTCGCGACCTTGAACACGACTGCGTTCTGCTCGGACAGCAGGGTCGACTTCTCGGTGATGTGCGGGGCGAGCACGACATCATAATGGTTGATGTCGACGGTTCCCGTCTTGGCCGGCTTCTTGCCGCCGAAAACCCTAGCCATTGAAACGCGCCTCCAGCTTCTCGACCGCGGCGCGCGTCAGCACCAGGGTATCTGCCTTAAGAATGTCGTAGACGTTGGCGCCGACCGCCGGGAGCAGGTTGATCTCCCTGAGGTTCGACGACGCGCGGGCGAAGCCGACGTTGAGAGCATCGCCGTCGATCACGAGGGCGGTCCTGCCGAAACCGAGGCCCGACAGCTGCTCCTTGAGCGTCTTGGTCTTGGCTTCGGTGACGTCCAGGTTTTCCATGACGATCAGCTGGCCGGCCGCGGCCTTCGAGCTGAGCGCCATCTTGAGCCCGAGCGCACGCACCTTCTTGTTCAGCGACGGATTGAAGTCGCGGACCCGCGGGCCGTGCGCCTTGCCGCCGCCGACGAAGATCGGAGCGCGGCGATCGCCGTGACGGGCGGTGCCGCCGCCCTTTTGTCGGCCGAACTTCTTGCCAGTGCGGGCGACATCGGAACGCTCGCGGGCGGCGCGGGCGGTGCCGCGGCGCTTCTCGAGCTGCCAGGTGACGACGCGGTGGAGGATGTCGGCGCGCGGCTCGACGCCGAACACGGCATCGTTGAGCTCGATGTCGCCGGCAGCCCCGGAGGACGCGCCGTCGAGGTTGGTGACCTTGACCTTCATCGTTTAGCCTTCCTGGCCTTCGGTCGCTGCCACGTTCGCCTCGGCGTCGGCCGGGGTGTCAGCGGGAGCGGTATCGTTGCTGGCCGCCTGGCGAATGCCGGCGGGATAGGGAGCGCCGTCGGGACGCGCGACCTTCACGGAGTCCTTGACGAGCAGCCAGCCGCCCTTGTGACCGGGCACGGAGCCCTTCACGAAGAGCAGGCCGCGCTCGACGTCCGTGCGGACGATCTCGAGATTTTGCTGGGTGCGGTTCTTGGCGCCCATGTGACCGGCCATCTTCTTGTTCTTGAAGACGCGGCCCGGATCCTGGCGCTGACCGGTCGAACCAAGCGAACGGTGCGAGACGGAGACGCCGTGAGTGGCGCGAAGACCGCCGAAGCCCCAGCGCTTCATGCCGCCCTGGAAGCCCTTGCCCTGGGTGACGCCCTGGATGTCGACCATCTGGCCGGCGACATAATGATCGGCGGTGAGTTCAGCGCCGACATCGAGGAGCGCATCCTCGGCGACCACGAACTCGGCGACACGCGCCTTGGGCTCCACTTCGGCCTTGCCGAAATGGCCGCGCTCCGGCTTGGAAAGGTTCTTCGCCTTGGCGGTGCCGGCGCCGAGCTGGACGGCGACATAGCCGTCGCGGCCGGCTTCCTTGCGCGACACGACCTGGACATTGTCGAGCGCCAGGACGGTCACGGGCACGTGGCGCCCGTCGTCCTGGAATATGCGGGTCATCCCCATTTTCTTCGCGATCACGCCAGTGCGCATGACCATGCTCCTCATACAGAGGCACCACGGACCATTCCGAGGTGCTTGAGGGCCCCCTCCAAAGCAATACTTTGGCGGGAACCCGCTTGAGGGACCCGCCAAAGTGAGACTTTGGCGCGAACCCGTAAGCCCGAATTATGTGCGTGCCCCGCCTGGGCTCGTGCTTCGCTCTTGAGCGAAACGGCGGGGACGCAGGCCGGAAGCTAAGCTCCCGCGGTATCCCATGCGCACTCCACCAAGCGATACTTGGCGGAGAACTCCACGTTTTTATTGGCTCGGCACCGCGGTCAATCGCGCGCCGTGCCAGGCCCTTAGGCCAATTTGATTTCGACGTCTACACCTGCTGCGAGGTCGAGCTTCATAAGCGCGTCCACCGTCTGCGGGGTCGGCTGCACGATGTCGAGCAGCCGCTTGTACGTCCTCACCTCGAACTGCTCGCGCGACTTCTTGTCGACGTGCGGCGAACGGTTGACGGTGAACTTCTCGATGCGGGTCGGGAGCGGGATCGGCCCGCGAATGAGAGCACCCGTGCGCCGAGCCGTGTCAGCGATGTCGCCCGTGGCCTGATCCAGCACACGATGATCGAACGCCTTGAGGCGAATCCGGATATTCTGCGTTTCCATAACCTGCTTACCGATGCGAAAGAGCCCGCCCTTGCCAAAGCTTCGACGGGCAAGCCCGTCGATACCTGGTTAGGCGCTCAACCAAACAACGCCAATCCGGAGCCTCACGGCCCCGGAACGGCCAATAACTCGAAACTGGGGTGAGCCGCGCGAATCCGTCGGACCCGCGCGGCTGATGGCCCTATACTACTTCGTGATCGTCGCCACAACCCCTGCGCCGACGGTCCGGCCGCCTTCGCGAATGGCGAAGCGCAGGCCCTGGTCCATGGCGATCGGAGCGATGAGCTTGACGCCCAGGTTCACGTTGTCGCCGGGCATGACCATCTCGGTGCCTTCCGGCAGAACCACTTCGCCCGTCACGTCGGTCGTGCGGAAGTAGAATTGCGGACGGTAGTTGGCGAAGAACGGCGTGTGACGGCCACCCTCGTCCTTAGAGAGGACATAGACCTCGGCCGAGAAGTCGGTGTGCGGCTTGATCGAGCCCGGCTTGCAGAGAACCTGCCCGCGCTCGACTTCCTCACGGCCGACGCCGCGGATCAGCGCGCCGATGTTGTCGCCGGCCTGACCCTGGTCGAGCAGCTTGCGGAACATTTCGACGCCGGTGACGACGGTCTTGCGGGTGTCCTTGATGCCGACGATCTCGACTTCCTCGCCAACCTTGACGATGCCGGTCTCCACACGGCCGGTCACAACGGTGCCGCGGCCGGAGATCGAGAACACGTCCTCGATCGGCATCAGGAACGGGCGGTCGAGCGGACGCTCGGGCTGCGGGATGTAGCTGTCGACAGCCGCCATCAGCTCGAGGATCGCCTTTTCGCCGATCTCGTCATTGCTGTCCTCGAGCGCGGCGAGAGCCGAACCCTTGACGATCGGAATGTCGTCGCCCGGGAAGTCGTAGGACGAGAGCAGCTCGCGGATCTCGAGCTCGACGAGCTCCAGGAGCTCCTCGTCGTCGACCTGGTCGACCTTGTTCATGAACACGACCAGCGCCGGAACGCCGACCTGACGGGCGAGCAGGATGTGCTCGCGGGTCTGCGGCATCGGGCCGTCGGCGGCCGACACCACCAGAATGCCGCCGTCCATCTGCGCGGCGCCGGTGATCATGTTCTTCACATAATCGGCGTGGCCGGGGCAATCGACGTGCGCATAGTGGCGGTCGGTCGTCTCATACTCGACGTGTGCGGTCGAGATGGTGATGCCGCGCTCGCGCTCTTCCGGCGCCTTGTCGATGTTGGCGTAGCTCGTGTAGGTCGCGCCGCCCGACTTGGCCAGGACCTTGGTGATCGCCGCCGTCAGCGACGTCTTGCCATGGTCGACGTGCCCGATGGTGCCGATGTTGCAGTGCGGCTTCGTCCGCTGGAATTTTGCCTTCGCCATGTGGTTTACCCTTCGTCTTTGTCTTCAATATCAAAAATTACGCGAGCTTCGCCTTGACCTCTTCGGCCACGTTCGCAGGCACCTCGTCATAATGCGAGAACTGCATCGTGTACTGAGCGCGGCCCTGCGAGAAGGAACGCAGCTCATTAACGTAGCCGAACATATTGGCAAGCGGGACCATTGCCTCGACGACCTGTGCGTTTCCGCGGCTGTCGGTGCCCTGGATCTGGCCACGACGGCTGTTCAAGTCGCCGATCACGTCGCCCAGATAATCCTCCGGGGTGACGACTTCGACGCGCATGATCGGCTCCAAGAGCTTGATGCCGGCCTTCTGGGCCGCCTCGCGCATGCCGCCGCGACCGGTGATTTCGAACGCCAACGCCGATGAGTCGACGTCGTGGTAGGCGCCGTCATAGAGCGTCGCGGTGAAATCGATGATCGGGAAGCCGATCAGCGATCCGGTCGCGGCGATCTCGCGAATGCCCTTCTCGACGGACGGGATATATTCCTTGGGAATATTGCCGCCCTTGACCTCGTCGTTGAAGATCACGCCCTGGCCGCGCTCGCCCGGCTCCACCGTGAACTTGATGCGGCCGAACTGGCCGGAGCCGCCCGACTGCTTCTTGTGGGTGTAGTCGATGTCCGCCTTCTTCGCGAGCGACTCGCGATAGGCAACCTGCGGCGCGCCGACATTGGCTTCGACCTTGAACTCGCGCTTCATGCGGTCGACCAGGATCTCGAGGTGGAGCTCGCCCATCCCCTTGATGATGGTCTGGCCGCTCTCATTGTCCGAGCTCACGCGGAACGACGGGTCCTCGCGGGCGAGACGGTTGAGCGCCACGCCCATCTTCTCCTGGTCGGCCTTTGTCTTGGGCTCCACGGCGACCTCGATGACGGGATCGGGGAACTCCATCCGCTCGAGGATGATCGGCGCGTTGGCGGCGCAGAGCGTATCCCCGGTGGTGGTGTCCTTGAGGCCCGCGAGCGCAACGATGTCGCCCGCATAGGCCACCTGGATGTCCTCGCGGTCGTTGGCATGCATCAGCAGCATGCGGCCGACCTTTTCCTTCTTGTCCTTGACCGAATTGGTCACGGTCGAAGCGGTCTCGAGCTTGCCCGAATAGATGCGCGCGAAGGTCAGCGTTCCCACGAACGGATCGTTCATGATCTTGAACGCAAGCGCCGAGAAGGGCGCATCATCGGCGGGCGGACGCACGTCGGTGGTCTCGCCGTCTAGCTTGAGACCCTCGACGGGCGGAATGTCGAGCGGGCTCGGCAGATAGTCGACGACGGCGTCGAGCAATGGCTGCACACCCTTGTTCTTGAACGCGGAGCCGCACAGCACCGGCACGAACGAGAAGTTGAGCGTGCCCTTGCGGATCAGCGCCTTCAGCGTCGCGGTGTCGGGCTCGGTGCCTTCGAGATAGGCCTCCATGACATCGTCGTCCTGCTCGACCGCCATTTCGATCAGCTCGCTACGGGCGGCAGCGGCGACGTCGGCGAGGTCCGCCGGAATGTCCTGATATTCGAACTTCGCGCCCAGGCTCTCCTCGAGCCAGATGATCGCGCGGTTCTCGACCAGATCGACAAGGCCCTTGAACGAACTCTCGATGCCGATGGGAAGATACAGCACGGCGGCGCGCGCGCCGAGGCGGTCGCGGATCATCCCGACGCACATGTCGAAATTGGCGCCCGTGCGGTCGAGCTTGTTGACGAAGCACATCCGCGGGACCTTGTACTTCTCGGCCTGGCGCCAGACGGTCTCGGACTGCGGCTCGACGCCGGCAACGCCGTCGAAGCAGGCGACCGCGCCGTCGAGCACGCGCAGCGAACGCTCGACTTCGATCGTGAAGTCAACGTGGCCCGGCGTGTCGATGATGTTGATCCGGTGATCGTTCCAGAAACAGGTCGTCGCGGCGCTGGTGATCGTGATCCCGCGCTCCTGCTCCTGCTCCATCCAATCCATCGTGGCGGTGCCCTCATGGACCTCGCCGATCTTGTAGGACTTGCCGGTGTAATAGAGGATGCGCTCGGTCGTCGTCGTCTTGCCGGCGTCGATGTGCGCCATGATGCCGATGTTGCGATACTTTTCGAGCGGATGGCTGCGGGCCATTGGACGATTTCCTTGAGCGATGTGGGGAGCCGGCCGTGCCAGCTCACCAGCATATAGGTGTTGGTTTTACCAGCGGTAGTGACTGAAGGCGCGGTTGGCTTCGGCCATGCGGTGCGTGTCTTCGCGCTTCTTGACGGCGTTGCCGCGGTTGTTCGCGGCATCCATCAGCTCGCCCGAAAGGCGCGCCGCCATCGTGTTCTCGCTGCGCGACCGCGCCGCCGAGATCAGCCAGCGGATCGCAAGCGCCTGGGCCCGCTCGGTGCGGACCTCGACCGGCACCTGGTAGGTCGCACCACCGACGCGGCGGCTGCGGACCTCGATGCCCGGCTTGATGTTGTTGAGCGCGTCATGGAACACGCCCAGCGGATCGCGCTTGGCGCGGGTCTCGACGGTCTCGAGCGCACCATAGACGATGCCCTCGGCGGTCGACTTCTTGCCGTCGAGCATGACCGAGTTCATGAACTTGGAAAGCACCAGATCGCCGAACTTGGGATCGGGCAGGATTTCGCGCTTTTCCGGGCGACGACGACGTGACATTTCTTCTTCCTCTTACACTTCAGCCATGATGCGGAACGGGTCCGCGGCTTACTTCGGACGCTTGGCGCCGTACTTCGAGCGGGATTGCTTGCGGTTCTTGACACCCTGGGTGTCGAGCACGCCGCGCAGGACGTGGTAGCGGACGCCGGGAAGGTCGCGCACACGGCCGCCGCGGATCAGCACGACGCTGTGCTCCTGCAGGTTGTGGCCCTCGCCGGGGATGTAGCTGATCACTTCGCGCTGGTTGGTCAGGCGGACCTTGGCCACCTTGCGCAGCGCCGAGTTCGGCTTCTTCGGGGTCGTCGTATAGACGCGGGTGCAGACGCCGCGCTTTTGCGGATTCTGCTCCATCGCAGGGACCTTGGACTTGGCCTTCTGCGGCTCGCGACCCTTGCGGATCAGCTGGTTGATCGTCGGCATGAAGCCTTCACTTCCTTAAGTTACTTTGCGGCAACGCAAAAATGCACAATGCCCCGGAGGCCATGATGACCCCCCAGGCCCGTGCATACGCGCAGCAATGTTCAAGCTCTTGCCCGCTCCAGGAACGCGGGGGCTCCGCGGGCAGGGCGGCCTATAGCTGCGCTTCCAAAACCGGTCAACGGAAGATGTTTACAAGCGGATGCCCGTCTCGTCGCCATCCGGTGGCGAGACCGAAAGCAGCCGGCGCGGGCTCGCGGGGCGCGGCTTGCGCTCGCCGAACTCGAGCCGTGCGGCGGCGCCTCCGGAGAGCGGCTTCGGCTTGGGCCGCGGGATGGCAGGCACCGGCTCCCCTCCTTCGCGCGGCTTTCTTGATCGGGGACCTCTTAACCCACGCCTGAGGCGAAGCGCTTCAGCCAAGCTTTCCATCTCAAGTCTGCGCGCGTGCAACTTTTCCAGCCTTGCAAGATGATGGACGCGGACTCCCGCCCTCGCTTGAAGAGCCTCATGCTTGGCCCTTCGTACCACTCGACCAAGCTCCAGTCCGAGAAGGCGCTCCAATGACTTCTTAGGCTTCTTCATCGCTCGTCTCGCGCAGAGAAGGTTTTCACCTACACCCTTTGAAGGAGGATCGCCACCGCCGCTACTTAAGCGGGTCATGGTCCAATTCATTAGCCTGGCGCCCTAAAGCCTGGCGAACAGCAGCGCTACATAGAAGCCGAAGAGGACTGCGGTCCCGATCGCGATCGCAAGCTGGACGGCATGACGGCGAACCAGGATCCCCAGCAGCGCCAGCGCCGCGAGCAGCACGTGGAACAAGATGTTCAGCGCTTCCGGAAGCTCGCCCTCCAGCATCAAATCCTTGAGCAGGCTGACGATCAGGACGAGTATCAGGCAGGCGAAGAACGGTCGCCGCTGCGCCTCATAATGCGCGCGAAGGTCGATCTCCGCTCCGGCCTGCACATCGGGCAGCACGAGCGCCGCGAGCATGAAGATCAGCGCCATCTGGAATAGGATGACCAGGAAGACCTCGAACCGCCATTCGCGCAGGCCCTCCAAGCCGAAGCTCGCCCACCAGGCCTGGCAGGTGAACAGCAGGATCAGCGCGCTCCAAATGAGCGTCGGCCAATAGGCCCGGACCGACCGGCGGGCGAGGAGCAGGCCGCGATAGCCTTGCAGCACCTGGGTAATCGCGAGGCCTAGGATGATCGACAGCAGGACCGAAAGATATTCGAACTGTGTCATCCGCGTGCCCCCCGCCAAAGCTTAGCTTGACCGGCTGGGTCACGCCAGAGCCGTGGGCTCCTCTACTTCAGCGGGTCGTGGCCCCAATTCATGAGGCTGTAGCGCCACTTGCTATGCTCCTTGTCCTCGGCGGGGCCGCCCTGCGCGAGGTGGCGGTGCACATAGCCCACGACCTTGCGCATATGCGCCAAATCGTCGTCGATCAGCTCCGACTTCTTCTTGTGCTTGAGCTCGACGATGCGCCGGCCCGACTGGTGCCCGACCGCCTCGCTCTCGCCGTCATGAGTCCAGCCGACCTTCTGGCTCTCCTGGGTCTTGAGCCACTTCTCCAGCTCGGCCGGCGTCATGTTGACGGCCTCGCCGAACTCCTTCCAGATCGTCTCGCGGTCCTGCTCGGCCATTCGCCCCTACTCCGTCGTTTCGCCGTTCCACTCGTCATTCTCATGGTCGCGGTCCGCCTGCGCCTTGTCGTGGTGGACGACGCCGTCCTTATGCTCGGGCGGGCCGTAGATGGTGTAGAGCCGCAGCGGGGCATCGCCCGTATTGACCACATTGTGGCGCGCTCCTGCAGGCACGATCACCGCGAAATCATCCTCGACCGGGTTCGCCTTGCCGTCGATCCGGATCTCGCCGCTGCCTTCCTCGATGCGGAAGAACTGGTCGCGGTCCTCGTGGACCTCCTCGCCGATCTCATCACCCGGCTGCAGGGTCATCAGCACGAGCTGAAGGTTCTTGCCGGTGTAGAGGACGCGCCGGAACTCCTGATTTGCGACCGTCGCTTTGTCGATGTTGTCGACATAACCCTTCATCACGCGCTCCCCTTGCTCCGTTCTGCGGCTGAACAACCGCAGGGCGGCGCTTGCGTTCCCGCGCCATTGCCCCTTGCGCGGGGCTTGCCTACATGGCGGACGATTGGGGCGGGGAGTTTCCATGATTTTTTCGATCTTTTCGATTATCGACCTTTTGCTGACGGTGGTGACTTACATCATCATCGCGCAAGCGATCCTGAGCTGGCTCGTCGCCTTCAACGTGATCAACACGCACAGCGATTTCGTGCGC
>NZ_CADCWD010000019.1 GCF_902806315.1 uncultured Sphingosinicella sp.
GGAGGGCGTACCGGGACCGGCCGCCTTCGATGGTCGCGGGCTCTAATCCATTTTTTCGGGCGATGCACCCCTTGTGACGGCATGCTTGCGGAGCGTGCCGATTTGGACGAACACGGCCACCGAACCGCAGCAGGAGCATCCATGACCTTCGCCCGAATTGCCGCCGCCTTGGCTGTGCTGCTGCTTTCCGCCTGCGCCTTCATCGCGCCGCTACAGCCGGCCTCGACCTTCTACGTGATGCGACACTTGGAGACGGCTCCGGGCACTGCCGATCCCGGGCTGACGCCGCGCGGGCAACAGCAGGCACAGCTGCTCGCCGGCTGGTTCGGCGCCGAACCACCGGTGACGATCATGGTCAGCAACACGCGGCGCGCGCGTGAAACGGCGGCACCGCTCGCAGCGCGGCTCGGCGTCACGCCGATCGTCTATGACCCGGGCGATGCGGCCGCACTCGTCGGCGAGATACTCAAGGAGCCGGCGCCGGTGCTGATCGTGGGGCACAGCAACACCGTGCCCGACATCGTGCAGCGGCTGAGCGGCAGGCGCGTGGAGGCGATCGGCCACGACGCATTCGGCGACATCTTTCAGATCAGTGGCTCCCGCGTGCTCAAGCGCGACCTCGAGTCCCCGGATCGTTAGGAGAGAGTCGCGGTCGTCCTGAAATGGCCGCGCCTGAGTTCCAGTTATATTTTTCTCCCCAAAATTGGTGATGACGCGGCACGCCCCAGCGGCAACTTAGCCGTGAGAATTGCAGATGATTTCCCGCAAGTCCCACCGGCAACACGTGCCGTAGGCGCTTCGTGACGTCATGGCGCTTGGTTGACAGGGGGGAAAAGATACGGACATGAAGCCGCTTCAGTCCCAGCGTAGCTTGTTCCGGGATCGGTTTCCCATAGCCAGCAAGTCGAACATCGGGGGGCGATGACCTTTTCTGCCGAACATGCTTTCACCCGCGGGCAGGCCATGAGCGATGCGTCAATGCCTGCCGCCCTCGTTGCATCCTGGGCCGACACGGACCAAACGCCGCGTGCGATTGTCGATGCCAAGCTGCGCCCGGTCTGGATGAACCAGGCGGCCAGAAGCCAGCTCGAACGAAGGCGCGATGTGGAACTGCGGGAAGGCACGCTTTCCACCACCAACAGTGCTTATCAGGGGGCGCTCGCGTCGTTCGTGGCCGGCTGCGACCGCGAGCTTTCGGGCTTCTGCCTGCCGTGCGACGATGGTGATGGCCATGTGCTTTTTCGCGGCCAGGAGATCGAGCATTCGGACGGCCGCTATTTCGGTCTGATCTTCTATCGCAGCGGCAGCGAATTCAGTGCGCGCTATGCGGACCTCGACACGGTGTTCCAGCTCACCCAATCCGAGCACCGCGTGCTGCAGCAGATGATCGGAGGCTATACCGCCGACGAAATTTCGAACAATCTGCGGGTGTCGATCGAGACCACGCGATCGCACATCCGACAGATTTATCTGAAGCTCAACGTCACTTCGCGCGAGGGGCTGTTCAGCCGGATTCGACCCTATCGTATGTAGTTCAGGGGTCGATGCATGAGGCGATCGACTCCAGCTTGCGAATGCGTTCCTTCATATCGGCCATTTCGATCCGCTCGATCGCCGGCGACCTGATCTCGCTGCGTCCGGAGCCGGTCAGCTCGAGCCGCTTGAGGTCGAGCCAGCCCTGCCAGCCCTTGAGGCCTGCGAAAGCGGCAATCGTCATCGCCATCAAGCCGAAGCTCGCCAGCGCAACGAGGGTGAGAGGTTCGCTCATCGTCCTGATCCCTAAAGTGCAGCTGCTCAGCGCAGCTCGTCGATTTCCTGCGAAAGGCGGCGGTTGGAGCTGACGACATAGCTGTCGACCTCGGCCAGACGCCGGTCGATATCGCGCATGGTCATGCGCAGATCGTGCGCGGAGGCCCGGGTCGACCCGATCTCCTCCGCGCCAAAGCCGCCCGTGGGCTGCGGCTTGGCGACCATCGCGACGACGAGATAAGCAATCAGCGACCAGGGCGCGGCGCCGAGCACGGTCGCCAGCACGATCGCGATCCGAACGATTGTCGCATCGATGTTGAGATAATTGGCGGTCCCGGCGCAGACGCCCAAGGCCTTGCCGTTGCGCTTGTCGAGATGGAATTTCTTGCGGGTCGTCATTTTCCTGTCCTCCCTGTTCAATATCATTCGGCAGCGATGCGGCTGGCCTTCAGTGCTTCCAGCTCCGCCTGCACGGCTTCGTCGGCGCGCAGTTCGGCGATCTCTTCCTCCAGCGTCTTGGGCGGAGCGCCCAGGCTCAGCGCATCGGCGCGTCCTTCGGCATAGTCCGCGCGCCGCTCGAGCACGTCGAAGCGGCTGAACGCCTCCTCGACCTTGGGTCCGGCATACATCTCGCGCATCCGCGTCCGGTTCTGCGCGCTCTCAAGGCGGCTCTGGATCGCATTCTGGCGCGTTCGCGCCTCGCGAAGCTTGCCCTGCAGCTTGGCGATGTCCCCTTCGGATGCGCGCAGCGCATCGTCGAGCACCTGGATCTCGGCGCGAAGGCTCTCGGCCATTCCGCCCGCCTTCTGCTTTTCCATCAGCGCGGCGCGGGCAAGGTCCTCGCGGTCCTTCGACAGCGCCAGCTCCGCTTTCTCGGTCCAGCTCTCCTGGAGCCTGTCCAGCTTGGCGATCTGCCGGCGCATCTCCTTCTGGTCCGCGATCGTGCGGGCGGCCGACGCGCGGACCTCGACCAACGTCTCCTCCATCTCCATGATGATCATGCGGATCATCTTGGCCGGATCCTCCGCCTTATCGAGAAGATCGGTGAAATTGGCCGCGACAATGTCGCGAGTCCGCGAAAAGATACCCATTAGTTGATACTCCTTGAGTGAAACGGGCCGCCGCTCCCCATCGGCTCAGGCCTTGGCCGAGATCGTATCAGCGACGCCCGCCTGCGCATAGCTGATCGGCAGGGTCTCCAGCGTGCATGCCGTGCAGACTGCTGCGCTGACTGACACGGTCGTCAGAACGAGCGCACCGACTGCCGCGATGGCGATCCGATGAACGTCGGTGAAAGCGATGTCGAACATTGGTGTAGCTCCCTGAACCTTGTTTCCCCGCCCGCCGTGTGTCCAGCGGTACGCAATCATCTTTACAAGAGCCGTGCCAAGTCGCGGGAATGGCAGAAATCGGCCAAAAACAGGCTCCTGGCATCTAGCTCGAACAACATTCTTGTTGCGAAGAGCTGGGAAATCACGCCAAGTCTTGGCAATGGAGCGCACCACCCAACTTGTCGGCCAATCCTCATCCTTCCTGGATGCGATGGAGCGCGCCAGCCGCGCGGCACCGCTCGACCGGCCCGTGCTGGTGATCGGCGAGCGCGGCACCGGCAAGGAACTCGTCGCCGAGCGCCTCCACCATCTTTCCTCGCGCTGGGACGGTCCGCTCGTGATCATGAACTGCGCGGCGCTCCCCGAAACCCTGATCGAGGCCGAGCTGTTCGGCCACGAGGCGGGCGCCTTCACCGGCGCAACCAAGGCGCGCACCGGGCGCTTCGAGGAAGCCGACGGCGGCACCCTGTTCCTGGACGAGCTCGCCACATTGTCGGCCGCCGCGCAGGACCGGCTGCTGCGCGCGGTCGAATATGGCGAGGTCACCCGCATCGGCGCCAACAAGTCGGTGCGCGTCGACGTACGCATCGTCGCCGCCACCAACGAGCATCTCCCCAAGCTGGTCGAGGAGGATCGCTTCCGCGCCGATCTGCTCGACCGCCTCTGCTTCGAGGTGATCACGCTCCCGCCGCTCCGCCACCGTTCGAGCGACATCCCGATCCTCGCCGATCATTTCGCCCGCCGCATGGCGCTGGAGCTCGAATGGCCGAGCTTCCCCGGCTTCAGCTCGGGCGTCGCCGGCAAGCTGCTCGCCTACGACTGGCCCGGCAATGTGCGCGAGCTGCGCAACGTCGTCGAACGCGCGGTCTACCGCTGGGAGGATCACGAACGTCCGATTGACTCCATCCAGTTTGACCCCTTCGAGTCCCCTTGGCGGCCGCTCGCGCCCAACCGGCAACAACTGGCGGAGGAGCACATCACCATCCTCCCGCCGCCCCCCGAACCGGTGCGTCTGTCCGCCTACGATCCTTCAGGCTGCGCCGACTTCCGCCTGGCGGTCGCCGAATATGAGAAAGCGATCCTCGCAGCCGCACTCGAAAAATGCCGATGGAACCAGCGCGCGGCGGCCTCCGCGCTGCAGCTCAGCTACGACCAGCTCCGCCACGCGATGAAACGTCACCAGCTGATGACGGAAGCTCCTCCTTCGAGCGGACCCGCGGCTTCCTGAAAAAAGGCTAGCGTGGCCCCTGCACATTCCGCGTCGGAGCCACTAGGTGCCCGTGTGAACAACAGGAGACCGGCCGATGCCCTTCACGCTACCCCAGCTTCCCTACGGCTACGACGCGCTCGAGCCGACGATCGACGCCGCGACGATGACGCTGCATCACAGCAAGCATCATCAGGCCTATGTCGACAAGCTCAACGAGGGCGTGTCGGAGGGACAGGGGCTCGAAGGCAAGTCGCTCGAGGATATTCTCGCCAACATCTCCGCGCAGTCCAAGAAGGTCCGCAACAACGGGGGCGGGCACTGGAACCACAGCTTCTTCTGGGAAACCATGCAGCCGGGCGGAAGCCAGCCCGGAGGTCGTCTCGCCGAGGCGATCGACCAGAGTTTCGGCTCGTTCGAAGCGTTCAAGACCAAGTTCAACGAGGCCGGCGTCGGCCAGTTCGGCTCCGGCTGGGTGTGGCTGATCCTCGACCAGTCAGGCGATCTCGCGATCACCTCGACTCCCGCGCAGGACAATCCGCTGATGGACGACGCGCCTGTGCGGGGCACGCCGCTGCTCGGCAACGACGTCTGGGAGCATGCCTATTATCTCAAGTACAACAACCGCCGCCCCGAATATCTCGCCGCCTGGTGGAATGTGGTAAACTGGGACAAGGTCGCCGAACGCTACGAGGCCGCCGCCGGCTAGGGCCC
>NZ_CADCWD010000020.1 GCF_902806315.1 uncultured Sphingosinicella sp.
TTCAGCAGATACCACCAGCCGAGCACGATTCCCGCCAGATAGGCCAGCGAATACCAGCGGAGCTGGAAAAATCCGAGATCGAGCGCCACCGGGTGGAGGCCCAGATCATCCCAACGTATGGCGGACGTAGCGTCAACCGCGGCGGCGGCGAGAGCGGTCAGTGACAAGGCTTCCCCCTGAGGATTTGTCCCCTCATAAGAGCGCACCGAGAGGAGCGGAAGGGGAGCCTTGGATGCCGAGCGAGCTTGACCTGAAATATGACGCCGTGCTCGGCGCGGTCACGGCGCCGGGCGGCCGGCTGATCATGGGCCAGGACGATCAGGGCCGCGCGATCGTCACCAACTTCCCCGCCACCCTGCCCGTCTTCTTCGACATCTTCTGCACGCTCAACGGCGCTGTCGAAGGCGTGGTGATGGGCGAGGAGCGGCTGACCTATGCCGAGCTCAACGCCCATGCGACCAAGCTCGCCCACGCGCTGGTCGCGCGGGGGATCAGGAAGGGCGACCGGGTCGCCATCGCGATGCGCAACTGCCCGGCATGGATCGTTTCTTATATGGCCGCGCTCAAAGCCGGCGGGATCGCGACGCTGGTCAACGGCTGGTGGCAGCCGGACGAGCTCGCGTACGGGCTTCAGCTCACCGAGCCCAGCCTCGTCATCGCCGATGCACCGCGTGCGGCGCGGATCGAGGCGACCGGCCTCGCGCTCGAGATCGTCAGCCTGCCGGTGGAGAAGCATCTGGACGAGGCGCTGGCGCCTTTGCTCGCCTCGGCGCGCGACGGCACGAGCCTGCCCGAGATCACGCCGGAGGACGACGCGACGATCCTGTTCACCTCCGGATCGACCGGAGCGGCCAAGGGGGCGCTCTCGACGCATCGCGCGGTGACGACGGGGGTCTACGCGTACACGCTCGGCCTGGCGATCCTGCTCGCGCTGAAGGAGATGGGCGGCGACCCGCCGGTCAACCCGCCCAAGACCCTGGTCAATGTGCCGCTCTTCCACGTTACAGGCGCAGTGCCGGTGATGCTGAACAGTTTCGTGATCGGGCGCGGCATGGTGCTGATGCCGAAATGGGATCCGGGCGAGGCGCTGCGCCTGATCGAGCGGGAGACAATCACCTATTTCGTAGGCGTGCCGACGATGAGCCTGGAGCTGATGCAGCATCCGGACCGCGACAGATACGATCTGCGCTCGCTGACCGACATCGCAGCGGGCGGTGCGGCGCGGCCGGTGAGCCACGTGAAGCGGCTGCAGGAGAGCTTCACTGCGGCCCAGCCGGCGCTCGGCTATGGGCTGACGGAGACGAACGCGGTCGGGTGCAGCAACTTCTGGTCCAATTATGCAAGCAAGCCCTCTTCCACGGGACGGCCGCAAAGGCCGATCGTGGAGATCGCGATGCTGGGTGAGGATGGCGGGCATCTGGCCACCGGGGAGACGGGCGAGATCGCCATCCGGTCGGCCGCCAACATCCGTGGCTACTGGCGCGATCCGGCGGCGACGGCCGCGGCCTTCACGCCCGACGGTTATTTCCGCACCGGCGACATCGGTTATCTGGACGAGGACGGCTACCTCTTCATCGTCGACCGCAAGAAGGACATCGTCATCCGGGGCGGCGAGAACATCTCCGCGCAGGAGGTGGAGGCCGCCTGCTACTCGCATCCCTCGGTGTCCGAGGCATCGGTGTTCGGAGTGCCGGACGAGCGGCTGGGCGAAGTGCCGGCGGCGGTGATCTATTGCGAGACCGACCGCAAGCTCGACCCGGACGAGCTGCTGGGTTTCCTCCACGAGCGGCTCGCCGCGTTCAAGCTGCCGGCGTATCTCTGGTTCTGGCACGAGCCGCTGCCCAAGCTCGGCACCGGCAAGATCGACAAGGTGACGCTTCGGAAGAAATATTCGGGCGAGGTGGGCGCTCAGGGCTAAAGCCCTCCCTTTATGAATGCGGCCCGCTAAGGCTCGTCTGGGGGACGATTCAGGGCCGCATGGTTGGGAGGGGTGGCGCCGATGAAGGGCGGTGACTCTCCGAAGACGCCACCCCACCCCAACCCCTCCCCATCGAGGGGAGGGGCTTAGAGCCTAGCCCCGCCTCCTGCGCCCCTCTATCAGCTCGAACATGCGCCGCGCCCGCTCCTCCAACGGCATTTCCCGTCGCACCCTGCTCGTCGGCGGCGGGCTGGGTGCGGGGCTGGTGATTGCCTGGGGATTGTGGCCGCGCAGCTACCAGCCCAACCTGCGGGTCGCGCCCGGCGAGACGATGTTCAACGCGTTCCTGAAGATCGCGCGCGACGGGCGAGTGATCGTGGCCGTGCCGCAGGCGGAACTGGGCCAGGGGGTGTATACCAGCCTGCCGCAAATCCTCGCGGACGAGCTTGGCGCCGACTGGCGGACGGTGTCGGTGGAGCCGGCCCCGATCCATCCGCTTTATGCCAACCAGCTGATGGCGGAAAACACGCTGGGCTCCGGCCTTCCTTCCACGTTCCAGGGGATCGGCCGCTGGGCGGCGCGGGAATACGCAACCCGGAGCGTCTTGATGCTGACCGGCGGGTCGAGCTCGATCCGCGCGTTCGAACCGCGGATGCGCGAGGCGGGCGCTGCTGCGCGGGCGCTGCTGAGCATGGCGGCGGCGGAGCGCTGGGACGCGGAATGGGAGCGGCTCGACACGGCGAAGGGCTTTGTCGTCAACGGCAATGAACGGATCGCGTTCGGGGAAGTGGCCGAGGCCGCGGCGGGCTTTGAGCTTCCCGCCAACCTGCCGATCCGGGGCGGGATCGAGAACCGGCTGCTGGGGCAGGCCGTGCCGCGGATCGATCTTCCGTCGAAGGTCGACGGCACGGCCCAGTTTGCGGGCGACGTGCGGCTTCCGGAGATGGTGTTCGCCTCCGTCATGGCGGGGCCGATCGGCGACAGCAGGCTGCTGCGCGTGGACCGGGCGATGGCGGAGAAAGTGCCGGGCGTGCTAAGGATCTTCGAGCATGAGCGCTGGACCGGGGCGGTGGCGACCAATTGGTGGGCGGCCGACAAGGCGGTGCGGGCGCTTTGGCCGGTTTTCCGGACCCACGGGACAATTGCGGAGACGCCTGCGATCCACGCGCGGATGACGGCCGCGCTGGGAAATGAGGTGGGAAGCCGCTTCTACAGCCGGGGCGATATGGATGCCGCCTTTGCGGGCGGCGGCGCGATCGAGGCGCGCTATTCGGCGGGAGCGGCGCCGAACGCACCGCTGGAGACGCTGACCGCCACTGCGCGCTGGACCGGTACGCGGCTGGAAGTCTGGGCTCCGACCCAAGCGCCGGGCCTCGCGCGCGCGGCCGCCGCTCGGGCGGGTGGCATCGGCGCGGGACAGGTCACCATCTACCCGATGCTGATCGGGGGCGGCTACGGGCGTAAGCTGGAGACCGCCGCGATCGAGCAGGCGGTGCATATGGCCAAGGAGATGAAGCGTCCGGTGCAGCTCGTCTGGTCCAGGGCCGAGGAGACGATCCAGGACAGCTTCCGGCCGCCAGCCGCGGCGGTCATCCGCGCGCAGGTGGCGCAAGGGGGGCTGATCGCTGGCTGGCACGTCCGGATCGCGGCCCCGGCGACGAATGCACAGGCGATCGGGCGGCTGCGCGGGGAGACTGGCGAGACGGAAGCTGAGGCGGCGGCCGTGGACGGCGCCGTGCCGCCTTATGCCGTCCCCGCGGTCGCGGTCGATCACCTGCCGCTGGAGACGGGCCTGCGCACCGGCATCTGGCGGTCGGGCGCGCACAGCTATACCGCCTTTTTCACCGAGAGCTTCGTCGACGAGCTTGCGCGAATGGCGGGCATCGAGCCGCTTTCCTACCGGATGGGCATGCTGACGGAGAATCCGCGGCTGGCGCGGGTGCTTTCGACGGCGGCGGCGCTGGCCGGGTGGGACGGCGGCGGCAAAGGGAGCCATATGGGGCTGGCGGCCCACAGCGCGTTCGGATCGCATGCGGCATTGGTGCTTGAGGTGAATGTGGGAGAGGATCAGCGCATCCGGGTGTCGCGAGCGGTCTGCGCAGTGGACTGCGGGCGGGTGGTGAACCCGGACATCGTCAAGCAATTGGTGGAGGGCGGCATCGTCTACGGAATAGCGGGCGCCACCGGCACCCGGATCAACTTCAAAAGCGGGCTGCCGACCGTGAGGTCGCTGCGCGGCATGGGGCTGCAGCGGCTGGCGGACTCGCCCGAAGTGACGGTGGAGATCATCGAGAGCCAGGAGGAGCCGGGCGGAGTCACCGAGCTTGCTGTGCCGGTGGTGGCGCCGGCGATCGCCAACGCCATCTTCGCGGCGACGGGGCAGCGGCTGCGGTCGATCCCGCTGGCGATCGGAAGCGCATGAGACCTCCTTCGGATCACCCCGTCATTCCAGTGCCCAAAATCGGGGTGCTGCTGATGAACCTCGGCACTCCGGACGCGCCGGAGCCGGGGGCGGTGCGCATCTACCTGCGCGAGTTTCTCTCGGACCCGCGGGTGGTGGAAATCCCGTATCTCGTCTGGCAGCCGATCCTGCGCGGGGTGATCCTGCGCATCCGGCCGAAGAAGTCCGCCCATGCCTATAGCCAGGTGTGGAGCGAGGAGGGATCGCCGCTCGCCGCGATCACGCGGCGTCAGGCGCGCGCGCTGGAGGGAGCGTTCGGCGAGGAGGTGATCGTCGATTATGCAATGCGTTACGGGCGGCCGGCGATCGCGGAGCGGATCGATGCGCTGAAGCGGCAGGGCTGCGAGCGTATCCTGCTGGCGCCGCTCTATCCGCAATATTGCGCGGCCACGACGGCGACGGCGAACGATGCTGCATTCCGGCATCTCGCCACGATGCGGTGGCAGCCGGCGGTGCGGACGCTGCCGCCTTACCATGACGATCCGCTCTACATCGAGGCGCTGAGGGACAGGCTGGAGGCTGGCTTGGCGGCGCTGGATTTCGAGCCGCAGGCGATCCTCGCCAGCTTCCACGGGATGCCGCAGCGGACGCTCGAGTTGGG
>NZ_CADCWD010000021.1 GCF_902806315.1 uncultured Sphingosinicella sp.
GTGACCTGCTAAGGGGTTACGAGCAGATCATCATTCCGGAAATGAACAACGGCCAGTTGAAGACGGTGCTTCGAGACCAATATCTGGTTGACGCCCGGCCGGTCACGAAAGTCTCCGGCCAGCCGTTCAAGATCGCGGAGATCGAGGCCGCCATCGAGGAGGCGCTGGCGTGAACACGCCGCGTCTTCTGCCGCTGCTCCTGATGCTGATTGCCGTGTTGGCGCTGATCATTTTCCTCAATCGAGGCTGACCGATGAACGAGATGACCAAGCTCACCGCGAAGGATTTCGCGACCGACCAGGAGGTCCGCTGGTGTCCCGGCTGCGGCGACTATGCGGTGCTAAAGGCCGTGCAGCGTACAATGCCGGAGCTCGGCGTCCGGCCCGAGAACACCGTCTTCGTGTCGGGCATCGGCTGCTCCTCGCGCTTCCCTTATTATATGGAAACCTACGGCTTCCACACGATCCACGGCCGCGCGCCGACCTTCGCGACCGGCATCAAGCTCGCCAATCCCGAGCTCGACGTGTGGATCATC
Organism: uncultured Sphingosinicella sp.; assembly: GCF_902806315.1. GTDB lineage: Bacteria > Pseudomonadota > Alphaproteobacteria > Sphingomonadales > Sphingomonadaceae > Allosphingosinicella. The sequence goes on from NZ_CADCWD010000021.1 coordinate 536, forward strand.
ACCGGGGACGGAGATGCACTTTCGATCGGCGGCAACCACACGATGCACGTGCTTCGCCGCAACCTCGATTGCCAGATCCTACTTTTCAACAATGAGATTTATGGTCTGACGAAGGGCCAATATTCTCCGACCAGCCGTGTCGGCACGCGTTCGCCTTCCACGCCGTTCGGCTCGGTGGACCGTCCGGCGAGCCCCTGCGCCTTTGCATTGGGCTCCGGTGCGCGCTTCGTCGCCCGTGGCATCGACGTGAACAAACATCTGCCGGACGTGCTCAAGGCCGCCCACAGCCACAAGGGCGCGGCCTTCATCGAAATCTTCCAGAACTGCATCGTCTATAATGACGACGTCTTCGCGCCCTTCACCGCCAAAGAGAATGCCGGCAACCAACTCTGGCTGAAGGCTGGCGAGCCGATGCTGTTCGCGAACGGCACCAAGGGCCTGACGCTCGACCGCGACTCTTTGAGCGTCCGGGTCGTCGACGTGGCGGACGGCGACTGGCAGTCAGCCGGCGTGATCGTCCACAATCCCAAGAACAAGATGATCGCCCACATGCTGATCGACATGCCCTTCGGCGCCTTTCCGATGGCGTTGGGCGTCATCTACGAGGATCCCGCACCGACCTTCGAGAGCGCGGTCATGGAGCAGAACGCCCAGGCGAGCGCCGGCAAGAAGCCCGACCTTCAGGCGCTGGTCGGCAAGGGCCAGAGCTGGGAAGTGCTGAAGGAACCGCACGCCATCTGATCGGTCTCCCTTCGTGAGGGAGGCGACGCACGAATGACAACGATTCTGTGGTTCCGTCAGGATCTGCGGCTTGCAAGTCAGGCGGCGGTCGCGGCGGCTGCGGCCGAGGGGCCGGTGGTTCCGGTTTATATCCTCGACGATGTCACTCCGGGCGAATGGCGGATCGGCGGCGCGCAGCGTTGGTGGTTGCATCATTCGCTCCTGGCCTTGGCCGATAGCCTCCATGAGCGCGGTTCACGCTTGATCCTGCGCCGAGGCCGGTGCGCGGACGAACTTCACAAGCTGTGCGAAGAGACGGGGGCGGCCCGCGTCCATGCGCTGCGACACTATGAGCCGTGGTGGCGGAGCGCGGAGGAGGAGGTCGCTTCCCGCGCCGAGCTTTGCCTTCATGACGGCAACCAGCTTGCCCCGCCCGAAGAGGTGCGCAACGGATCGGGGCAGGCGTTCAAGATCTACACGCCCTTCTGGCGAGCACTGCAGCAGCATCTGCCGCCGCCTTCGCCCGTTCCGGCGCCTGATCGGATCGAAGCGCCGGCGCGCTGGCCAGTGTCCGAGAGCCTCGAGGGTTGGGAGCTGCTCCCGACACAGCCGAATTGGGCGGCGGAGTTCCCCGCGCTCTGGTCGCCGGGCGAGGGCACGGCGCAGGAGCAGCTCGCAGCCTTCGCGCCGAAGGTTGGCACCTATCTCGACTCGCGCAACCTTCCGTCCGAGGAGGGCACGTCGCGCCTGTCGTCGCATCTCCACTTCGGCGAGATCTCGCCCGCGAGCATCTACCACCGCGCGGCGGAAGCGGGGGAGGAGGCGGGCGACAAGTTCGTCAAGGAGCTGGCCTGGCGGGATTTCACGCAGGGGCAGATGCTCGCTCATCCCGATATTGGGGAACGCCATGCCCGCGACGCCTTCAACCGTTTCCCCTGGCGCCGGGCCGGCGACGCTCGCGACGATTTCGCCGCCTGGACGAGCGGCCTCACCGGCTATCCCATCGTCGATGCGGGCATGCGCCAGCTCTGGCGCGTCGGCTGGATCCACAATCGCGTCCGGATGATCGTGGCGAGCTTCCTGGTGAAGCATTTGCTGATCGACTGGCGCGACGGTGCGCGCTGGTTCTGGGACACTCTGATCGACGCCGACTATGGCAATAACAGCGTCAATTGGCAGTGGATCGCGGGCTCGGGCTTCGACTCCAACCAGTTCGTCCGCATCATGGCGCCGCTGACGCAGTCCGCTAAGTTCGATGCGGCCGGCTATATTCGCCAATGGGTTCCGGAGCTTTCCTCGCTCACCGACGAGGAAATCCACGATCCGGACGACGCCGATGCGCGACCGTCCGCCTATCCGCCCAAGATCATCGGCCACAAGGAAGCGCGGGCCCGGGCGCTGGCTGCCTATGCACGGACGGCGGGCTGAACGATGCGCCCCGGCCGGCGTTGTAGTTTCCCGCTGGAACCGTAAAGAACACCCAAGTGAACCAGCAGAGTAGAGGCCGCCACCTGATCGCCGCCGACCGGGCTTTCGCCACCGGCGGAGGGTTGCTGGCGCGGCTGTTCGGCGGCGGCTTCCATCGCATATTGGACCGGATCGATGCGGGGCTGCTGGAAGGCGGCATCGACGCCACGCTTCCGGACGGCAGTCACCGCATCCTGGGCGGCCGCGCGCCGGGGCCGATGCCGGTGGTTCGCCTGCATAGCTGGCGCGCTCTGGTGCGGCTGATCAGCTCCGGCTCGGTTGGCTGGTACAAGTCCTGGGCGCTCGGCGAATGGTCGAGTCCGGACCCGGTGCCGCTGTTCGACCTCTTCATGCGCAATGGCGAGAGCTTGGGCGAAGTGGCTCGTGCAAAAGGCATTTGGCGCGGCGTGAACCGCGCCGCCCATCTGCTCCGCCGCAACAGCAAAAGCCGGGCTCGGGCGAACATCGCCTTCCACTACGATCTCGGCAACGACTTCTACCGCGCATGGCTCGATCCCGGCATGACCTATTCGAGCGCGCTGTTTGAGGCTTGGGAAGAGTCCCTGCAGGTCGCGCAGGAGCGCAAGATCCGAGCGCTGCTCGATCGGCTGCATCTGAAGCCCGGACAGCATCTGCTGGAGATCGGATGCGGCTGGGGCTCGCTCGCGGAGATTGCCGCGCGCGACTATGGCGTGCACGTTACGGGCCTGACGCTCTCGGCCGAGCAGAAAGCCTATGCCGACGAGCGACTGCGCGCCGCGGGCGTCTCCGAGCAAGTCAGCATCAAGCTGATCGACTATCGCGATGTCGTTGGCGAGTTCGACGCGGTGGCGAGCGTGGAGATGGTCGAGGCGGTGGGGCAGGATTATTGGCCCTCATACCTTCAGACCATCGCGCGTGTGCTGAAGCCGGGCGGGCGCGCGGCGCTTCAGCTCATCTCGATAAAGGAAGAGCTGTTCGATGCCTATGCAGCGAGCGCCGACTTCATCCAGACCTATGTCTTTCCCGGTGGCATGCTGATCAGCGAGCCGCGCTTCCAGGCCATGGCCGAACTGGCTGGCTTCAGCTGGCGCGACCGTAGGGGTTTCGGCCTCCATTATGCCGAGACGCTGAAGCGCTGGCGCGAACGCTACGACGCGGCGGTGAAGGAGGGGCGACTGCCCCCGGGGTTCGACCCGCGCTTCCACGACCTCTGGCGCTACTACCTCATGTATTGCCAAGGCGGCTTCCGCGGCGGCGGGATCGAGGTGGCACAGGTGACCTTGGTCAGGACCTGATTTCGAGCCGGTGTGTCGTGTCGAAGCCGCTCCCCAGCAGCTTCACGATTGCCTCCGCGACCGCGCTTGGTGGTTTCAGTGTCGCGGGGTCCTCGCCTGGAAAAGCGCGGGCGCGCATGGTGGTGGCGGTGGCGCCGGGATCGACAATGGCGACCTTGACCGGAGCGAGATTGCGCACCTCGTCCGCATAGCTCAGCACCAGCGTCTCCAACGCGGCTTTGGAAGCTCCGTAGGCGCCCCAATAAGCGCGTGGCTGACGGCCGACGCTCGACGTGACGGCGAGCAGCCGGCCATGCTCGCTTTTGCGAAGCAGCGGATCGAACGCAGCGATCATCGCCTGCTGAGCGATGAGGTTGAGGGTGAGGACCTTGTTGAATTCCTTGCCGTCGATCGCGGGCACAGGCGTCAGCGAGCCGAGCGTGGCCGCATTCAGCATCAAAATGTCGAGCTTGCCCCAGCGCTCCGCGACCGCGGCGGCCAACCGCGCAATGCTGTCGCCGTCGGTGAGGTCGAGTGGCGCAATCGTCGCGCTGCCGCCCGCCGTGTGGATCCGCTCTTCTACCTGCTCGAGGTCCGCCGCCGTGCGGGCAGTGATCACGACATGCGCGCCTTCGCGGGCCAGCGCCTCGGCCGTGGCAGCGCCGATGCCCCGGCTCGCGCCTGTAACCAGCGCAAAGTGACCTGAAAATAGCTTGTCAGACATCCGACCTCGTTAGTCCCGAGCGCAGTCGAGGGGCGCCGGCACTGAATCATCACGATCGCCCCTCGACTTCGCCTGTCCTGAGCGACGCCGCAGGCGGCGTCGAAGGGCTCGGGACGAGCGCGGGCGGTGCGGGCTCTACGGGTCGAACGCCGGTCTGACTAGGCGTAGCGCTCAGCGAGCAGAGCGAGCTGGTCGACCGACTCATGCTCCTCATGGTCGGTGAGGCGGGTCGGCTACTGGCCTGTGAAGCAGGCGTCGCAATGCTGCGGC
>NZ_CADCWD010000022.1 GCF_902806315.1 uncultured Sphingosinicella sp.
CGCTCGCCCTGACCTCGTGCGGAGAGGTGGCAGAGTGGTCGAATGCGGCGGTCTCGAAAACCGTTGTGCGGGCAACCGTACCGAGGGTTCGAATCCCTCCCTCTCCGCCACTCACTCTGGCTTGCCGGTTACCGGACGAACTATCGCCGCGGCGTGACTTTCAGCAGGCTGCCGTTCGCGGCGTCGGTGAGCAAGTACAGCGCGCCGTCGGGTCCTTCGACGACCTCGCGGATACGGGCAGTGCGCTCGGTGAGAAGCCGCTCTTCGCCTGCCACCCGGTCTCCATCCATCACCAGCCGGACCAGCGCCTTGCCGGAAAGACCGCCGATGAAGACGTTCCCGCGCCATTCGGGGAAGAGTGATCCGGAGTAGATCGCCATCCCGGACGGCGAGATCACCGGGTCCCAATAATAAACCGGCTGCTCCATGCCCCGCGCCTGGGTGGTGCGGTGGATCGGATCGCCCGAATATTCCTCGCCATAGCCGATCGCCGGCCAGCCATAGTCCTTGCCGGCCTCAGGGCGGTTGAGCTCGTCGCCGCCGCGCGGGCCCATTTCGACCTCCCAAAGGCGGCCTTGGGCATCGAGCGCGGCCGACAATATATTGCGGTGGCCCGACGACCAAATTTCGGGCCTGGCGCCCTGGCGACCGACGAACGGGTTGTCGCGCGGGACGCTGCCGTCGGGGTTGATGCGGACGATCTTGCCGAAGTGGCTGTTGAGCCTCTGCGACTGGACGCGGCCCGGAAGGATGGAACGCTCGCCGAGCGTCACGAAGAGCTTGCCGTCGCGCGCCCAAACCATGCGGCCGCCCGCGTGCAAGGTGGACTCGAGCGTCGGCAGCATCCGGAAGACCACCTGGACATTCTCGACGCGCGGCTGCGTGCCGTCCACGAGCCGCGCCCGCGCTACGGCGAGGCCGTTCCCGCCCTGCCGTGGCTCATAATAAGTCCAATAGATTTGGCCGCTGGTCCGATGATCAGGGGCGAGTTCCACATCGAGCAATCCGCCCTGCCCGCGCGCGTCGACTGGGGGCAGGCCCGCTACCGGTGCGGACTTGCGGCCGTTTGCACTCACGATGCGGAGCTGCCCCGGCTTTTCGGTCACGAGCATGCGGCCGTCGGGCAGAAAGGCGATCGCCCAAGGTTTGTTGAAGCCGCTTGCCACTTCCGTGACCTGCAGCGGCGTCCGGGTCCTTACCGCAGGCGCGCGGGTCTGGCCGGGGAAGGCGGGCTGGAATTCGGGAACGCTCTTGGGGCCTGTTTCCACCGGCGCCCCGGGGCGCGCTTTGCCTTGCGGGCGGCTTTGCTCCTTGGAGCCACCGCCTGGCGCCAGATTGCCTGATGGCCCGCCCTTCTGAGCTTCGGCACCGCAGGCGATCAAAGCGGTCAACGCAACGGTCGTCAACAAAGCCCGCATCGAGATTCTCCTGCAACCTTGCCGCAACGCTTACCGGCCAAGAAGGTCGCAGTCATCTTGCGTAAGATGGTGAGGGGCGGACTTCCGTCGTGGGCTATCTGGCAGCGAGCTCCTTGGGCGGCCCGAAGCGCGCGAGCAAGGCGGCGTCGCGGCCGTAGGGATCCTTCCGGAACTGCGCGCCCTTAGACGAGGCGTCGGCGGTCAGATAGGTGATGTAGACGGGCACCGGCTTTTCGAGCTGAATGTCTTCCTCAGCGTCCGGGTTCGAACCCTTGGGCATGTCGCCGAACACCCACTTTGCGAGACGCCGTGCATCCTCGAGGCGAACGCAGCCGTTGCTGATCCAGCGCTCGTCCTTGCCGAACAAGGCCTTGTCGGGCGTATCGTGTAGGTAGATGCCGTAATCGTTGGGCATCATGAACTTGATGTCGCCCATCGAATTGCCCCGCCCGGGAAGCTGGCGCATGCGAAGCTCTTCCTTGCCTGCGGCAACCGCCGCCCAATCGATCGTCTTTGGATCGACGACCGTCGCCTCCGGGCTCCAGTCCGAGAGGACTTCGTAGCGTTCGGCCTTGAGGTGACCGAGACCCTCGGACAGCACCTTGGGCGCGATCAAAGTGCGGGCAAGATCGGGCGGAACGTTCCAATAGGGATTGACGCTGGCGTAGCGGATCAGCGCCGCCATCATGGGGGTGGCGGACGCGGTCTTGCCGACGATCACCTTCATGCTGTCCTGCACCTTGCCGCCGTCGAACATGTAGAGGCGGGCCGCGCCCGCATCGACGAGGATGTAGCGGCCGCGCTCGGACGTGCTCGGCAGGCGGCGCGCGCGCTCGAGGTTGATCATCAGCAGCCGCTCGTAATGCGCAGCGCCGAGGTTCAGCGAGGCAATCGTGCCCGCGCCGGCTATCCCGTCGGGCTTGATCCCATGTGCTTGCTGGTAGGCCTTCACCGCCTTGTCGAGCGCCGGATCGAAGCTGCCGGTGCCACCGAGGCCGAGCCGCTGGCGCAGCAGCGCAACGCGCTCGCCGGTCGCGCCCGCCTTCAGAGCCGGCCCCGCGTCTATCTTGACCTGCGGCAGGCCGCTCCAGCTCGCCCGGTAGCTCATCAGTCCGCGGCGCAGCTGGGTGTAAAGCGGGTTCATCGGGATCAGCAGGTCAACGCCGCCGCCCACCTCATTGCTTAGCCCGAGCTCCTTGGCCAAAGCATCGCGCTGACGGATCGCGGGGGCGATCTCGGGATCGATGTAGATGAGGTCGACGCCCTGCTGGACGCTGGGCGGAAGATCGATCGGCTCGAGCGGCATCGGGGGACGCGCGCCCGCGGTGGCGGCTAGGCTCGCGGTGGCCAACAGGCAGAGGCAACGAAACAACATGAGACTGGTCTGCCGCAAATCAGATGAATCCAGCTGATACGAGAATCAGACCTTGGTCGAAAGCGCAAGTGCGGCGAGCCGTCCTTTTCTAAAGTGTGGCGAGCAGCGAGCCGCCGTAGAATGCCAGCACGATCGCCAGCACCGACAGGATCGCGCACCAGACCCACCAGCTTTGCGGAATATCTGAACTGCCAGACTTCGGCGTGGCGGCAGGCGCCTGCTCGCGAGGTGTGGTACGAGCAGGCGGGGCATCGTTGATCCCGAACACCAATGGAGGTGTCTCCGTCGGGCGTACATCGACCTCGGAGGTTGCGGCAGGCGAAGTGCGTGCGGAGGGCGGCTCCTTTACCTGTGCGGTCGACACCGCACGGTTCTTCAAGCCGAAAACCATGGGCGCCGGCTCTTCCGCTCCGCCGGTGGGCTCGTTAGCCACCGCGGGATCCACGAATGTGACTTCTTGGGCTGGAGCTTCGACCGGAGCAGGAGCGGAAGGAGCCACCGTTTCCTGCGAGGGTTCGCGCGCAAGCGGCCGGTCCATGTCGGCTGGAGCCGCGCTGCCCACGGGTGCTGGAGCGGCTTGGGAGGCGAGTGGGGGGGAAGCGGCGGGCAGCCGCTCCACTTCGACTTCGGTGCGCCTGACTGTTTCGTCTATCTGTTGGGTGTGCGCTTCGACCACCTTCCGCACAGTGAGTTCCTCGCGGACGATGAGCTGCTTGTCGACGAGCAGCTTCTCGGCCGTTTCCGGAAATTCGTACGATTGGGCGAAAATCGCCACGCGATCGGCAGCGCGGAGGAGCGGCGCGCTCGTGGCTGGAACGCCCTGCGGCTGCGCACCCGAAGCGGCGCCCTCTTCTTCGCTGCTGGAGCTTCCCGACACCTGCGTCATGACATCACCTTTGATCAGCTTGGCGGTTGCTGGGCAAAGAGCACAAGCTCGCGATGCGCATGGATGTTCCACGCACTGGGACAGGAGCTGCCAATTTGGTGAGGACGGCGGCGGAACAGATGAGAAAGGATGCGGGTTTGGGTGGCACCACAGCAACAGGTAGCTAGCGCATGAGTGACGACCGGGAGGAAAGAATACCTCTGCTGGAGGAGCGCCTCGTCACCAGCAAGGAGACGGTCGAGACCGGCCGCGTCAAGGTCCAGACGGTGCTCGAGGAGCGCGAGGAGATGGTGCGCGAGCAGCTCAGCCGCGCTTATGTCGATATCGAGCGCGTCGAGATGCATGTGGAAGTCGATCAGGCGCCTCCCGTGCGGCAGGAAGGCGATACGACCATCATTCCCGTCGTGCAGGAGCTGCTGGTCGTGCAGCGCAAGCTCGTCGTTACGGAAGAGATACGCGTGCGGCAGCGGCGCGTTCAGGAAGAGCATGTCGAACCGGTATCGCTGCGCTCGCAGCGCGCGGTCGTCGAGCGCCACCCGCTGGGGGGAGAACCCGTTTCGCTGGATGGCCGGGAAGCACCACCGGGTGGCGATAACCAGCGATAGAGCGACGTACGGCGCCGCTTTCAGGCGCCGTCGAACAGCCCCTGCTGGCGCCGGAGCTCGTCCGCCAAGGGCCGATAAACATCACGCTCGCCGTTGTCCGCCGCCGCGCTGAACAGGCCAACGTCGGCAAGCCGGTAATCGTCCCAGCCGGGGTAAGCGGCAATCGGGTAGAGGCAGATGCCCTCGATCCGCACGCCTTGCCGCATCGCCTCCCGCACCTCCTGGCACACATAATGGAGCCAGGCCGGGCGCGCGGAGCCTTCAGACATCGTCTCGGCGAGGAAGATCGGCTTGGAATAAGGTTGCGAGGCTTCGGCAAGCATTCTGCTCAAAGGGCGGTAATGGTGATGCCCGAGCGGGATCATCGAGCCCTCCAGATACCATTGATTGTCCGGGTAGAAGTTGAGCCCCACCGCATCGAGCAGGTCGGGGCGGCCGCCAAGTTCGGGTTCGCGGAGGCCAAGCAGCAGGTCGATGGCCTCATATTGCGAGGCGTGGGCGCCCTCGGCCCGGCCGCGCAACTCGTCAGTCGGCGCGGCGACGTT
>NZ_CADCWD010000023.1 GCF_902806315.1 uncultured Sphingosinicella sp.
CAGCCCAGCTTTACCGATTATGTCGTCCGCGACCTCGATCTCGCCGCTTTCGGCCGCAAGGAAATCGAGATTGCCGAGACCGAGATGCCGGGCCTGATGGCGCTCCGCCAGGAGTTCGGCCCCTCGCAGCCGCTGAAGGGCGCACGGATCGTCGGCTCGCTCCACATGACGATCCAAACCGCCGTACTGATCGAGACGCTAACCGCATTGGGCGCGACCGTGCGCTGGGCGTCGTGCAACATCTTCTCGACGCAGGACCATGCCGCCGCGGCCATCGCCGCGACCGGCGTGCCGGTCTTCGCCGTCAAGGGCGAGACGCTGGAGGAATATTGGGACTATGTCGTTCGCATCTTCGATTGGGGGCAGGACCAGACCTGCAACATGATCCTCGACGACGGCGGCGACGCGACCATGTTCGCGCTGTGGGGCGCGCGCGTCGAAGCCGGCGAGGAACTGCTTGAGCCGACCAATGAGGAGGAAGAAATCTTCGTGGCGACGCTGAAGCGCTTTATCGCCGAGCGTCCGGGCTACCTCACCAAGACCGTCCAGACGATCAAGGGCGTCTCGGAAGAGACCACCACCGGCGTTCACCGCCTCTACGAGCTCGCCAAGAAGGGCAAGCTCCCGTTCCCGGCGATCAACGTCAACGACAGCGTGACCAAGTCGAAGTTCGACAACCTCTACGGCTGCAAGGAGAGCCTCGTCGACGCGATCCGCCGCGGCACCGACGTCATGCTCGCCGGCAAGGTCGCGACCGTTGCCGGCTTCGGCGACGTCGGCAAGGGCTCGGCCGCTTCGCTGCGCAATGGCGGCGCGCGCGTGCTCGTCACCGAAGTCGACCCGATCTGCGCGCTGCAGGCGGCCATGGAAGGCTATGAAGTCGTGACGATGGAGGAGGCGGTGACCCGCGCGGACATCTTCGTCACCGCCACTGGCAATGCCGACGTCATCACGCTCGACCACATGCGCGCGATGAAGAACATGGCCATCGTCTGCAACATCGGCCACTTCGACAGCGAGATCCAGATCGGCGCGCTGTCGAACATGAAGTGGACCGAGATCAAGCCGCAGGTCGACGAGGTCGAGTTCCCGGACGGCAAGAAGATCATCGTGCTGTCGAAGGGCCGCCTGGTAAACCTCGGCAACGCCACAGGCCATCCGAGTTTCGTGATGTCGGCAAGCTTCACCAACCAGACGCTCGCCCAGATCGAGCTCTGGACCAAGGCCGAGACCTACAAGAACGACGTCTATGTGCTTCCCAAGCACCTCGACGAGAAGGTTGCCGCGCTTCACCTCGAGAAGCTCGGCGTGAAGCTCACCAAGCTCAGTGAGAAGCAGGCGAGCTATATCGGCGTGCCGACCGAAGGCCCGTTCAAGCCGGATCATTACCGATACTGAGTCTGCGATGGGGGCTCGGCACAAAGTCGAGCCCCGTGCGCTTCTCCGGGTCATAGTCCCGCTGCTCCCGCTCGGCTTGCATGCTCGCTTGTCGATGCCGGTTGATCTTTGGTCGGATAATCGTGACTATTGCGTAACAGTGCTGCGGCAATTGCGGCGCAGCCGCGCCTCGCCCTGTTCCCTTTTTCGTCCTGCGCTTGTTAATAGGGGCGTTCGCTATCGGGGGATAAGATGCGACGCACTCACTGCACCGACCGCCTGCTCGTCTCGGCTTCTCTCGTGGCCTTGCTTGCCACCGCGCCCGCATCGGCTTGGGCCCAGTCGGCACCGGCACAAACTCCACCCGGCTCTGCCGAATCTTCAGCTCAGGACGATGACCCGGCGCAAAGCCCCGCGCAGGATGCGGATGCCGCAGCGACTGCCGACGAAGTCGCGGCTCCGCAGGAAACCGGGCCCGGTGACAACGAGATCGTGGTTACGGGCTCGCGCATCGCTCGCCCCGAACTCTCCTCGCCGAACCCCGTGCAGTCCTTCACTTCGGAAAGCTTCGAGCAAGCCGGCGAGACCAATGTCACCGACTTCCTGATCGAGAGTCCGGCCCTAGTCGGTTCGACCAGCAGCCAGTTTTCCGCCGGCTCCAATGCGGGTTTCCAGGAGGCAGGGCTCAATCTCCTGAACCTCCGCAACCTTGGTGAGAACCGCACGCTGGTGCTCGTCAACAGCCGGCGCCACGTCGCTGCCTTTCCCGGCACTGGTTCGGTGGATATCAACACCGTTCCAATCGCGCTGATTGATCGGATCGACGTGCTGACCGGCGGGGCGTCGGCACTTTACGGCGCTGACGCCGTCTCTGGCGTGGTCAACTTCATCCTGAAGCGGAACTTCGAGGGTGTTCGCTTCCGGGGCCAGATCGGTATCTCGGACGAAGGCGATGCCGGCAACCGGTTTGCCAGCATCGTCGCAGGCCACAATTTTCTGGATGGCCGGGCGAACCTTACGATCGCTTACGACTATAATCAGCAGGATCGGCTGAACGAGAGGCGCCGGGATTTCGCCGGCGATCCGCTGAAGCGTTTCGAGCTTCTGCGCCAAGCACCCCCGACAGACAGGCCGGACGTTCTTACGACACCCGACCGCGTCTTCTTCAATGATGTGCGTTGGCAAGACAGTTCGGTGGACGGCGCCATCGATCTTACGCCGTTCGACTTCGATTTCGTTCCGGAGTTCACCGGTAGCGGCGGCGTCTACGATCGCGGCACCATCTTGCCAGGTTCAGGCGGCCGCACCATCGGCGGCTCCGGCACCCCGACCGCAGGCTATTTCGGGGACTTCCTTCCGTACACCGACCGGCACAATGTGAACCTGCTCGGTAGCTTCGAGTTCAGCCCGGCCGCACGACTGTTCGCGGAAGCGAAATACGTAGACTCGACCTCTTTCACCATCGCGCAGCCGAGCTTCGATTTCGGCCTTTACCTGGCGCCTGACAATGCGTTTCTGCAGCAGCGTTTCGGCGCTGCGCGGACTGAGGACGGCGCATTCATCGTCGGCCGGGATAACTTCGATTTCGGCACCTTTGGGGCGCGAGGGTACCGCGACGAGCGGGAGACGCTTCGCGGAGTCGTCGGGCTAGATGGTAAGCTGTCGGATGATCTGCGCTACGAAATTTCTTACGTTTACGGCCGGTCGAAATCGGTCACGCTACGCAATGACGACCGGGTAACCGATCGTTACTATGCCGCCCTCGATGCTGTCTTGGGGCCAAACGGTCAGGTCACTTGCCGGATCAATCTTCCGGGACAGACCGTCATTGACCCCAACAACTATGGGCAGGCGCCGACCACGTTCCAGCCCGGCCAGTGCGTTCCGCTGAACGTGCTCGGCTTCAAAGTTGCGAGCCCCGAAGCGCTGGACTTCATCCTCGAGGATCATATCACGCTTTCCACCGTGAAGCAGCAGGTCGCGAACGGCTATGTCTCCGGCGACCTGGGTTTCCTTTTCGACCTTCCCGGCGGCCCGATGGGTTTCGCCCTTGGCGCGGAGTATCGGAAGGAATCGAGCAGCACCGATCCAGACGAGAGGCTGCAGGAGGGGATCTTCCTCGACTTCTCCGATGTGCAGCCGCAGCAGGGCGAGTACGACGTGAAGGAGGTTTTCGGCGAGGTGAACGTCCCGCTGCTCAAGGATCTGCCGTTCGCGGAAAATTTGAGCGTCGGCGGAGCCGTTCGCTACTCCGATTATTCGACGATCGGCAGCACCACGACGTGGAACGTCAACGGCAGTTATGCGCCGGTGAAGGACATCTCCTTCCGCGGCACTTACTCGCAGGCGGTGCGAGCTCCGAACATCAACGAACTTTTCCAGCCGCTTTCCGGAACGTTTGCGTTCGTAACTGACCCGTGCGACTTCAACAATGTCGGCTCCGGCTCGCAATTCCGCCAGGCAAATTGCGTCGCCCAGCTTTCTGCATTGGGTCTCACCCCTTCCCAAATCGCGAATTTCAGTCCGTCCGGCGATCCGGAGGCGAGCACTAGCCGACCGGGACAGAGCGGCGGCAATCCCGACCTTCAGGAGGAAGAGGCCAGGACCTGGACGGCGGGCGTAGTGCTTCGTCCGCGCTTCCTTCCTGGCTTCAGCCTGACCGCCGATTGGTATGACATTAGGCTGACCGGCGCGATCAACACCTTCACTGCGACGCAGGCTTTCTCGCTCTGCGTGGACCAGCCGACACTGGACAACCCGTTCTGCAATCTGATCGAGCGCGATCCGACGACGGGCTTCGCTTCGGGGTTCACGCTACGACCTGAGAATGTCGCGGTGTTCGACACATCGGGCCTGGACGTCACACTCAATTATCGCTTCACGTTGAGCCCGGAGACTGGAACCTTCAACATCCGGGCAGTGGGCGGCTATCTGAAGAACCTCACCTTCATCAACACGCCAGGGGCGGACCCCGATGAAGATGAGGGCGAGATCGATACGGATCCGGCACCGAGATATCTCGGCACGCTCGATTTGACGTGGACCAAGGGTCCGGTAACGCTGAATTATGGTTTGACGTGGCAGAGCAGCCTCCGCAGATTCACCCGCGAGCAGCTTCGCGGTAATCCGGATTTGTCGGACCCGCGCTTCTTCCGCTTTAAGGAACGTTGGGAGCATGACCTCCAGATGGCCTATGCTGTTGACGACGATTTCACCTTCTATGGCGGTGTCAACAACTTCACGGACGAGAAGCCCGCACGGGGCGATACCGCTTATCCGGTGAACCCACTGGGTCGATACATCTACTTCGGGGTAAGAACGACGCTTGGCGGCCTTCTCGGAATGTAAGGGCTCCAGACGTCCCTAACTAACGGGCGGGGTGCTTCGGCGCCTCGCCCTTTGTTTCTTGAAGCTTCCTTCGCCTCGCTTACCGCCCTAAGGTTAGCGTAAGCATGGGCTCGCTCGAAATCTCCAGAAATGCATTGGTTCTGATCGCGCTTGTCTGCGGTCTGTGGCTTGCAATCTCGCTTTGGGCCCTCATTGCTGGCTTTCGGCAAAGCCGGGACGGGCGCGGGCGGGAGAGAGAGGCGCGAGAAGCCGAGGCTTTGCTCGCAGCCGCGCCAATCGCGCACGCGATCGTGTTCGACGATCATCGGCTAGCTTCGGGGCAGCGGCTTGCCGATCTCCTCGGGCTCACGTCTGCTCCTCTGTTTTTTGGGAGCCTCTCGGGCGAGGGATCCGGGCTCAGCCAAAAGGATCTCGACGCGCTTGGCATTCGGGTGCGCGAGACGGCTGCCGCAGGAGGCAGCTTCTCCCTCCCACTTCGCCCGCAAGATTCCTCCCGCATCCTGCGCGTCGAGGGCGGGCCCGCGCCGCCGCCTTACCCGACTGGAGCGGTGCTGCTCTGGTTCGAGGATGCCACGATCGAGGAGGAGCAGACAGGTTCACTCGGCGCGGAGGTCGAGCGGCTCGGCAGCGCGCTCGGTGCGCTCTCCGGGCTGATTGAGGCCGCTCCGTTCCCGATGTGGCATCGCGGGCCCGATCTGCGTCTCGCCATGGTCAACAGCGCCTATGTCGCGGCGGTCGAGGCGCAGGACGGGATGGCGGTGATCAAGGCCGGCATCGAACTCGTCGACGAAAGCGAGGGACGCACGCCGCTCAGTCAAGCAGCCGCGGTGCGGGAGAAGGGCCAGGCGGTCGCTCGCACGGTGCCCGCCACCATCGCCGGCGAGCGCCGGATGATGCGCGTGGTCGAGGTGCCGCTCGGCGCCACTGGAGTCGCGGGCTACGCAATCGACGTGGAGGAACTGGAGCAGGCGCATACCGATCTGGCGCGCTTCGTCCGTGCCCAGCGCGACATGCTCGATCGCCTCTCGGCCGGCGTCGCCCAGTTCGGCCGCGACCGCGGCCTCATTTTCTACAACCAGCCCTTTGCCCGGCTGTTCTCGCTTCGACCGGATTTCCTAGCCGACATGCCCGAGTTCAATCGCGTCCTCGACAGCATGCGGGAAACGGGCAACCTACCCGAAGTCCGCGATTATCCGGACTGGAAGCAGGAGCGGGGGCGCTGGTTCACTTCGGGCCTTGCCGCCCATGAGGAGGATTGGCTGCTTCCGCGCGGCAAGCATCTGCGCGTGGTCGCGCAGCCTTTGCCAGACGGCGGGCTGCTGCTGATCTTCGAGGATCGCACCGAGCAGATCCAGCTCGCCTCCGCGCGGGACACCTTGCTGCGGGTGCGCACCGCCACGTTCGACAATCTGTTCGAGGCGGTGGGCGTCTTCGCGTCCGACGGACGGCTCCACCTTTGGAACAACCGCTTCCGGGAGATCTGGGAGTTCGAGGAGGAGCAGCTAGCGGCCCATCCGCGCGTCGACCTTCTCACGCCCCACATTGCGGGCAAGCTCAAGAACCCCAGCCATGCGGGGATCGTGCGCGAGCTCGTTCGCAGCGCGACCGTGGAGCGCAAGCAGCGCAGCGGCCGTGTCAGCCTGGCCGACGGGCGCGACTTCGAATTCGCCGCGGTGCCGCTTCCGGACGGCAACGCGCTGTTCACGATGCTCGACATCACCAGCAGCCGCATCATCGAGACGGCGCTGAGGGAGCGTAACGAAGCGCTGGAGGATGCCGACCGGCTCAAGACCGCATTCGTCTCGAACATGAGCTATGAATTGCGCACCCCGCTCACCTCGATCGGCGGCTTCGCCGAGATGCTCGCCGAGGGCTATGCGGGCGAGCTTCCGCCGCAGGCCGGGGAATATGTGCTTGCCATACTCCAGTCGGTCAGCCGCCTCGGGGCGCTGATCGACAATGTCCTTGACCTCACCCAGAGCGACAGCGGCAGCTTGCTGCTGGCCGAAGACGCGGTCGACCTTCGGGCACTCACGCTGGAAGGAGCGGACGGAGTTCGCGGCGAGGCGGCGGAGAGCGGGATCGAGTTCGCGGTGGAAATCGACGCCTCGCTCGGATCGATCACGGGTGACAGGCGGCGCCTCGGCCAGGCGATCGGAAACGTCCTGAGAAATGCTGTCGAGTTTACGGGGGCAGGGGGACGCGTGCTCCTCCATGGCGTCGGCACACCGGACGAGGCGACGATCACCGT
This sequence comes from uncultured Sphingosinicella sp., assembly GCF_902806315.1. Taxonomy (GTDB): domain Bacteria; phylum Pseudomonadota; class Alphaproteobacteria; order Sphingomonadales; family Sphingomonadaceae; genus Allosphingosinicella. The sequence continues at coordinate 6,977 of NZ_CADCWD010000023.1, forward strand.
CTCGGACAACGGCATCGGCATCGCCGCTTCCGACCAGACCCGCGTCTTCGACCGCTTCCACCGCACCCGCGGCGGCACCGCCGGTCGCGACGAGGCGATCGGCCTCGGCTTGCCGCTCGCCAAACAATTCATCGAGGCGCATGGCGGCACGATCGACCTCCAGTCCGAACTCGGCGAAGGCACCACCGTCACAATCCGGCTTCCTCGCAGCCCCGCATGATCCTGGACAGCGCGGAAGCCACCGAGCGTCTGGGAGGCGCAATTGCGGCCATGCTCCGGCCCGGCGATGTCATAGCCCTGTTCGGGAACTTGGGGGCGGGCAAGACGACGCTGACGCGCGGTATTCTGTCAGGACTAGGCTTTGATGGCGAGGTGGCGAGCCCCACTTTTCCCATCGTCCAGACCTATGAGGAAGCGCGCGTGCCGCTCTGGCATGTCGACCTCTACCGCATCGAAGATTCGTCGGAACTAGAGGAACTTGCGCTCGACGAGGCGCGTCAGGATGCGGCGCTCGTCATTGAGTGGCCGGAGCGGCTCGGGACTACTCTGTGGGAGGATGCCCTGCGCCTTCATCTGGTCGTCGCGGGAAGCGGTGCTCGCTCCTTGACAGCCCATGTGCCGCCCGCTTGGGGAGACCGATGGCCTCCACGATGATTCCGCCCGCCGCGGCGCCCGAATTCCTTGCGGCTCATGGCTGGGCGGGAGCGGAGATCCGTCCGCTCGCCGGCGATGCGAGCTTTCGCCGCTATTTCCGTGTCCTCGATGGCGACAGGCGCGCGGTGCTGATGGATGCGCCGCCGCCGCACGAAGATCCCAAGCCATTCATCGCCGCCGCGGAATGGCTGGTGGACGCCGGGCTCTCGGCGCCTCGCATCCTCGCGCGAGATCTCGAGCAGGGTCTGCTGCTGATCGACGATTTCGGCGATTCTCGCCTGCGTGAGACCCTCGACAAGACGCCGGAGCGCGAAACTGAGCTCTACGCGCTTGCAGTGGATCTCCTCGTCCACCTCCACAGCCGCCCCCCCATGCCGGATCTGCGCCCGCATGGTCTGGATCAGTGGCTCGATGAGCTGCAGCTCTTTCCGGAATGGTATTGCACGGCGCTGGACCTCGACGTTGATGTTGAAGCCTATCAGGCGGCGTGGCGGACGGTGCTCGGCCGGGTCGCGGATGACGGGCTCGGGCCGGTGACGGTGCTGCGCGATTTCCATGCCGAAAACATCATGCTCGTCGACGGGCAAAGCGATGTTCGTCGTTTTGGGCTCCTCGATTTCCAGGACGCAGTCGTCGGGCACCCGGCCTACGACCTCGCCTCCGTGCTGGAGGATGCTCGCCGCGATGTGACGCCGACGGTCGAACGAGCGATGCTGGATCGTTATATGGGCGCGATTGCCCGCGGCGCGGACTTCGAAAGCGCCTATTGGGCGCTTGCGGCGCAGCGCAACACCCGCATCCTCGGCGTCTTCACCCGCCTTTGGAAGCGCGACAACAAGCCGCATTATACCAGCTTCCAGCCGCGCATGTGGGGGCTTTTGGAGCGCGATCTTCGGCATCCCGCTCTGGCGCCCGTCCGCGACTGGTTCGACAACAACGTTCCGCGAGACAAGCGAGCCGCGGCCTGGACGAACGGCAACGCGGCGTGAGCCGGGCCACGCGTCAGCTCGCGCTTCGTCCTGAACCCAAGGGCGAGCCTCCGGAAGTCGCGATGGTGATGGCGGCCGGGCTCGGCAAGCGCATGCGGCCGCTCACCGCCACCCGCCCGAAGCCGCTCGTCGAGGTCGCGGGCAAGACCTTGCTCGACCATACGTTCGATCATCTGCGCGCGGCGGGCGTCAAGAAAGCGGTGGTCAACGTCCACTATCTTGCGGATTCGCTGGAGGCCCATCTCGCCAACCGGGTGACCGGCATAGAGACTGTCGTCTCCGACGAGCGCGATCAGTTGCTCGAAACGGGTGGCGGCTTGGTGCATGCGCTGCATCTGATCGACGCCGACCCTTTCCTCGTGGTCAACTCCGACAATTTCTGGGTCGACGGGCCGGTCGACTCGCTCCGCCTGCTCGCGTCCAATTGGGACGATGAGAAGATGGATGCGCTGCTGCTTCTCGTCCCCCTAGCCCGGGCGCACTGCCACAATGGGCAGGGCGACTTTCACATGAGCGCGAAGGGCGTGTTGAGGCGCAAGAAGCCGGGCACGGTCGCGCCGTTCGTCTATATCGGCATCCAGATGCTCTCAAAGCGGCTGTTCGAGGGCGAGTTGCCGAAAGGGCCTTTCTCCACCAACATCCTTTGGGACCGGGCGATTGCACAGAAGCGCTGCTACGGCGCGGTGCACCAGGGCCTCTGGTTCGACGTCGGCACTCCGCCGGCGGTCAGGAAGACCGAAGAGATACTCGGGCTCGTTTGAGCCTGCTCGACTTCGCGGCGGGCGACCGGCTAGGCTGAGCGTGTGATCTCCCTCCGACCCGCAGTCTACACCATCTCCCCGCACCGGGCCTTTGCCGACGCGCTTGCGGCCGGGCTGATCGCCCGCTTCGGTTCGGACAAGACGGCGCTTGCGCGCGGGCTCCTGCTGGTGCCCAACAACCGCGCTGCGCGGGCGATCACCGATGCGTTCGTGCGCAGGTCCGATGGCGGGCTGCTGCTGCCACGGCTGATCCCGGTGGGCGATCCCGAACTGGATGAGCGGATCGGCGGCGCCCTTGAGCCTCTAGGTGAGGGGGAAGCCATTCCCCCGGCCATCGAGCCCGTCGAACGGCTGATGCTGCTCGCCAGGCTCGTGCAGCAGCACATGCCAGGCGAGATCGATGCCGCGGAGGCACTCCGGCTTGGCTCCGACCTTGCCCGGACGTTGGATCAGCTCTTGATCGAGCAGGTGGAGCCGGCGCGACTTCGCGAATTCGCCGCGGAACTGCCGGATCTTTCGCTTCACTGGCAGAAGTCGCTCGACCGACTGACGATCATCCTCGACGAATGGCCAAGGCTGCTGAAGGAGCGGGGCAGCATCGACCTTGCCGAGCGCCGCAACCGGCTGCTCGCCGCGGTCGCAGGCAGGTGGAGCGTCAAGCCGCCGGCCGGCTTCGTCGTCGCGGCTGGGATCACCACCACCGCACCTGCGGTGGCAGAGCTGCTCCGGGTGGTCGCGCGGCTGCCGGACGGAATGGTCGTGCTTCCCGGGCTCGACACCGACATGCCGGAGCGGGAGTGGGAGGCGCTCGGCCCGCACGATCCCGATCCCGTCACCGGCCGCCGACGCCCTTCGATCGAGACGCACCCGCAATTCCATCTCAAGCTGCTGCTGGACCGGATGAGCGTCGGGCGGGGCGAGGTGGAGCGCTGGCGCTGGGGCGGGGGCAGGGACGCTCCGGCCGTGCGCAGCCGCGCGATCGCCAATGCGCTCGCTCCGGCCTTCTTCACGTCGAAGTGGCAGGAGCTGAAGCCCGCCGAGCGCCGCCTCACCGGAGTGCGCGCGCTGGAGCTGGCCGATCCTGCCGAGGAAGCGCAGGCGATCGCCGTGGCGCTCCGTGAAGCGCTGGAGACGCGGGAACGCACCGCCGCACTGGTCACACCGGATCGCAACCTCGCCCGGCGAGTCTCGGCGCATCTGAAGCGCTGGGGGATCGAGGCCGACGACAGCGCAGGGCGCCCACTCTCGCAGGCCCCGCCCGGCACCCTGCTGATCGCGCTTGCCTCCGCAGCCGCCGAACGCTTCGCCCCCGTGCCGTTGCTTTCGCTCCTGAAGCATCCGCTGGTGATGAAGGGGGAAAGGCGGCTCGAATGGCTGGAGGGCGCCCGCACGCTCGACCTCGCGCTGCGCGGGCCCCGTCCGCCCGCGGGGCTGCAGGGCCTCGGGGAGTATCTGTCGGATTGGAGCGGCCGCGAGGGCCAGCTTCGCAAGCGCGCATCTGCTTGGTGGCGAGAGGTCGTGCCGCTGCTGCGGCCGATCGAGCGCGCGTTTGCGTCCGAGCGCCCAACCCTGACGCAGCTCGCCGCCGCCTTGCGGGAGACGGCATCCGCGCTCTCGGGCAACGTGGTCTGGGCCGGTCCCGCGGGACGCGCGGCGGCCGATCTCTTCACCTCCGCAGAACCCGCCGCGTTGCACGGTCCGGGACGGGTCAGACCGGCCAATCTGGCGGCGATGCTGGAGCAGTTGATGAGCTCCATCGCCGTCCGCCCGCCTTTCGGCCAGCATCCGCGCATCTTCATCTGGGGCTTGCTCGAGGCGCGGCTCCAGCAAGCCGATCTCATGATCCTGGGTGGGCTGAACGAAGGGACCTGGCCCGCTTCTCCGACGCCGGATCCATGGCTCGCGCCGCGCATCCGGCACGAGTTCGGGCTGCCCTCCCTGGAGCGGCGGATCGGCCTTTCCGCCCACGATCTTGCTGGAGCGCTCGGCGGGCGGGACGTGCTGGTGACGCGGGCGCGGCGCGATGCGCGGTCGCCTGCCATCGCCTCTCGCTTTTGGCTGCGGCTCGAAGCGATGACCGGCGGCCTCACCCGCTCGCCGCTGCACAAGAGCTGGGCTGCGGCGCTCGACAGGCCGGACCGGCACATGCCCGCCGGCCGCCCCGCGCCGCAGCCCCCCGCAGCGCAGCGACCGCGCAAGATCGCGGTCACCGAAGTCGATCGGCTGAAGGCGGACCCTTTCGCTTTCTATGCGCGCAAGATGCTCGGCCTGAGCTCGCTGGATCCCATCGATTCGGACCCGAGTCCCGCCTGGCGCGGAAGCGCGGTGCACGATGTGCTCGAAAAGTGGATGAAGGAGGATGAGTGCGATCCCGCGCGCCTGCGCCCTCGCGCCGAGGAGCTGCTTGCCGGAAGCGACGCCCATCCGCTGATGCGCGCGCTGTGGCAGCCGCGGCTGTTGGAAGCGATCGACTGGATAGCCGACGAAGTGGTGAAGAACCGCGCGGCCGGGCGGCGGCCGCTCAAGGCGGAGGTCTGGGGCGAAACCGAGCTTGCGGGGATCATGCTCGGCGGCAAGGTCGACCGAATCGACCGGGCCGCCGACGGGAGCCTCGTCATTCTCGATTACAAGACCGGCACGCCGCCGGGGCCCAAGGCGGTCGCTGAAGGCTACTCCATGCAGCTCGGGCTGCTCGGGCTGATTGCCGAGCGAAGCGGCTTCAAGGATGTCGAGGGTCTGCCTGCCTGTTTCGAATATTGGTCGCTCGCTAAGTGCGGGGGCAAGCTCGGTTATGTGACGAGCCCCGTGGGGGGCAAAAACGGCATCGATCCCGCCGAGTTCACGACGATGGCGGCACGCAACTTCATCGCCGCTGCCGAAAAATGGCTGACCGGGGACGCCCCGTTCACAGCCAAGCTCAACCCGGCCTATGCGCCTTATGCCGAATTCGACCAGCTCATGCGTCTGGACGAATGGTACGGGCGCGACGAGGCGCCGGCGCAGCCCTGAGGCCGGCCGGCGCCGCTCCCATCAATATACGCCGCTCATGTCGTCGGCATAGCCATCGGAAGAATAAGCGTCTTCCTCGGGCGCCGTATAGGCAAGCGACTCTTCGTCGGACGTCCAGTCGTCCTCAACAGCCTGGGGCTCGTCGGCAGTCCAGTCGGACGCATATTCGTCCGCCTCATAGGCCGCATATTCCTGGTCCGGCTCGATCGGCTCGTAAGGTCCGCCCATCGCCGCAAGGCCGATGCCCGCGCGATTGGGTCCGAGCTGATCGTTGAGCGCCAGGTTGGTCTGGGTGGCGACGCCGCGCTCGTAGAGCTGGATGCAGCTGTCGGTTACGGTGGCGGAGCAGGGGGGATAGCCGCCCGCGCTGTCGTGGGGCGCGGCGGCGATCAACGTCAGTCCGCCTACCGCAGCGAAAATGGCAACTTTCTTCATCATGGCCTCCAAAGTCCGGCAAAAGCCGGCTGAAAGCCCCCGCGCTCAATATGTTACCTGGTTAACGCGCAGCCTGGCGGCTTGGTTACCGTTATTGGCAGCAGCTGCGCTTTTTCAACGCGTTACGCCCACCGCTCGCCGCTCAATAAGCAGGTTCCAGCAGCCCCTCGATGGTGTGGTGCTGCACCACGGTCTCGAGCGTATCGACCTCACGGTAGATCAGATGGTCGCGGACCTGTGCGGGAAGGGCGTCGAGATAAGGCCGGGTCACCTGCAAATCGTGATGCTGTGCATTCGTCGCGTCCGCCGCGTCGACGCCCACGACCAGAACCGGACGCGCCTGGTTCGAACGGTTCGCCGTGCCGCGATGGATTGTGAGGGCCGAGCGTGCGGAAATGTCGCCCATCTGCGGCATCTTCTGCACCGCCCGTTCCACATAGCGGGGCCACAGATCCTTGGGCGGGAACATGCCTTTGGAGCAGCCTTCGAACTGGTCCCATTGCGTGCCCGGCGCAACTTCGAAGGGGCCCATTTCGGGTATCGTGTCGACCGCGGTAATGTTGAAGGCGAGCGAGTTGAGGCGGCGGCCTTTCGTGGTCGCCTCGGGAACGAAAAAGTCGCGGTGCCAAGGCTGGTCCGCGGCTCCTGGAAAGGGGATGTCGAATCCCACTTCCACGATCTTATATTCGGGGCCGAGCACCGCCTCGCACACAGCCACGAACCAAGGGTGAGTCGCGATATCGACGAAGTCGCGGATCCGCTCGGGCGGCACTTCGACGTAGAAACGCTGAGGGCCGCGCGGCAGGGCGCCGCCGGGAACCTGCTGCGCCTCGGCGAACAGGATTTCGATATCCTCACGCAAGCCCTCGACCCATTCGCGGGCGAAAGCGCCCTTGAGGCCGATGATGCCATCGCCATAAAGGCCCCCCATGATCTGGGCAGGGTCGTAGGTTTGCGCTGCGCTGCTCATGAGGTTCATTGTAATCGCTTTTCGGGCTGGATGCGAGCCGGCCGGCGCGGCCTTCGGGCGCCTTTTCGCAACCGCCGGGCAGGACTTCCTTAAGGCTTGGCCGATAAGCCGGAGCTGGGGGTCAGAGCCGAGGCGCGATTGCGTTTCGGGTAGGAGACGACCCGATGGATGCGCACGGCGCCAGCGTTGAGCTCGAGGATGCCGAGGCGGCCCCGGCTGCTTTCGTCGGAACCCCGGCGGAAACCGACCTCCAATTCTATAGCCGCCGCGGCCTCGAAGAGTCTCGATCGGCCAAGCGCGCAGCCTGCCCAAGGGCTGCCGCGGCGCATCGCTATCTCGCCGCCTCCTATTCCTCGCTCGTGAAGCGCGAGATGGAGACGGCGGCCGCGCTCGACAGTCTGGCCCGGCTCATCCCCTGATCGGAACAGGGAGGAAGCGAAAGCGTTACACGCCTGTAACAAATATCGGAGTGACAGCCATGAGTGATTCAGACCGCCGTGACGGCACAGTGGAAAAGGAGACGGTGATCGTGGAGCGCGGCGGAGGCGGCGGCTTGCTCGCCGGGCTGGCGCTGCTCATCCTCGTGGTCGCCGTGCTGGCTTATTTCGGGATGCTGCCGATCTGATCGAAGGGAGGCGCGGGGCTCCATTGCCCCGCGCCTGCAATTCCCATAACCTCGTGGCCTGCTCGAAGAGAGAGGCCGCGATGAAACTCGCCTTGTTGTCCCGCTCCGCTTTGGCTGCGTTATCGCTGCTCAGCGCCTCCGCTTCCGGGCAGGTCGCCGATCCGGCGGCGGCGGTCCCGCCCGAGGCGGTGGAGGACATCGGCATCAACGAGGATGGTCGTGACCGCATGACGGTCTCGACAATGATCGACGGCAAAGGCCCCTATCAGTTCCTGATCGACACGGGCGCGGAGCGAACGGTCATTTCCTCCGAGCTCGCCCGCCGCCTTGTCCTCGATCCGGGGCGGCGAACCCGGATGCACAGCATGTCGGGGGTCGGGGACGTCTCGACTGTGGTCATCCCGCAGCTTCAGGTCAGCAAGAAGCCGGTGTTCGGTATCCATGCGCCCGCGCTCTACAAGGAGCATATCGGTGCGGAAGGCATGCTCGGCATCGACAGCCTGCAATCGCAGCGTGTGACGTTCGACTTTGAGCGACAGACAATGAGCGTCACCCCCTCACGCCGAGCCGCGGTTCGGACGGAGCCCAACACGATCGTGGTGACGGCCCGCACGCGGCTGGGGCGCCTCGTCCTGGTCGATGCGCAACTCGACGGGCAGAAGCTCAAGGTGGTGCTCGACACCGGCTCTGAAGTGACCATCGGAAACGAGGCGTTGCGCCAGAAGCTGATCGGCAAGAAGAGGATGGGGCAAAGCCTCCCCATCGAGCTGGTGAGCGTTACGGGCGGGAAGATGCAGGCGCTTTATACACGGGTGAAGCGCGTACGCCTGGGCGGCGTGTTGATCAACGATCTCCCCGTGGCTTTCGCCGAGGTGCATCCGTTCCGCCAGCTGGGGCTGGCTGACGAGCCCGCCTTGCTGCTTGGCATGGACGCACTTCGACTGTTCGACAAAGTGTCGGTCGATTTTGCCAATCGCAAGGTCCGCTTCACGCATCCTGACGTGTCAGGCGTTACGCTGAGGACTCGAATGGCCTCACTTCACTCCACAGCGGAACCGACCCGGTGAGCGTCAGATGATCGGCTTGCCGCCGGTCACCGCGACGTTGGCGCCCGAAACGTAACTCGCCTCGTCGCTGGCGAGCATCACGTAGATCGGCGCGCATTCCTTGGGCTGGCCCGGGCGCTTCATCGGCACCTGTTCGCCGAAATGCTGCACCTTTTCGGACGGCAGGGTGGCCGGGATCAGCGGAGTCCAGATCGGCCCCGGCGCGACCGAGTTCGCGCGGATACCCTTGTCGGCGAGCAGTTGCGCTAGCCCGCCGGTGAAGTTCTGAATCGCGCCCTTGGTGGTCGCGTATGCGAGCAGCTCCTGGGAGGGATTGTCGGCCTGGACGGAGGTCGTGTTGATGATCGACGCGCCCTCCTTCATGTGCGGCACCGCGGCCTTGGTCAGGTAGAACATGGCGTGGATATTGGTGGCAAAGGTCTGCTCCCACTCCTCGTCGCTAATCTCGTCGATCGATTTGAACGTGTCCTGGTGCGCGGCATTGTTGACGAGGATGTCGATCCGTCCGAACGCCTCCACCGCCTTGGCGATCATCGCGCGGCAATGTTCGGCTCTGGAAATGTCACCGGGGAAAAGCACCGCTTTCCTGCCGGCCTGCTCCACATAGCGAGCGGTGTCCTGCGCATCCTTGTCCTCGCACAAATAGCTGATGAGGACGTCCGCACCCTCGCGCGCGAAGGCGATCGCGACCGCGCGACCGATGCCGCTGTCGCCGCCGGTGATGACGGCCCTCTTGCCCGCCAGCCGGCCGGAACCCTTGTAGCTCTCCTCGCCATGATCGGGCCGCGGCGTCATGGCGTCGGTGGTGCCCGGCATGTCCTGCGGCTGATCGGGGAAGGGCGGCTGCAGCTCTTGATCGGCCATGGCTAAGCTCCGGAAGGCAAGGAGGGCTTGCCTCCGCCAACCGACCCCCTGCGGCGAAGTTCCGCTAGTGCTGAGTGATGGTCTGACCGTCCGCGCCGAAGCGCTCGATCTCGAATTCAGTCCTCCGCACGCTGTCGCGGACGACCTCAACATGCTCGTCTGCGGTGCGGCGCATGACCAGTTCCTCGTGCACGGCGAGTTCCTTGTCGACGACCAGCCGCTCGGCCGTTTCGCGGAAGATGAAGGTCTGCTCTGTGATTTCGCGCGGCGGCGCGAACCGGCCGCCGGGCGCGCCGGCGCTCAGGATCCGCCCGGCTTCATCGAATTGATCGTCTTCAACCTCGGCGCTCACGCGAAAGCTTGTCGGAGCCGTTTCGGGCATGATCAGCTTGGCGAGGTGGTCGAATACGCCGGGCTGCGCCTGCCCGGGCCGCTCGCCGGCGATGCCGATGCTCGACGGATCGACGCCCATCGAGGTCAGCCGCGCGGCCACTGCTTCGGCCTCGGCACGGCTCTTGTAAACTGCGGTGACGCTACGCGACATTCTGCTTCTCCCGAAGAGAGCCAATGCCGCATCAACCGGCGCGGAGCGCCCCCGGTTCCTCAGTCGCGATCGCGTTTCGACCGATTGGTGTAGAGCAGGGCGGCGACGAGCGCGGCCGAACCGATGCCGACGGCGACCCCCGCGGTGACGATCCCCTTTTTGCGCTTCGTTGCCGCGGCTGCCGCGGCGGCGGCCTGCACGGCTTCACCGCCTTTGCTTGCGTCGCGTTGGTCGTCGGACATCGCTCTCTCCGTCTGGGTTCGAGCGCTCACTTAGGAGCAGACACGCCGCGCGGCTAGACCGCCCGGGCGAGCGCGCTCGGCCTTTGGCCCACCGAGCGATAGATGCGCGGCCCAAGGTCGAGCCTGAACGGCGCCATCTTCTCCGAAGGTGTTTCCGGCTCGCGGCCGACGATGTGCGAGCTGCACGTCTGCCCGGCTTTGTCGCGCCCCCAATTGTAGAGGAGGTTGAAGGCAACGGTGGGGATGAAGAGGCTGCGGCCCTGAACCTTGATCTCGCGCATCTGGTCGCGCGGCATGGTGACGGTGCTTTGCAGCTTCATCTCGGTGCGGGGCAGGATGGTGAGCGGGGCCGCGCCGCGATCCTCGACCACGCGGGCGAAGAAGGCCGCGATCTCCTGGTCGAGCTGCGGTCCCGCGTTGAACATTTGAGCGGCGAGGCGGATGTTGCGCGCGGGCGCGTTGCCGACGTTGCGGATCACCACCTCATATTGGACACCGGCGCCGTCGGGGGTCGCGGTTGCGCGATCCGGCTTGAATTCAAGCTCGAGCCACGGCCGCATGACGATGCCGATGCCGCCGCTCACGCCGGCGGGTTCCGCCGCTGGCGCCGGCTGGGCGACTGGAGCTGGTCTGGGTGCGGGCTGAGAATTGAGCTGCGGCTGGGCGTGCGGGCGGGGTGCCGGGGCGGGCACGGTAGCGGGAGCAGCGACGATCTCTTCTTCAGCTTGGTCGCCGACGTTCTTGAACTTGCGGAACGCGAAGACGCCGAGCCCCGCCAAGGCTGCGCCGATCAGCAGGTAGAGCCACGGGAAGCCGCCCTCCGGCTCCGGCGGCGGAGCAGAGGCAGCGGGAGGCGCATCTGTGACGGGGGCAGTCTCGGGAAGCGGTGCCGCCGCGTCCGGTGCGGGGACGAGCGGAGCGGTTGCGGGCGGCAGAGCCTGCTCGAGGTCCTGCGGAGCGGGGAGCGCGGGCTGCGGGGCGGGCGTCGCCTGGCGAGGCGCCGGAGCCGCAGGCGTTCGGGCAGCCGGAGTGCGAGTGGCGGGTGTTCGTGCCGCCGGCGGAGTCGCTGCGGGTGCGGGAGTGGGCGTCGCGACAGGCGAGCCAGGCTGAGCGACGGGCGGCGTGACCGGCGCGATCGTGGGCTCGGGCTCGGGCCGAGGCTGGCGGCTCCCGGGCAGCGAGAAGTCCCGGATCTCGGCGGGGCCGACGACCGTATTTCCTTCCTGCGCCTGAAAGGCCGCGACCGGCGAGGCGAGCAGGGCCGCACCCAAGGCTGCGGCGCCCAGGCGGCTAAGGGTCGGCATGGAACGGGAGGTGATCATCTGTCGGGTAAGCGCCAATTTCGAAAGGGCCGCCGTGCCTCGCACCTTGAGCGAAGGCGGCTGAGTCCGGGATTAACAGCCTTGGGGGCCGGATGAAAAGCAGGATCGAACCCGCAGGCCCGCTTGTTCTTGCCGGAATGGTAAAGGAGCCACAGCCATGACCCAGAAAAAGGGCGACGACAATCGCAACAGCGTGAACGCAGGTCCCGTGCCCACACTCAAGGATACGGGCGAGTTCGACGGCATCGTCGGCAATGTGCGGGAAAAGGGCGAGGACCCCTCGCCGGACAATCGCAGTCGCGGCGAGAGAACCAGCAGGGACACGAACTCGCCGGTCGATATCGCCAACGGCTGAAGTCCTGAACAGGCCTCGCTTGCAAGCCTGCCCCTGTGTCTTATATTGATAACACGCAAGCAGGAGGCGACGTCGATGGACTTCATCAAGAGAATGCAACCCAAGGACTGGATGATCGCTGCGGTGGCGTTCTTCGCCGGAGCCATCATCTTCTGAAACCCTCTCGCCTTTGCGAAGGTGCTCGGGCTAGGTGAGTCCATGCACTTCATCGTCATCGGCAGGGACAAGGGTGATGGGTCGCTCCGCAAGGAGGAGCGGCCCGCGCATCTCGAATTCGTCGCCCGCCAGCAGCATCTCATCAGCTATGCGGGACCGCTGCTGGAGGAGGGGCGGATGATTGGCAGCCTCTTCATCTTCGACGTGCCCGACCGGGCGGCGCTGGACGCCTATCTGGCCGAGGATCCTTATTTCACACGTCCTATTTTCGAGACCATCGAGATCTACGAGAGCCGCCGCATGGTGCCGGAGAGCGAGCCCGGCTTCCTTCTCGCGGAGGCGGAGCGCGCCCGTCGGGCTTAGCTCGGGATTGGCGGCGGCGCACCGGCTCGCCTATAGCGGGCCTCGAATGCGGGACCGCCTGATTGCCTAAGCGCCTCAAACCTCTGACTCGCCTGGACGGAGAGCAGAAGCGCGCCTCCAGCCCACGCGATCACGCAGCGCTCTCCGCTTCCGCCGGCACAGGCAAGACGCACGTTCTCACCGCCCGCGTGCTGCGGCTGCTGCTCTCGGGCGTCGATCCGTCCTCGATCCTCTGCCTCACTTTCACCAAGGCTGGCGCGGCCGAAATGGCCGACCGCATCCATGCTCGCCTCGCTTACTGGGTGCGTCTGAAGGACAATGAGCTTGGCGGCGAGTTGATCGCGCTTGGCGAGGATCCGGGGCCCGACATGCGGGAGCGCGCCCGCACCCTGTTCGCCAGGGTCCTCGACGCACCCGGAGGCGGCCTCCGCATCCAGACGATCCACGCTTTCTCGCAGGGGCTGCTTGCCGCCTTTCCGGCGGAGGCGGGGCTGGTACCCGGCTTCCGCCCGTTAGAAGGGCGCGAGGAGCAGCTTCTGAGCCGCGCCACCCTCGCCGATCTTCTCGTGCGTGCCGAAGCGGCGGGCGATCTCGGGCTGGTGCGCGACATGCAGGTGCTGAGTCATCGGATGGGCGAGGGCGGCGCGGAAAGCTTCCTCATGTGCTGCGCCCGGGCGCCGCGTGCGATGGTGGCGCTTGGGTTCCGGGAAGGCATCGAGACGCGGCTCCGCCATGCCTTCGGTCTTCCGGCCGGCGACATCGAACAGGCCATCGAGGATGCCTGCTGCGACGAAGCTTTCGACCTTGAGACGCTCCGCCGCATCGCGGCCGCAAACCGGGGCTGGGGGACGAAAACGGGTCTCGATTGCTGCGATGCCATCGCCGCCTGGCAAGTCGGGGATCCCGCACATCGCGCTGGAACCCTGTCCAGCATCGCCGAGATCGTCCTCAAGAAGGATGGCGAGCCGCGCTCGATCAGTGCGGGTTTGCTGAAGGCGGATCCCGATTATGCCGGGCACGCTGCGAGATTGGTGGAATGCTGCCAGCGTCTGCTGACGATGCGGCGGGTCGGCGCCCTCATCGCGCAGCTCGCGGCGGGCCTGCGCGCCGGTCAGAGCTTCGCGCTTGCTTATGGGGAGGCGAAGCGCGCGCATGGCGTCGTGGACTTCGACGATCTGATCGCCGGTGCCGAGGCGCTGCTGCTCACGCCGGGCATGGGCGATTGGGTGCGCTACAAGCTCGACCAATCCACCGATCACATCCTCGTCGACGAGGCGCAGGACACCAACCAGCGCCAGTGGAACATCGTCAGCGCGCTGACCGAGGAGTTCTTCGCGGGCGAAGGCGCGGTCGGGCGCCACCGCACCATCTTCACGGTCGGTGATTTCAAGCAGGCGATTTTCCGCTTCCAGGGCACGGACCCTGCCCAGTTCAACAGGGCTCGTGAATATTTCAGCCAGGCAGCGCGAGACGCGAGGGAAGGGGCTGAGGAAATGGGCGCGCGGGACCTGCCGCCCGACTTCCTCGATTTGTCGATGGACCGAAGCTTCCGCTCCTCGCCGCCGATCCTTCAGCTGGTGGACCGCGTCATCGGGGATCTTGGCCACGAGACGCTCGGGCTGCCGCGCCGGCCGAACCCCCATGAAAGCTTCCACTCCTCTCGGCCTGGCGCAGTGACGCTCTGGCAGCCTTATTCGGAGGAGAGCGAGGCCGACGCAGAAGGCGGGGAGGAGGGCTGGGTCAGCGATGCGACCCGTCGCTACGCCGCGCGTCTGGCGAAACAGATCCGCCACTGGATTGACCACCCGTTCGAACTCGGGCAGGGCGACAAGCGCCGCCCGGTGAAGCCCGAGGACATCCTCATCCTCGTCCGGCGCCGCGGCGATCTCGCCTCGCTGATCGTGGCCCGGCTCTATGCGGAGAACGTGCCCGTCGCTGGCGTCGACCGCCTCCTGCTGAGCGCGCCGCTCGCTGTGCAGGATTTGCTCGCCGCCGCCCGCTTCGCCGTCCAGCCGCTCGACGACCTCAACCTGGCGAGCCTTCTCGTCTCCCCCTTGTTCGGCTGGTCGCAGGAGGAGCTGTTCGCGGTCGCCTTTAAGCGGGAGGTGCCGCTCTGGCAGCAGCTTCGCACCACCTCCGCGGACATTTCGAGGCTGGCGCCCACGGTGGAGGGCCTGCTCTCGATCCTCGCCATGGCCGACTATGCGACCCCGCATCAGTTCCTCGAGACGATCCTCTCCGGCTCGATGGATGGCCGGCGCAAGCTGCTCGAGCGCCTCGGCGCCGAGGCGCGGGATCCGATCGAGGAGCTGCTCGCCAGCGCGCTGGAGTTCGAGACGACCGGCACGCCCTCGCTCCAGCCCTTTCTCGACTGGTTCGCGCGCGGCGACGTCGAGATCGTCCGCGACCCTTCGGCGCCGCTCGACGCCGTCAGGGTGATGACCGTTCACGGCTCGAAAGGCCTCCAGTCGCCCATCGTCATCCTCGCCGACGCCTGCGTCGATCCCTCCCGCGCGCGCGGTACCTTCACCAGCTTCCAGATCGATGACGACATCCGCATCCCGATCTTCCGCCCTCGCAAGGACGAGCTTGCCGAGCCGTTGAAATCGCAGATCGAACTGCAGGACCGCCTGGAGCGCGAGGAGCATTGGCGTCTGCTCTACGTGGCGCTCACCCGCGCCGAAGAGCGACTCTACATCGGCGGCTCGCTCGGTCCTGCCGACAAGAAGGGACCTCCCGAGACGAGCTGGTTCGCCGCTTGCGAAGTGTCGATGACGGGCCTCGGCTGCGACTGGCAGGACGATCCGATCTGGGGTCGTTCGCGCCGGTTCGGCGATACGGAGGCACACGCCAGGGCCGCGCTTGCGCGTGCGCCCGTCCGAGCGCTCGCTTCCCCCGGCTGGCTCCAGCAAGCCGCTCCGGTGGAGGCGCGCCCGCCCCGGCCGCTCGCGCCTACCGCTCCGGGAGAGGACGAAGCCGCCAGCCCGCCGCCCACGCCCGAAATGCGCGCTGCGGCGGAGCGGGGCAGGCTGCTGCACCAACTCTTCGAGCGGCTGCCCGGGGTCGCCGCTGCGGATCGGGCGCGGCTCGCCGAAGACTGGCTCCGCCGGTCGGCAGGGGTGCAGGATGAGCGGCTGAGGCGGAGCCTGGTCGAAGATGCCTGCGCGATCATCTCCGATCCCCAGTTCGCCGATATCTTCAGTCCCGACGCGCTCGCGGAGGCACCCATCGCTGCGGTCACTCCGGATGGCAGCGTAATCTCCGGCACGGTCGATCGCCTGCTCGTGCTTCCCGATCGCGTGCGCCTCGTCGACTTCAAGACGGGGAGGGCGGTGCCGCGGTCGCTTGCCGAGCTTCCTCCTTCGCACGTCCGGCAGATGGCGGCCTATGTCGCCGCCCTGCGCGTCATCTTCCCAGGGCGAGCGATCGACGCGGCCTTGCTTTACACCTCCGGACCTACGCTCCACGCCCTTCCGGCAGAAATGCTGGAGCCGCTCCAGCCGCGCCCCGCCGCCGCCGCTTGAGAGCCTGCCGGGCGCGCACTACATCCGCTTCAACCCCCTTGAGGAGATTTCCATGGCTACCAAGACCGTCACAGACGATTCCTTCCAGAGCGATGTCATCAACGCTTCCGGCCCGGTGCTCGTCGATTTCTGGGCGGAATGGTGCGGCCCCTGCCGGATGATCGCTCCCGCGCTCGAGGAGATCAGCCGCGAAATGGGCGATCAGGTCACGGTCGCGAAGCTCAACATCGACGACAACCCCGACGCACCCGCAAAATATGGCGTGCGCGGCATCCCCACCATGATCCTCTTCAAGGACGGGCAGCCCGCCGCCACCAAGGTCGGCGCCGCCCCCAAGAGCGCGCTGCAGACCTGGCTCCAGGGCCAGCTTTGAGCTCCAAGTCGCTCCCCAAGCTCGGCTTGGGGAGTGACTTACGGTAGCCCTCGCGTGTCTGGCCGGAACCGCTCGTGTCGCGGCAACTGGTCGCTTGTCTCGAACCAGGGGATCCGGCTGCCGTAGAAGATGTGGAAGCCCGGCGCGGCGCGCTTGGGCTCGTCCAGCGTTGCAACGCTGAAGTCGATCGTCTCGGGCTGATGATCCACCTGCATCGCGAAGGGCGTCCCGCACTCGCCGCAGAACAGGCGATGCCCGAAGCCGCTCGACTTGAACCGCTTCACGAGGTCCGCGCCTTTCGTGAAAACAAGATCGCCGACGGGCACGGTGGCGAACACCATCGCCGGTGCTCCGGAAACGAGCTGGCAGATCCGGCAGTGGCACCAGCCCGCGTCGAAGGGATCGCTCGCCAGCCGATAGCGCACGGATCCGCATGAGCAGCCGCCCTCAAGTCCTTCATTCATGGCGGGTTCGGCTAGGCTCGGGCAGGGGGTGCGTCAATTGACTTGAACCCGGGCCGATCTTACATCGCCACGGCTGTTTCTGCTGGGGCTCGGCCTGAGGTCGCGTGCGTGCAGACGCGCCTATTTTTACGACAGGAACGCTCATGTTTGGCGGATTGGCCAAGACCATTTTCGGATCGGCGAACGATCGCTACGTCCGCTCTCTCCAGAAGATCGTCGACGGCATCAGCGGGTTCGAGCCGACCATCTCCGCCATGACGGACGATGAGCTGCGGAACCAGACCGCGCTCTTCCGCCAACGGCTTTCCGATGGCGCCGATCTCGACGACCTCCTTCCCGAGGCCTTCGCCACCGTCCGCGAGGCGGCCAAGCGCACGCTCGGCCAGCGCCATTATGACGTGCAGATGGTCGGCGGCATCGTGCTCCACCGCGGCTCGATCGCGGAGATGCGCACGGGCGAGGGCAAGACCCTGGTCGCGACGCTCGCCACCTATCTGAACGCGCTGGAAGGCAAGGGCGTCCACGTCGTCACGGTGAACGATTATCTCGCCCGCCGCGACGCGGAGTGGATGGGGCAGGTCTATCGCTTCCTTGGCCTCACTGTCGGCGTGATTGTCCCGAACCTTTCCGACCCGCAGCGCCGTGCCGCCTACGCGTCGGACATCACTTACGGGACGAACAACGAGTTCGGCTTCGACTATCTGCGCGACAACATGAAATATGAGCGCACCCAGATGGTGCAGCGGCCCTTCAATTACGCGATCGTGGACGAGGTGGACTCGATCCTGATCGACGAGGCGCGCACGCCGCTGATCATCTCCGGCCCGACCGACGACAAGTCGGAGCTCTACATGTCGGTGGACGTGCTGGTGAAGCAGCTCGTGCCCGAGGATTACGAGGTCGACGAGAAGCAGAAGTCGGTCGTGCTCACCGAGGACGGCACCGAAAAGGTCGAGCGGATGCTCGAGGATGCCGGCCTGCTGGTCGGCGCCAACCTCTACGATTTCGAAAACACCCAGGTCGTGCACCACCTTAATCAGGCACTGCGCGCGAACGTCATCTTCCGCCGCGACATCGACTACATCGTCAAGGACGACAAGGTCATCATCATCGACGAGTTTACCGGTCGCATGATGGACGGCCGGCGCTGGTCGGACGGTCTTCACCAGGCGGTGGAAGCCAAGGAAGGCGCCAAGATCGAGCCTGAGAACCAGACGCTCGCCTCGATCACCTTCCAGAACTATTTCCGCCTCTATCCCAAGCTGTCGGGCATGACCGGCACTGCGCTCACCGAGGCGCCTGAATTCTACGACATCTACAAGATGAACGTCGTCACCATTCCGACCAATGTCGGCGTGCAGCGGATCGACGAGGACGACGAATTCTACAAGAACCAGGCGGACAAGTTCGCCGCCATCGCCAAGGCGATCAAGGAGAAGCAGGAGATTGGCCAGCCCGTGCTGGTCGGCACCGTGTCGATCGAGAAGTCGGAGCTGCTTTCCGAATATCTCAACCGCGAAGGCGTCAAGCACGAGGTGCTGAACGCCCGTTACCACGAGCATGAGGCCCATATTGTCGCTCAGGCGGGCGCCTTTGGTGCCGTCACCATCGCCACCAACATGGCCGGCCGCGGCACCGACATCCAGCTCGGCGGCAACCTCGATTTTCGGGTCGAGGACGAACTGAGCGGCATGGAGGCGGGGCCGGAGCGCGATGCCGCTGTCCAGCGCATCAAGGCCGAGATCCAGATTCAAAAGGAGCGCGTGCTCGCCGCGGGCGGCTTGTTCGTGCTCGGCACCGAGCGTCACGAGAGCCGCCGGATCGACAACCAGCTTCGCGGCCGTTCGGGCCGTCAGGGCGACCCCGGCCTCAGCCGCTTCTACCTGTCGCTTGACGACGATCTGCTGCGCATCTTCGGCCCGCAGACCATGTTCGCGCGCCTGATGAACAAGAATCTGGAGGATGGCGAGGCGATCGTCAGCCCCTGGATTTCCAAGGCGATCGAGACCGCGCAGAAGAAGGTCGAGGCGCGCAACTACGACATCCGCAAGCAGGTCGTCGAATATGACGACGTCATGAACGACCAGCGCAAGGT
>NZ_CADCWD010000024.1 GCF_902806315.1 uncultured Sphingosinicella sp.
ACAGACGGGCGTTACGTTACCGTAGTCGCCACAGGTGAAGCCGCGCCGAGTAGGGCCGCCCCGATTTCTCCAAATCTCGTGCCGAAATGGCGCCAATTCTCCGGGCGGGGCGGAGGCCGTGATTTTCTCCCGTTTTTGGCGAGGTGCGGCCCTCAAAGCCTAGCCAACCAGGCGGAGGCCCGCTTGCCTCAAGCTCCCGCTGATCTGCGTCGCAGGCCTCATGTGCCAGGAGTGCCGTCGCCACCTCCGGTCGGGGCTTCATAGGCTTCGCTGAAGAGCGGCGAGGCGATCAGGAAATCGGCGGTGGTGCGGTTGGTGGCCATGGCCACGTTGTAGAGCGTGGACAAGCGTGTGAGCGCGCGCACGTCCGCGTCGTGGGGGTGGGGGGACATGGCATCGGTGAAGAATATCAGGATGTCGATCTCGCCTTCCGCGATCTTGGCGCCGATCTGCTGGTCACCGCCGAGCGGGCCGGATTTGAGCGGCCGCACCACGAAATCCGGGCACGCCTCCTGGATGCGCTTGCCGGTCGTCCCGGTCGCCCAGAAGCTGTGCCGCCCCAGCGCCGCCGCATTGGCCTGCACCCAGTGGATGAGCTCGGCCTTCTTCGCATCGTGAGCGACGAGCGCGATCTGCTTGCTGGCTTTCATCTCTACCTGCTCCGCACGAGAGGGCGTGAGCGTTCCAGAGGATTGCCCGGTTCCGCTCACCCGATTTGACACTCCTCGGCCGGGAGGAATAGTCACCCCCAAGGTCTATGAAGGTGCCCGTTCATGCATGAAAATCCGCTCGGCCTCGACGGCTTCGAGTTCGTCGAATTCACCAGTCCCGATCCCGAAGCGCTGGCCGGCCTGTTCACCCGCCTGGGCTTCACCCACCTTGGCAATCACAAGACCAAGAATGTCCGCCATTATGCGCAGGGCGACATCAACTTCATCCTCAACATGGAGCCCTCGGGCCAGCCCGCCGCCTTCCGCCAGGCGCATGGCCCTTCCGCCAATGGCATGGCCTTCCGCGTGAAGGATGCGGCGCAAGCGTCCGAGCTTGCGCTCGAGCGCGGCGCCAGCCCGGTCAGCGTGCAGCGCGGACCCGGCGAGCTCGAAATCCCGGCAATCGAGGGCATCGGGGGATCCTATCTTTACCTGGTCGACCGCTACGGCGCGCAGCAGATCTACGACGTCGATTTCGAGCCCGTTCCGGTAGCGTCCCGCGACGCCGCTTCCGCCGGCCTCCACACGCTCGACCACCTCACGCACAATGTGAACCGCGGCCGGATGGATCATTGGGCACAGTTTTACGAGCGCATCTTCAACTTCAGGCAAATCCGCTATTTCGACATCGAGGGGCAGCAGACCGCGCTTGTGTCGCGGGCGATGACGGCTCCGGACGACAAGATCCGGATCCCGCTCAACGAATCCCAGGACGAGCACAGCCAGATCGAGGAGTTCCTGCGCGAATATAAGGGCGAGGGCATCCAGCATATCGCGCTCGCCACGGACGACATCTTTGCGACGGTCGACCAGCTCCGCGCCAACGGCATCCGCTTCCAGAACAGCCCGGACACCTATTTCGACATGATCGACCAGCGCCTGCCCGGCCACGGCCACGACGTCGCGGAGATGCGCAAGCGCAAGATCCTGATCGACGGCTCGCCGGAGACGGGGGAGGGGCTGCTGCTCCAGATCTTCACCGAGAATATGGTCGGGCCGATCTTCTTCGAGATCATCCAGCGCAAGGGCAATCAGGGCTTCGGCGAAGGCAACTTCAAGGCTTTGTTCGAGTCGATCGAGCTCGACCAGATCCGCCGCGGCGTGCTGCCGGCCGCCGCGCCTGCGGAGGGGGAGAATGCCTGACGGCTATCTCAGCGGCTTCGGCGGGCACTTCGCCACCGAGGCCGTGCCGGGCGCGCTTCCGGAGGGGCGGAACTCGCCGCAGCGGCCTGCCTTTGGGCTCTATACGGAGCAGCTCTCCGGCACCGCCTTTACCGCGCCCCGGCACGAGAACCGCCGTTCCTGGCTGTATCGGATGCGGCCGAGCGCCGAGCACCCGCCTTACAGCCGCTACACCGGCGCGACGCTGTTCTCGCCGGCGGGAGAAGGGGGCGAACTTGGGCCGAACCGGCTGCGCTGGAACCCGCTCGCCACTCCCGAAGAGCCGACCGACCTGATCGACGGGCTGGTCACGATGGCGACCAACCGCCCTCCCGAGGATCTCGAAGGCGTCGCCGTCCACATCTACCGCGCGAATCGCGACATGGATGCCCGCTTCTTCTTCAACGCCGACGGCGAGATGCTCTTCATCCCGCAGCAGGGGCGGCTGACGCTGCTCACCGAGATGGGGCGGATTGAGGTCGCGCCAGGCGAAGTCGCCCTGGTCCCGCGCGGTGTGCGCTTTCGGGCGCTGCTGCCGGACGGTGCGGCGCGCGGATATCTCGCGGAAAACCATGGAGCGCTGTTCCGCCTGCCCGAACTCGGGCCGATCGGTTCCAACGGGCTCGCCAATCCGCGCGACTTCCTGACGCCGGTCGCGGCATATGAGGATCGCGACGAGCCGGTGGAACTGGTCCAGAAATATCTGGGCGCGCTCTGGACGACGACCCTCGACCATTCGCCGCTCGACGTCGTCGCCTGGCACGGCAATCTCGCGCCGTGGAAATATGATCTCAGCCGCTTCAACGCGATCGGGACGGTGAGCTTCGACCATCCGGATCCGTCGATCTTCACCGTCCTCACCTCGCCCTCTAATGTGGCGGGCCGCGCCAATGCCGACTTCGTCATCTTCCCGCCGCGCTGGATGGTGGCGGAGGACACGTTCCGCCCGCCCTGGTTCCACCGCAACGTGATGAGCGAGTGCATGGGCCTTATCCACGGCGCCTATGACGCAAAGGCGGAGGGCTTCGCGCCGGGCGCGCTCAGCGTGCACAACCTGATGGCCGGCCACGGTCCCGACGTCGCCACCTGGAAGGGCGCGAGCGAAGCGGAGCTCAAGCCGCACCGGATCGAGGGGACGATGGCCTTCATGGTCGAAAGCTGCTGGCCCTACCGCCCGAGCGCCCATGCGCTCGGCTGCGACGAGCTCCAGAAGGACTATGACAGCGCCTGGGAGGATTTCCCCAAGGCACAAGTGCCGCCCTCAAGCTGAGGCAGGAGCGGCCCGTCGAGACCCTCTCGCTTGCCGCCGCCCGCCGCATCGCCCTTGCCGCGCAGGGGTTAGCGAAGCCGCGCGGTGACAAGCCGGTCGAGCAGCGGCACCTCTTGAAGCTGCTGGACCGCCTCGCGCTCCACCAGATCGACAGCGTGAACGTCTTGTCGCGGGCTCATTATTTGCCCGCATTCTCTCGGCTCGGCTCTTATCCGCGGCAGGCGCTCGACAGTCTTGCCTGGGGCAAGCCCAGGCGATTGTTCGAATATTGGGCGCACGAGGCTTCGCTTCTCCCGCTGGATCTCCATCCTCTGCTCAGGTGGCGGATGGCGCGGGCGGAGCGGGGCGAGGCGGGCTGGAAGTCGCTGCGGGCGTTTCGCGTCGAGCGTAAGGCCGAGGCAGACGCCGCTCTCGCCCGCATTGCCGCGGAGGGTCCGCTCGCCGCCTCCGAATTCGAGGCGAAGGGCAGCGGCGGCTGGTGGGGCTGGAGCAGCGCCAAGGCTGCGCTCGAGTGGCTGTTCCTGACGGGGCGCATCACGACTGCGACGCGCCGGAACAGTTTCGAGCGCGTCTACGACCTCACCGAACGGGTGATCCCCGGGGCGATCCTTGGTCTTCCCGCGCCCGGCGAAGCCGATGCGCAACGTGAGCTGATCCGGCGATCCGCGCGAGCGCATGGGGTCGGAACCGCGCGAGACCTGCGGGACTACTTCCGATTGTCGCCGGCGGATGGCGCCGCTCGCATCGATGAGCTGGTGGAGGAAGGAGCGCTGCTGCCTGTGCAGGTGAAAGGGTGGCGGGAAGCGGCCTATTTGCACAAGGACGCCAAGCGGCCACGCGGCGCGGACGGGCGTGCGCTGCTCGTTCCGTTTGATCCGCTCATTTGGGAGCGCTCGCGCGCCGAGCGCCTGTTCGGCTTCCGCTACCGGATCGAGATCTACACGCCGGCGGAGCGCCGCGTGCACGGCTATTATGTGCTGCCCTTCCTGCTGCGCGACCGCATTGTCGCGCGAGTGGACCTGAAGGCGGATCGCCAGGCGGGAACGCTCCTCGTCCAGGCCGCCTGGGCAGAGCCCGATCCGCCGCTCGACACGGCGGCGGAGCTTGCGGCGGAGTTGCGGCTGATGGCCGGCTGGCTCGAGCTCAAGCGAGTGGCGGTAAAGCCGATCGGCGACCTCGCATTGGGTCTCGGTCAGGAGCTATAGGCCGCAAGTGATGTCTGCTCTCGACCCATTGTGGACATTCCCTTAGCTGATTGCCACCTCTGCCACGTCCGCCCGAATGCGCAGCACGAGCCCGCCTGAAAAGCTGATGTGAAGCCCTTCGAAGCCCTGATTAGCGGCAAGCTCCTCGTCCAAGAACGTGTCCCATTCGCAGTGGTCATCATAGTAGGCGACTTCGACGGCATCATCCCGCAAGGGCACGGGTGCATCTACAAGGTCGTTGACCGCTATCTTCAGGTTGCCGGAGCAGGTGAGGATCACCGCCTCTGGCAGAGCCTCTGGACCCGGCCACTGATGGTCGCGATGACGCCTCTCCGTCGCCGCATCCCCCGCAAAGTCTGTGCTGATGCTGAAAACGCGGTAGAGGTTGTGCAGATCTATGGCTCTATCGGCGACGATCATTTCGGCAAAAGCGTGGATGGTGAAGTTCTTCAGCATCGGTTTCCAAATAGCTGAGCGCCTCGCCACATCAATGTCCGCTTTCCACCCATTGCGGACATTCAGGCGCAGCATAAAAGGAAGCCCCAGGGAGCAGCCAGACTGAGCTGGCTCGGTGAACGCCGGCCCGGCCAGCGAGCCGGTGCGGCCCGGGTGGAGGAGATGCTAGGGTGAACGAGGAACACGGAAGCTGCCATTGCGGGCGGATTCGCCTGGAGCTGCGGGAAACGCCGCAGGAGGCGGGCGAATGCAATTGCTCGATATGCCGGCGCACCGCCGGGCTGTGGCATTATTGCCCTCCCGAAGCCGTTACCGTGGAGGGCCAAGCCGTCTCCTATCAGCAGGGGGATCGGGCGCTCGATCTGTGGCACTGCCCGACTTGCGGCTGCACGACGCACTGGACGGCGACCGATCCGGCGTACCCGCGCATGGGGGTTAACCTCAGGATGTTCGATCCCGCGCTGTGGCGTGACCTGCCTCGCCGCCTGATCGACGGCGCGAGCTACTAGCGCGCATTGTCTGCGTCCGCTTTCCACACCTGGTGGACACTCCAAACCTCGCTAAGCCGAGTCTATGCATGACATCCGCAACATCTTCATCCTGACCGGAGCCGGCATCTCGGCCGAGAGCGGCGTCGCCACGTTCCGTGGTCCCGATGGGCGGTGGGAAGGTCACCGGGTTGAGGATGTCGCCACACCCGAGGCGTTCCGGCGGGATCCGGCTTTGGTGCAGACATTCTACGACGCCCGCCGGGCCAAGCTGCGCGAGATCGAGCCGAACGCCGCCCATCGCGCGCTGGCCCGGCTCAATGCCCAATGGCCCGGCGAGCTGCTGATCGTGACGCAGAATGTCGACGATCTGCACGAGCGCGGCGGCGCCAGGCGCGTGCTCCATATGCATGGCGAGCTCCGGTCGGCCTGGTGCCTGGCGTGCGATGGCCGCACGCGCTGGGAGGAGGAGCTTTCGAGCGGACCCGCTTGCCCCGGCTGCGGAGCGGCGGGCGAGATGCGGCCCGACATCGTCTGGTTCGGCGAAATGCCCTACCGAATGGACGAGATCGACGCGGCGCTGATGAAGGCCGACCTGTTCGTTTCGATCGGCACTTCGGGAGCGGTCTATCCGGCCGCCGGTTACGTCCAGACCGCCCGCTACCTTGGCGCCCGCACGCTCGAGATCAACCTGGAGCCGAGCCAGGGCAGCCTTTTCTTCGAGGAAAGCCGGATCGGGAGGGCAGGGGAATTGGTGCCTGAATGGGTCGAGGAGATGCTGGCCGGCCTGCGCTGATCAAGCCGATCGACGTTCCAGCGCGAGCGCGGCTTCGTCGACGAGGGCCGCGATGATGTCGGCCACCGGTTCCTCGCGCTTCACCATGCCGACGGATTGGCCCGCCATCACGGACCCGGTCTCGACATCGCCGTCGATGACCGCGCGGCGGAGGGCTCCGGCCCAGTAATGTTCGATCTGGAGCTGGGCTTCGGCCATCTCCACCTTGGCTTCGTTGAGCATCTTGGCGACTTCGATCTGCTTGGCGGAGAAGTTCTCCATCTCGCGGTTCTTGAGCGCGCGGACGGGAATGACGGGAAGGCGCGGATCGATCTGCACCGACGGAATCGCATCGCGGGCGGAGGCGCGGATGAAGGCCTTCTTGAAGTTGGGATGGGCGATGCACTCGTTCGCGCACACGAAGCGGGTGCCGAGCTGCACGCCGGCCGCGCCCATTTCGAGATAGCCCGCGATCGCGCCGCCGCGGCCGATGCCGCCCGCCACGAAGACCGGGATGTCGGCCGCGACCTCGGGGAGGATTTCCTGCGCGAGCACGGACGTCGAGACGGGGCCGATATGCCCGCCGGCTTCCATGCCCTCGATCACCAGGGCGTCGGCGCCCGAGCGGATCAGCTTTTTGGCAAGCGCAAGCGCCGGGGCGAAGCAGATGAGCTTGGCGCCAGTGCCCTTGATGCGGTCGAGCGCTCCGGGCGGAGGAAGGCCGCCTGCCAGCACGACGTGACCGACACCGTGGCGCCCGCACACATCGATCAGCTCCGAGAGCTGCGGGTGCATGGTGATGAGGTTGACGCCGAACGGGCACTCGGTGCGTAGCTTGGTCTCGGCGATCTCACGGTCGAGCAGGTCGGGCGTCATCGCTCCGCACGCGATCACTCCGAAGCCGCCGGCATTGGAGATGGCGGAGACGAGGTTGCGCTCCGAGATCCAGCTCATCGCGCCGCCCATGATGGCGACTTCGCAGCCGAGAAAATCGGTGCCGCGCTTCATCAGGCGCTTCAGCCTGTCGTGTCCAATGCTGCTGGATCCGGCAGGGCGGGTGGCGAGGTCCGCGTCGATCATCCCGCCGCTCCCGTGTCGTCGAGGCCGTAGCTGGTGTGGAGCACGCGGACGGCAAGCTCGGTATATTCTTCGGGGATCAGCACGGAGACTTTGATTTCCGATGTTGTGATGGCGATGATGTTGATGCCGCGATCGGCGAGCGCCTGGAACATCTGGGCCGCGATGCCGGCATTGGAGCGCATCCCGACGCCAACGGCGCTCACCTTCACGACATTGGTGTCGGTGACGATCTCGTCGAAGCCGATCGCCTCGCGCGCTTTCTGCAGCGCCTCGACGCTATGGGCGAGGGAGGCGGTGGGCACGGTGAAAGTGAGGTCGCTCTTCTCGCCCGCGCGCTTCACGTTCTGAACGATCATGTCGACGTTGACGTTCGCCTCGGCAAGCGGGCTGAAGATCGCGGCGACGGTGCCGGGCCGGTCGGGAAGCCCGGTCAGCGTGATCCGCGCTTCGTTCTTGTCATAGGCGATGCCGGTGACCAGCTGCCGTTCCATTCCGTACCTTTCCAATTCTTCGTCGCCGACCACCATCGTGCCCGGCCGGTCGTCGAAGGACGACAGCACCTTGATCGGCATCCGCTCGCGCATCGCGAGGCCGACCGAGCGGGTCTGCAGCACTTTGGCACCAACGCTCGCCAGCTCCAGCATTTCCTCGAAGGTGATGATGGGGAGCTTGCGGGCGCGGGGAACGATGCGCGGATCGGTCGTGTAGACGCCGTCCACGTCGGTGTAGATGTCGCAGCGATCGGCCTTCACCGCGGCCGCAAGGGCGACCGCGGAGGTGTCGGAGCCGCCGCGGCCGAGCGTCGTCACGTCGCCTTCGTCGGTGACGCCCTGGAAGCCGGGGATCACCGCGATGCCGCCTTCGTCGAAGACGCGTTCCAGCACGCCGGCGTCGATCGTCTCGATAAGAGCGGCGGCGTGGCCGCTGGTGCGGATCGGAAGCTGCCAGCCCATATAGCTCTTGGCGTTGAGGCCCATGCCCTGCAGCGTGATGGCGAGCAGGCCGCTGGTCACCTGCTCGCCGGACGCCACCACCACGTCATATTCGCGCGGGTCGTAGAGCGAGGAGGCTTCGCGGCAGAACTGGATGAGGCGGTCGGTCTCGCCGGCCATCGCGGAGACGACGACGGCGACCTGGTTTCCGCTCTCCGCCTCGCGCTTCACCAGGCCCGCGACATGGCGGATGCGCTCGATGCCGGCCATCGAGGTTCCGCCGAATTTCATCACGATACGTGCCATGGGTGCGCGGCTGATAGGAAGGGCGTGAGCGCAGTGCAACTCACCACCGTTCGCCCTGAGCCTGTCGAAGGGCTTTCTTTTTTTGTGAGAAGGGGAAAGGGAGGGCTTCGACAAGCTCAGCCCGAACGGATCCGAGTGGTGACCCAGACGAATACGATCGACCCCGTTGAAGCCGCGCATTTCGGGCGTCTCGCGGCCGAATGGTGGGACCCGAAGGGCTCGTCGGCGATGCTGCACAGGCTCAATCCGGTGCGGCTCGCCTACATTCGCGACCGGATCGACCAGCATTGGGGCGCGGACGAGTGCGACCGGCGCCCGCTGAAGGGCAAGCGCGCCGCCGACGTGGGTTGCGGGGCGGGGCTGCTTGCCGAGCCGCTGGCGCGGCTCGGGGCCGATGTGACGGGGCTCGATCCTGCACCGGAGAATATCGCGGCGGCGCGGCTGCATGCCGAGGGGCAGGGGCTCGCGATCGATTATCGCGTCGGTAGCGTGGAGGCCCTGGTTGGGCCCTACGATCTCGTCACAACGCTGGAAGTGATCGAGCATGTAAACGAGCCGCGTGCGTTCGTGATGGGCCTGGCGGATGCGCTTGCCACGGACGGCCTGCTCATCGTCTCGACCCCGAACCGCACGGCCATGTCGCGGCTGATGATGATCACGATTGGCGAAGGCACGGGGCAGATCCCGCGTGGCACGCACGACTGGGAGAAGTTCCTGACGCCGGACGAGCTTTGCGCGTTACTGAAGGATGCCGGGCTTGAGGTGGTGGATTTGACCGGCCTCCGCTTCTCCGTGACGCGGGGCTTCACGCTGTCGGACGACAAGTCGCTCGACTATTTCGTCACGGCGCGGAAGCTCTAGTCAATTCTCATCGGCTTCAGGCGAGCGCTTTCACGCGTTCGCCGATGCGGTGGAGGTCCTCGACGAAGCGGGCATATTCCTCTTCCTTATTGTCGCGGACGCGCAGGAGATAGCTGGGGTGGACAGTGACCCACGCCTCGCCGCCATCCAGCGCCTCATGCGGACGGCCGCGCATGGCGCCGATCGTCACCGTTTTACCGAATAGCGAGCGGGCGGCGGTGGCGCCCAGCGCGACGGTGACCGGCGGCCGGATGAGGCTGCGCTCCTGCTCGATCCACCAGCGACAGGCGGCGATCTCCGGCGCGTCGGGCTTCTGGTGGATGCGGCGCTTGCCGCGCTGCTCGAACTTGAAGTGCTTGACCGCATTGGTGACGTAGGTGGCGGAGCGATCGACGCCCGCCTCGACCAATGCCCGGTCGAGCAACTGGCCGGCGGGGCCGACGAATGGCTTTCCCGCAAGATCTTCCTGGTCGCCGGGCTGCTCCCCGACGAACATGATGCGGGCGTCGAGCGGCCCCTCGCCGAATACGGTCTGGGTTCCGCATTTGTAGAGATGGCATCGTGTGCAGCCCATCGCTTCCTCGCGCACAGCCTCCCACGCCACGCGCGCATTGCTGCCGATCTGAGTTCGTGACGTTTCCACCATCCGCGACTCCCGCGCTTGCGCTCCTGCGATCAGTTCTCCGACCAACGCGGTTTCGGGCATGTTTTTCCAGTATTTCTTTGGCATCTCCTTGGTCATGGCCTTCACCTTGACCCGGGCCGGGTTGAAGATGGAGGCGTAGTAGGTCTTCCAGGTCTCCTCGATCGGATCGCCGTCGGGAGCGTCGGCGCGGGTGGCACCGGGGGAGAAGCTGAGCGCCTCCCGGTTCCAGTGGACCGACAGCTCCGGCGTCAGGATCGACCAGTCCATGGAGTTGAAGCGGCGGACGAAGAAGCCGGCATTGCTGCGCACGATATGATGCTCGGGCTCGAACCAGGCGACGTAGCGGGTGCCGCCCTCCGCCTCGACTTCGCGAAAGCGGACGAAGGCGTGCATCTTGTGCATGTCGCGCCGCACTTCCTTAGCCATGCGCTCCAGGCGCTGGACGAGCGGGTCGGCGCGGTCCTCCAGTGTTTTCGGCTGCGCGCGGAGGCGGAGGAGGAGGGTGTAGAGGAGGGAGAAGCGTTCGGGGTCGCGGTGGCAGATGACTGAGCGGGCGAGTTCGACGAATGGCCGGGGAACCGAGAAAGCGGGGCCGTCGGTGCTCTCGAATACGGCTTCATCGCCGAACAGGTCCCGCGCGGCGCCGACGCTCCACGTCACTTCAGATGGCGGAACGCGTGAAAGCGCTAGCGAACGTGCGGCGTCGCGCCAGCCGTCGAAATCCTCCTCATGCTCAAGCGAGACAATGCGCATGGCTGTTCAAGCCGCAAAGAGTTCAAGCTGTTCCGTTTTTGGCTTGAGACGCTGTTTGAGGTCTGCGCGGTCGGTGAGGAGGGTGGGGCGCCAACCCTCCGCGACGATGAAGGGGCGGACCTTGGCCACCGAGACGGTGAGGCGCGCCACGTCGTCGAGGCTGAGCCTGCGCCAGCGACGGGAGGTGACGATGCGGTCGACCGCTTTGACGCCGAGGCCGGGGATGCGGAGCAGGACCTCGCGGGGGGCGCGGTTGATGTCGACGGGGAAGTGCTCGCGGAATTTGAGTGCCCAGGCGAGCTTCGGGTCGATGTCGAGCGGGAGCATGCCGTCGGCATCGGCCGCCTGCACGACTTCGGCCGGCTTGAAGCCGTAGAAGCGCATCAGCCAGTCGGACTGGTAGAGCCGGTGCTCGCGCATCAGCGGCGGGCGCTGCAGGGGGAGCACGGCGGAGGCGTCCGGGATCGGCGAGAAAGCGGAGTAATAGACGCGGCGGAGTGCAAAGCGGTCGTAAAGGCGGCTGGCTGTGGTGACGATTTCACCGTCGCTGGCGCTGTCGGCGCCGACGATCATCTGGGTGGACTGGCCTGCGGGCGCAAAGCTCGGCGCGCTCTTGAAGCGCTGCTTTGCGTCCTTTCCCTCCTCGATGGCGGACTTCATGCCCTTCATCGCGCCTTCGATCCGGGCGCCGTCCTTTTGCGGAGCGAGCCGCTTCAGGCCGCGCTCCGTCGGAAGTTCCACGTTGATCGACACGCGGTCCGCATGGAGGCCGGCCTTGTGGACCAGCTCGGGATCCGCGTCGGGAATGGTCTTGAGGTGGATATAGCCGCGAAAATCATGGTCTTCGCGCAGCGAGCGGGCGACCTCGACAAGCTGCTCCATCGTATAGTTGGAGGAGCGGATGATGCCGGAGGAGAGGAACAGGCCCTCGATGTAATTGCGCTTGTAGAAAGCGAGGGTGAGCTGGACGACCTCCTCGGCGGTGAAGCGGGCGCGGCGGACGTTGGAGCTCTTGCGGTTGATGCAATAATGGCAGTCGAAGATGCAGCTGTTGGTGAGCAGGATCTTCAGCAGCGAGATGCAGCGACCGTCCGGAGCGTAAGCGTGACAGATGCCCATGCCTTCGGTGGAGCCAATGCCCTTGCCGCCGACACCGTCGCGCTTCGCCGTGCCGGACGAGGCGCAGCTCGCGTCATATTTGGCGGCATCGGCAAGGATTGCGAGCTTTTGCCGAGTGTCGAGCTGAGCCATCCGTTCGATATATGTTCTTAATCGCTGAACGGCAAGCCGTTGCGATCGCGAACATTTGCGGGCTTTGAGAAACTCGGCGGTGGCCTCAACCTGCTCAGCAACGCGGCGAAATTCACCTTCAAGGGCACAATCACGCTCACCATCATGCGCCGCCAGGGCAGAACCGGCGACCGGATCATGATCGAGGTGCGCGACACCGGCATCGGCATATCGACCTCGCCCGCATCCTCGACGCGAGCCGGCGGCTGCTCGAGCTGATCAACGACGTGCTCGACCTTTCCAAGATCGAGACCGGCAAGACCGGCTTTCAGCGCACGATCGTCGACGTGACCGGCCTCATCCATTCGGCGGTCGCGACCTTCGACGACGCGGCCCGCAATGGCAACAATTTCGAGATCTCGATTGCGTCCGAGGCCGGGATCATGATCGGCGACGAGACCAAGCTGCGTCAGTGCCTGCTCAACCTGCTCAGCAACGCGTTCAAGTTCAGTAAGTCGGGCGGCGTTCGCCTCGCGGTCTCCTCGCTGAGCGAAGCCGGAGTGGAGAAGATCCGCTTTTCCGTGTCCGACACAGGCATCGGCATCTCTGACGAGCAGCTCCTTCACATCTTCGAACCCTTCATCCAGGGCGACGGATCGACCGTGCGACAATTTGGCGGCTCGGGGCTTGGCCTCGCCGTCACGCGGCGGCTGGTGCGCATGATGGGCGGCGATGTCACCGCGCAGAGCGTCGTGGGCGAGGGGTCGACCTTCACGATCACGTTGCCGCGCGAGCTTAGCCGCAAGTCGGACAGTGAAGTTACTGAACCCGCTCAGGACCCGACCATCGACAATGTCGCTCATGAGCGCATCGCATTAGTGATCGACGACGACGAAAGCGCCGTGAACCTCATGCGCCGCCGCCTGTCGCGCTACGGCTATGGCGTGATCGCGGCCGGGACCGGCGAGGAGGGGCTGGAGCTCGCCCGCGCCGAGAAGCCCGACCTGATCGTCCTCGACATCTTCCTGCCCGGCAAGAGCGGCTACGAGGTGCTGGAGGCGATCCGCGCGGACGAGGAGATTGGCGGGACGCCGGTGATCGTGGCAACCGTCGACGACGACCGCGTCCGCGGCCTCAGCGTCGGCGCGACCGAATATCTGGTGAAGCCGATCCCGCCGGAGAAGCTCGCCGAGATCCTCAACGTCTACCAGAAGCCGATCGAGGGCGAGATCCTGGTGATCGACGACGATGCCGATTCCGCAGAACTGATCGCCCGCACCGCCGCTCAGCTCGGCCTCAAGACGCGCCGCGCCGCGGACGGCCTCCAAGGGATCAAGATGATCCAGGAGAGCCCGCCGGCAGCGATCGTGCTCGACCTGACGCTTCCGGGCATGGACGGCTTCCAGATCCTGGAAACGCTGCGGCTCGACCCCAAGCTGCGCAGCATCCCGATCATCATCGTTTCCGGCCGCGTCATCACCGTGCCGGAGCATGATGCCATCGCCCGCTCCGGCTGCACCTATTACACCAAGGGCGAGTGCTCGCCGCGACAGATCGCGCAGAGCCTCAGGACGGTGCTCGCAGCATGATCACGAACACCGCAGGGCTCGATCCAAGCAAGACCCGGATCATGATCGTCGACGATGTCGAGGACAATCGCATCGTGCTGCAGCGCCAGCTCCACCGCAGCGGCTTCGAGGCGATCCTGTGCGAGGACGGCATCGCCGCGCTCGAGCGGATCTCGTCCGATCCGCCCGACCTCGTCATCCTCGACTGGATGATGCCGAACCTTTCAGGGCTCGATACGCTGAAGGGCATTCGCGAACATTATGACGCCAACCGGCTGCCCGTGATCATGTGCACGGCCCGCGACGAGGAAAGTTCGATCGGGGCAGCGATGGAGGCCGGCGCGAACGACTATGTGCAAAAGCCGATCCGGATGCCGGTGCTGCTTGCGCGCGTCACATCACAGCTGATCCGCAAGGCGGCGGTGGAGGCGCTTGGCGCGATCAACATGGATCTGGAGACGACCCTCGCCCAGCGCACGCGGCTTCTTTTCGAGCAGCGCCACTCGGAGCCGAAGCAGAGCCTTTGATGTCGCATTTCGAGCCGTTCATTTCCGTCGCCGCGCTGGGGGATCTTTCGTTGATCGTCCTCCCGGTGGTGTGCGTGATCTCCGCCGCGGCGCTCGCCCGTGGACTGGCTCTGCGCGCGCATGTCGATCGCAAGCTGGCCGAAATGGGCGAGCGCGAGCTGGAGCTCGAAAAGGCGGCGCTCACCGATGCGGTGACGGGCCTCAAGAACCGGGTCGCCTTCAGCAAGGAGCTGGAGGCGCTGATCGAGCGGGGCGGGCAGGGGGAATTCGCCGTCCTGTTCCTGGACCTGGACCGCTTCAAGGAAGTCAACGACACGCTCGGCCACAAGATCGGCGACGGCCTGCTGAAGGGCGTCGCCACGAGGCTTCGCGAGCTGCTTCCGGCGGAAGACGTGCTGGCGCGGATCGGCGGCGACGAATTCGCCGCGATCGTCCGAGTCGATCCCGCCCGGCGGGTCGACGATCTCGCCATTGCCATCGTGGAGGCGGTTTACGAGCCCTTCCTCATTGAAGGGCATGTCGTCCATGTCGGCGCGTCCGTCGGGATCGCCAAGGGCATGCGCCGGACCTCCTCCGCGGAGGAGTTGCTGCGCCAGGCCGACATCGCAATGTACGACGCGAAGTTCAGCAAGACCGATTCCTTCCGCATCTTCGACGAGCGGATGAGCAACATGATCGCGCTTCGCTCCAGCATGCGCAGCGAGCTGGAAAAGGCGATCCGCGAGGACGAGCTCAGCCTCAAATATCAGCCGGTCGTCGATTCCCACACCGGTGAACTGTCGAGCGCCGAGGCGCTGCTGCGCTGGCCCAACAGCTCGCAGGGCGAGATCTCGCCCGGAGACCTCATTCCGCTCGCCGAGGAAAGCGGGCAGATCTTGGCGCTGGGCGGCTGGATCCTGGACAAGGCCCTACTGGCGGTGCGCGAGCTCAAGGACGTGCCGGTCGCGGTGAACGTCTCGCCCATCCAGTTCCGCCACCACGGCTTCGCGACCATCGTCGGCGACAAGCTGCTCGCCACCGGCGTCGCGCCGGAGCTGCTGCGCCTCGAGATCACCGAAGGCGTGCTCATCTCTCACATGGACGCGGCCAAGAGCACGATCCGCCAGCTTCGCCAGATGGGCGTGGTGGTGGTGCTCGACGATTTCGGCACCGGCTATTCGAGCCTCAGCTACCTCCAGAACCTCGACTTCGACTATATGAAGATCGACAAGAGCTTCATGAAGGATCTGGGCCGGCGGCAGCTCGCGACCCAGATCATGCGCTGCGTGATCGAGCTCGGGCACAGCCTTGAGCTGAAGGTGGTCGCGGGAGGCATCGAGAATGACTGGCAGGCCCGGCTGCTGCAGCTGCTCAACTGCGACTATCTCCAGGGCTATTTCCTCGGGGCGCCGATGTCGCTGGAGGACCTCCATGCCTTTCGCGCGAACAACAACATCCACGAGAAGCTGAACCGCGCCGCGAGCCAGGAGCTTCCCGACCTCGCCGTGCGCGTCGCCAACGGCTGACTTGCGCCCGTTCGGGAGTTCGGTATCGCTGACCGCCGGACTGGATGGCGGGGAACAGGAATGAGCGAAGTCGTCGCGGTCGACATAGGCGGCACTCATGCGCGCTTCGCAATCGCCGAAGTGGAGGACGGGCGCGTCGTGTCGCTGGGCAGCGAATGCACGCTCAAGACGGCTGAGCATGCCAGTTTCCAGATCGCCTGGGAGGATTTCGGCGCGTCGCTCGGGCGTCCGCTTCCCAGCGCCGCGGCGGTCGCCCTTGCCGGCCCCGTTCAGGGCGAGGTTCTGAAGCTCACCAACAACCCCTGGGTGATCCGCCCGGCTTCGCTGCCGGATCTGCTGGGCGTGGACCGCTACAGCCTGGTCAACGACTTCGCAGCGATCGCCCATGCCGTGGCGCAGCTGGACGACAGCTGCTTCAACCATCTGTGCGGCCAGGAGCGGCCGCTTTCGGATGAGGGCGTCATCAGCATCGTCGGCCCGGGAACAGGTCTCGGCGTCGCGCAGCTTCTGCGCCGCGACGGGCGCAGCCATGTCATCGCGACGGAAGGGGGGCATACCGATTTCGCGCCGCTCGACGGCCTCGACGATCGCATTCTGACCCGGCTCCGCGCACGCTACCGGCGGGTGTCGGTGGAGCGGCTCGCCGCCGGAATGGGCCTCGCCCATATCTACGAGGCGCTCGCCGAGTTCGAGGGGCGGCAGACCAACTATCGCGACGACAAGGCCTTGTGGGCGGCCGCGCTGGCGGGGGAGGACAGCCTCGCTGCCGCCGCGCTCGATCGCTTCTGCCTGATCCTGGGCGCCGTCGCAGGAGACATCGCGCTGGCGCAAGGCGCGAGCGCGGTGGTGATTGCGGGCGGTCTCGGCCTGCGGCTTGCGGATCATCTGCCCAAATCGGGCTTCCGCGACCGGTTCATCGCCAAGGGCCGTTTCGAGCGGATGATGGACGACATGCCGGTGAAACTGATCACCTATCCCCAGCCCGGCCTCTACGGAGCGGCCGCGGCCTTCGCCGAAGAGCATGGCGGCTAGCTAGAGCCGGAGCGCTTCGGCGTAGCCGGTAAGCTCCAGATAGCCGCGCCCACCCTCGGTCGTCACCGCGCCTTCCCAATAAGCGGGCATGCCGGCGCGGCGGCCGTCCAGCTCCTGCGCGTCGAATAGCGGGCGGAGGCGGAAGCGGCGCACACCTTCGGGCAAGCGGACGAGGAAATCGGCCTCGACTGGGTATGACGCGCCCGTGGCCGGCGAGCGCCAGCGGCGCCTCGGAACAAAGCGCACATCGGCCGGTGCGAGCACGGTCTGGCTCCCGTCCGGGCGGCGCAGCGTTCCACCCGAATAGAGGGGCCGCCCGTCCTTGCCCCGCACCTGGAAGGCCATGAGCGCGCTGCCGTCGTCGAGGTTGATGCCCGCCCAGTCCCAGCCGACCGCCGTCTCCGGAAGGAGGGTCGAAGACCATTCGCGGTCCAGCCATGCCTCACCGCTCACGACTCCCTTGCGACCGGGGCGGACAACGGTGCCCGTCACCTTGAGGTGCGGCACCGAATAATAATAGCTGGCCTGCTCGGGCCGAGGGCCCTTGCGCGAATAGCCCCTGTCGCCGTTCGCCATCGCGGGCTGCCGCGGCTGAAAGGCGAGTTCCAGGCCGAAGCCTCTGGCTCCCGTTTTCGCGAGGAAGGTACCGTCGGGCCGGCGGGTGAGGCTCCAGTCGAGCAACGCGATACGGGCATCCTCCGTCGCCGCTCCGGCGAGGCCGAAGCCGCTGCGCGCCACGCGTTGATCGTGCACCAGCTTGCCGGTGGCAGGGTCGGACAGAGCGGCGTGGGCGAAGAGGATCTGCCTGGGCGCGAAGGCGCTTGGATTGCTCTGCGCGATCTCGGGGCGGGAGCGGAAGAAGGTGATCTGGAAACCGAGCGGCTTGCCATCCGCGGTGCGCAGCCAGCCGGTGAAATACCACCATTCGATGCGGTGATCGGGATGGGCGCCATGATCGCGCGGGAAACGGAACTGAGGGCCGAGGGTGGCGGCCGGGTAGCGCACCACCGGCTCCCCGATCTGGGCGGAACCGGTGGCGCCGAGCAGGAGGCCGAACAGCAGGATGAGACGCGCGACTATCACCAATCCTCGCTGACCGCGCGGATTGCGCTTGCCGAGAGAGCACGGCGCCCGGCCAGCATCGCCGTTCCCGCGGCCGCGGTCACGAGGCCGATCGCGACCGTCAGCAGCAAGGTCCAGGGAAGCCGCGTCTCCATCGTCCAGTTGAAGGACTGGGGGTTGATGACGTGGATGAGGATCTGGCTGATGCCGAGACCCAGCACCGCGCCGGCGGCAAGGCCGATCAGGCCGAGCAGGACACCCTCGCTGGCGAGCATCGCCAGGATGGAGCGCGGCCGCATGCCGATGTGGCGGAGCATCCCGAACTCCTTCATCCGCGCGATCGTCTGGGCGGAGATGGTCGCCGCGACGCCGGTGAGGCCGATCAGGATCGCGATCGCCTCCAGCACATAAGTGATGGCGAAGCTGCGGTCGAAGAGGCGCAGCGCCTCGCGGCGGAGCGTCGCCGGCTCCGCGATGTCGACGCGGCCTCGCAGTTCGGGCGGAAGCCGCGCCTCGATCGCTGCCCGCACGCGAGCGGGGCTGGCACCCGGAGCGAACGTCACGGCCGCTTCGCCGCGCTCCCTGTCGCCGGTCAGCCGCACATAATCGGCCGCGTCGATCTCGATCGCGCCTTGCTGACGGGCATAGTCGCGCCAAATGCCGGCGACCCAGGCCTGGGCTGGGCCACCCGAGCGGCCGAGGGGCAGCGGCATGGCATCACCCGGTTTCTTGCCGTATAAGCGCGCGGCGGGCTCCGACAGCCAAATCGGTATCCCCACCCCTCGGGTCTCCGCCCGTTCGATCAGCGGCAGCGTCACGCCAGGTCGGTCGAGGGGACGCACCAGCAGCAGCACCGAGGGAAGCTCCGGATCGAGGGCGAGCGGGACCGTCTTGGCAAAGCCAATGTCGGCAATGCCCGGCGTGCCGGCGAGCCGGGTCTGCGTGGCTGGATCGAATACCGCTCCGCTGCGCGCGGTTGAAAGATAGAGATCGCCGCTGAGGAAGGTGTCGAGCCAATCCTCGACGGAGCCGCGGAAGCTGGTGACCATGATCGCCATCGCGATCATCAGCCCGGTGCTCGCCACGATCCCGGCGAGCGCGGTGGAGGCTTGGGACGGAGCGCCGAGGAGGCGCCGCAGCGCCATCTCCACGGACGGGCGGCGGCTGTCGAAGCGGGTCAGCGGCCGGAGCAGGGTTCGCGCGAGCCACGGCATGGCCGCAACGCCGCCCGCCAGCACCAGAGCGACCGCGAGGTATCCGAACAGGGGGAGCCGCTCGATCGGCGGCAGCAGCGCGCAGCCGGCGCCGAGCAGCATCAGGAGGAGGGCAGGCCGCCAGCGCGGCCGCTCGCGCGGATCGACGAGGTCGCCCGACTGCCGGATCGCCACCGCCGGCGCGAGCTTCCCCGCCGCGCGCGCGGGCGCGTAGCTGCCGCCCACTGCAGTCGCGACGCCCAGCGTCAGGAACAGAATGGCCGCGGCGGGCGCAAACTGAAGCTCGGCCGCGGTGCCGCCGAAATAGCCGCCGCCAAGATCGCCGCCGACAAAGCGCAGCCCAAGCGCGGCAAGGCCATAGCCCAGCAGGAGCCCCGACACCGACCCGAGCAGGCCGAGCACGAGGCCTTCCGCGAGCAACTGCCCCTCGATGCTGCCTTTGCGCATGCCAAGCGTGCGGAGCAGCGCGAATTGGGAGAGCCGCCGGGCGACCGACAGCGACTGCGCCGAATAGACGAGGAAGCCGCCCGTCAGCAACGCGACGAGCGCGAGCATGTCGAGGTTGACGCGGTAGGCGCGAGAGAGGCTGTCGCCGCGGCGGCTCTCCCCCTCCGGGTCCGCCAGCCTGGTTCCGCTGGGGAGGGCGCTCTGGATGGTCTCGCGCGCGGCCTGGGTGCCGACGC
The DNA here is from genome assembly GCF_902806315.1 of uncultured Sphingosinicella sp. Lineage (GTDB taxonomy): Bacteria > Pseudomonadota > Alphaproteobacteria > Sphingomonadales > Sphingomonadaceae > Allosphingosinicella. Next base: position 19,465 of record NZ_CADCWD010000024.1, read on the forward strand.
CGTCTCTCAGTTTGAGGTCGATTCGGCTGAGGCTCCCCAGGCGGCCGAAACGCCACTGCGCGGCGGCGATGTCGATCATTGCGATCGCCTGGCCCGCGGGAACGCCGGGCATGTCGCCCGCGAACGTGAATTCGTGCGCAAGGGCGCCGACGCGCACGCGGACCTTGTCGCCGGGCCTGAGGCGGGTGCGGTCAAGGATCGCCTGGGAGAGGTAGATCGCCTCGGGATCGAGCGCCGCATCGGCTCCGGCCGCGCGGGTGCTGGCGGGTCCTGCCTCCCTGCGGTCGAGCCGCCGGCCGAGCAGGGCGGGTGTCACCGTGAGCGCGCGCAGCACGTCGATGCCGACGAGGCTGACCGGCTCCTGCCGATCTTGAACCCTGGCGTTGAACTCGAGTGCGGGGCTCGCATCCGCCACCGGGGCCAGTCGGAAGATGCGCGGGTAGAGGTTCTCGGAAAAGCCGAGCGGGCTGGTTGCGCGCACCTGCAGGTCGGCGGCACCGGAGACGCTCCGCACCGCCTCGCCGAACGCGTCGGCGGCCGAGCGGTTGATGACGTGCACGGCAAAGCCGAGCGCCACTCCCACCGCGATGGCGAGGCCGGCCAGGAGGAACCGCATCGGATGCGCGCGCCACTCGCCGGCGATCAGCCAGCGCCACGCGTCGCTCATGCCGGGACGAGGCCGTCATGAGTGAGGAGCAGTTGGCGGTCCGCCATCGCCGCGGCGGCGGGCGAGTGGGTGACGAGCAGCATCGCGGCGCCCTGCTCCTTCACCGCTTTCCCAAGCAGTTCCATGATTTGCCGGGCCGTGTCGGGATCAAGATTGCCTGTCGGCTCATCGGCAAGGAGCAGGGCAGGGGCATGGACCAGCGAGCGGGCGATCGCCACGCGCTGCAACTCGCCGCCGGACAGCTCCTTGGGATAGCTGCGAAGCCGGCCCCCGAGCCCCACCGCGTCCAGCAGGCTGGCGGCTCGGCCAAGAGCGTCGGCCCGCGAGCGCTTCTGGAGCAGCAGCGGCAGGGCCACATTCTGCTGCAGCGTCAGGTGGGGCAGGATGTGGAAGGCCTGGAAGACGAAGCCGATCGCATCCCGGCGCAGATCCGTGCGTGCATTCTCGTCCAACGTGGCGAGCGGCGTTCCGGCAATGCCGATCTCACCGCGATCCGGCGTGTCCAGCCCGGCGATCAGATTGAGCAAGGTGGATTTGCCCACTCCGGATTCGCCGCGGATCGCGACATGCTCGCCGGCGGCAATCTCCAGGCTCAGCCCGTCGAACAGCAGGCGCCCACCGGGAACGCTCTTGGCGAGCTGACGGATGTGCAGGGCCGGCGCGTTCACGCCTCTGACCTAATAAGCTGCCTGGTCTCGGGAACGCTCAGCCGACCTGCCGGATGGGCTCGGCCGCCGCGGCGCGAGGCGCGGTCACGGCGAGGATGGCGGCGCGGAGCTGCTCAGCCGTGAACGGCTTGGCGAGAACGTGCACATTTTCCGGGCGCCGCGCGATCGACTGGACGTCGGCATAGCCGGTGATGATGATCGCGGGCATGCCCGGCCTGATCTCCCGCGCTCGGAGGATCACGTCGGTGCCGGACACGAGCGGCATTGCATAATCGGTGATGATGAGATCGCCCGCATCCGGGTTCTCGCCAAGCTGGGCGAGCAATTCGGGCCCATCGGACGCCTCCCGAACCGTATGGCCGAGATCCTCGAGCATGGCGGCCGTGGTGGCGCGCACGCCCTCGTGATCGTCGACGAGGAGGATGCGAAGCGCCTTGGCCGGGCCGGGGCCGTCGTCGAGCATCGTTTCGCTCGAGCCGGTCACCGCGCCGCTGACGCCGGGGGCCCGCGGCAGCCAGATCTCGACACGAGTGCCCTGGCCCACCTGGCTCTCGATGCGGATCACGCCGCCCGATTGCTTGGCGAAACCGTAGACCATCGACAGGCCGAGGCCGGTGCCCTTGCCGACATCCTTGGTGGTGAAGAAGGGCTCCATGACCTGCTCGAGGATGTCGGGCGGAATGCCCGAGCCGCTATCGCAGACGGTCAGGACGACATAGTCGCCGGACTTGAGGCCGAGGCTGGCGCCGTCGTCCAGCGCGCGGTTCTCGCCGGTGACCTCGACCTTTCCGCCGTCGGGCATGGCGTCGCGCGCGTTGATGATGAGGTTCATCAGCGCAAGCTCGAGCTGCGCCTCGTCGGCATAGAGGCACCAGAGATCCTGGTCCGGCTGCCATTCCAGCTGCACCAGGCCGCCGAGCGTGTGGGCGAGGAGGTCGCGCACCGTGTCGGCGAGCTTGACGACATCGACGCGCGCGGGCTCCAGCTTCTGCCGGCGCGCGAAGGCGAGCAGGCGGGCGACCAGCTCCGAACCCTGTTCGGCCGCATGGCGGGTCATGCCGACGATCTTCTGCTGATCTTCGGTCAGGCTCACCCGGCGCTCGATCATGCCGAGCCCGCCCAGCACCGCAGCGAGAAGGTTGTTGAAATCATGCGCGATGCCGCCGGTGAGCTGACCGATCGCATCCATCTTACGAGCGTGGACGAGCTGCGTTTCGAGCAGCTTGCGGTCCGTCACATCCATCAAGGTGCCGGCGAATTCGAGCGGGTTTCCCGCGGAGTCGCGCAGCAGCACGGCCTGATCGAGGAAGTGCTTGTACTCGCCGTCGGCGCACTGCCAGCGATATTCGATCGAATACGCGCCGCTCTGCCCGCGATGCGTCAGCGCGGCGAGCACCCGTTCGCGGTCGTCAGGATGGAGGCGATCGGCCCACAGCGTCGGCTGCTCCTTCACCCGGTCGAAGCTGAAGCCGGTGACCGCCTCGAAATTGCCGCTGACGAAGGCAGGCTGGCGGGGATTGGCCTCGAGCGGCTCCAGATAGAGCACGATCGGGAGCGACTCGATGATCGCCTGCTGCCGCTGCTGCGCCATGCGCAATTCCTGCTCGGCGCGCAGGCGTTCCGCGTTGGCGCGCAGGTTCGCGTCGAGCAGAGCCTGCTCCTGCTTGGCCTTGCGCTGGATCTCGCGACGCATCGTGAACAGGTCGACGAACACGGCGACCTTGGACTTGAGCACAACCGGCTCGACCGGCTTGAACACATAGTCGACCGCGCCCATCGAATAGCCCTTGATGAGGTGCTCGGTCTCCTTGTTGACCGCCGACAGGAACACGATCGGAATGCGCTTGGTCTGCTCGCGGCTGCGGATGATCTGGGCGGTCTCGTAGCCGTCCAGACCCGGCATGTAGACGTCGAGCAGGATGACGGCGAACTCGCCCTTGAGAAGCTGCCGAAGCGCCTCCTCGCCCGAAGAGGCGACGACCACGTCCGCCACATCCTCGACCACCGTGCGGATCGCGAGGAGGTTGCGTTCGTCGTCGTCCACCACGAGCACGCGCGCGCGCTCGATCGGCTCGGCATCGACCGGCACGCCTTCCAGCGGCTGGAAGTCGGGCAGGGGAGATGCAGAGCCTCTGGGCATGGGTCGTTCGGCCGTCACCCTTTACTCCGCGGCCGCCGGCGCCATTCGCACGCCTGCCGCCGCCCGGTCGCGCGACCGGCTGATCCACACCCGCAGCAAGGCGAGCATCAGCTCGATGTCGACCGGTTTGGCGATATAATCGGAGGCGCCTGCATCGAGGCACTTCTGACGGTCGCCCTTCATCGCCTTGGCCGTGACCGCGACCAGCGGCACGTCCTTCAACGCCGTGCGCGAGCGGATCTGCCGCATCGTCTCGTAACCGTCCATCTCCGGCATCATGATGTCGATCAGCGCGATGTCGATACCCGGTGTCTGCTCTAGGATCAGAATGCCATCCTTGCCGCGTTCCGCGTGGAGCACTTCCACGTCGTAGCTCTCAAGCACGCTGGTCAGCGAGTAGATGTTCCGGATGTCGTCGTCCACGATCAGGATCTTGGCGCCGGCAAGTTCCGGGACGGCCCGTGCGCTCGGAGCGATATCATTGTCGTTGATCGGCCGGCGAACGCGCCGGAGGACCGGGCCGAGCCGCGAGGCGAGCTTCTCGAGATCGCGGACCACCAGGGTCTCGCGCGACGTGCTCGCCGCATCGCAGATCGTCTGCACGACGTCGCTCTGCGCGCCGTTGGGCAGGATCAGCACAGGCGTGCTCGCCGCGGCGCCGTCCAGTGCCTGCAGCTCCTTGCGCAACCGCTCCGCGTCGGTCGCAGCGACGACGAAGGCGTCGAAGCCGCCGAGCTCACCCTTGGTCTTCGCGACCGCGGCCGAAGTCTCGACATGCACCAGCGGGTCGGCGATCGCGCCAGCCACTTGCTTGCGATAGGCCGCGTCGCCGCCAACGACGAGCACCCGCCGCTCCGAGCGGCTGATATGCTGGTGGATGTTGCTGAACACCTGGCTCAGCTCCTCATGATCGGCCGGTTTCTCGGTGACGCTGAAGGCGCCCATGCCGATCACCGACTCCGCCTCGTCCGCGCCTGAGATGACGTGGATGGGAAGGTGCCGCGTCTGCGGATCGTGCTTCAGGAGGTCGAGCAGCACGAAGCCGTCAATGTCCGAAAGACCGAGGTCGAGCGTGATCGCGTCGGGCTGGAGCTTGCGCGCCAGCGTCAACGTTCCGGCGCCTGCCGTGGAGACCACTCCCTTCAAGCCGGCATCGCGGGCCAGATCGAGCAGGATCGATGCGAAGGTCACGTCGTCCTCGACGATCAGCACGAAGGGATCGTCGCCGAGATTCTCGCGGTCGTCGATCATCTCGACGGGCCCGGGGAGGGCGGCAGGAACCATCGCGCCACTGTTGTCGTAGCGGGCAGTGGTGCCGAGCGAGCGCAGTTCGGCCGGGGCGGACGCCGCTTGAAGCGGCACGAACAGCGTGAAGGTGGAGCCTTCGCCCGGCTTCGACCGCACCTGCAGCTCGCCGCCGAGCAGGCGCGCGATTTCGCGGCTGATCGAAAGGCCGAGGCCGGTGCCGCCATACTTACGGCTGGTGGTGCCGTCCGCCTGCTGGAACGCCTCGAAGATGAGCTTCTGCTTGTCCTCGGGGATGCCGATGCCGCTGTCGGTAACGGCGATCGCGATCGCCTGGTCGGCATTGCGCAGCACCGGATGGTTGGTGCTCCAGCCGCTGTTCACTTCCTTGACCGACAGGGTCACGCCGCCTTGCGAGGTGAACTTGAAGGCGTTGGATAGAAGGTTGAGCACGACCTGCTGGAGGCGCTTCTCGTCCGTGCGGATCGAACCCGGCAGCTTGGGGTCGAACTCGACCTGGAAGTCGAGGCCCTTGTCGGCCGCGAGCTGGCGGAAGGTCCGCTCCATATGCTGCCTGAGCGTCGACATGCCCATGTCGCCAAGCTCGATCGACACGGTGCCGGATTCGATCTTCGACAAGTCGAGAATGTCGTTGATTAGGCTCAAGAGATCCGAACCCGCCGAGTGGATCGTGCGGGCAAACTCCGTCTGCTTTTCGTTCAGATTGCCCTGCGGATTGTCCGCCAGCAGCTTGGAAAGGATCAGCAGCGAATTGAGCGGCGTCCGCAGCTCGTGCGACATGTTGGCGAGGAACTCGGACTTGTATTTGGACGTCAGCGCAAGCTGCTCCGCCTTCTCCTCGATGGCGCGGCGAGCCATGTCGATTTCCATATTCTTGGCTTCGACCTGCTTCTTCTCGTTCTCGAGAAGCTGCGCCTTTTCCTGAAGCTCCTCGTTGGTGTTGTGGAGCTCTTCCTGCTTGGTGGTGAGCTCGGTCTGGCGGGCCTGCAGTTCCTGCGTGAGCAGCTGCGACTGCTTGAGCAGCCCTTCCGTGCGCATGGTGGCCGCGATCGTGTTGAGCACGATGCCGACGGATTCCATCAGCTGGTCAAGGAAGCTCTGGTGGGTCTCGTTGAACTCGTGGAACGAGGCCAGCTCGATCACCGCCTTCACGTCATCTTCGAACAAGGCCGGCATGATGTTGATGTTGGCGGGCGGTGCGTGGCCGAGGCCGGAGCCGATGCGGATGAATTCGCCGGGCACGTTCTTCAGCAACATGCCGCGCTTGTCGGCCGCGGCCTGGCCGATCAGGCCCTCGCGCAGCTTGAAGAAGGGCTTGAGCTCATCCCGGTTCTCGGCGCCATAGCTCGCGACGAGGTCGAGGAGGGTGTCGTCGCCCTCCTTCTTGGTCACGTAGAAGACGCCGTACTGGGCGTTCACCAGCGGCGCCAGTTCCGACATGATCAGGTTCGACACCGTCGA
>NZ_CADCWD010000025.1 GCF_902806315.1 uncultured Sphingosinicella sp.
GTCATGCGCCACAAAGCCGTCGGGGCGCACGATTTCGACCACGCTCCAGCTGCCGGCGAGCGACACGGAGACCTGCACCACGCGCGGATCGCGGGCGCGCGCGGCGGCGTCGATCTGCTGGCACAGCGCCACCTTCTTCGCGAACGCGATCGCGCCCAGCGGATCGGCATCGGTGTAGAGGTTGACGTTGGTCCGGCGCGGCGGCGCGGCCTTGGCGCCCTTGGAAGGGTCCAGCACCGTCATCGTCTCGGCCGCGCGGCGGATGGCGGCCTCGGACAGCTCGTTGGCGTGCGCAAAGGCGGTGGTCTCGCCGGAGACGCCGCGCAGGCCGAAGCCCGCCTGGGTGTTGAAATCCGCCGTCTTCAGGCGTCCGTCATCGAAGCTGAACGCTTCCGACGCGGTATATTGGAGGAAGAGCTCGCCATCGTCGCAACTCTTCAGCGCTTCGGCGGTGAGCCGCAACGCGGCGTCGGGATCGAGCCCGTCGGGGCGGTAGAGAAAGCGGCGGGGATCGGCGAGCATGTTCATGAAACCGATATAGGCGGCCGAGCCGCTAAGTCGAGGTCAGCTCTCGCCCTGCCCTTGATCCGCGGGTCCGCCCTTCAGGATGAAGCGCTTGTCGCAATAGCCGCAGTCGACATAGCCGGCTTCGTCGATCTGCATGTAGACGCGCGGATGGCCGAGCGCGGGCGAGATGTCGGTGGCGCCGTCGCACGCGACACGCGGCGTGGTGACGTAGCTGATCTCGGGAACGAAGGGGTCGTCGGTCAACATCGTCCGGCGCCTTAGCAACGCGCCCCGCAAGGCACAACTGGACCAGAGGCGGCTAGACCAGAGGCGGCTGCCCCCCGGTGGCGACCAGCGCGAAGAACGCAGCGCCGATCGCCGAAAGCAACAGAGCCCGGCGCGATCGCGTTACCAGATGCCGTTCGTGCCTGACCATCGCAGCGTCTCTAGCCCGCGCCCGTCAACCGCGCGTGAAGCGATCCGGTAAAGCTTCGATTCGGCACGATGGCGGGCATCGGCCTTGCGAGGCGCCCTGAAGCGGCTATGCCGTCCGGCATGTCCGAAGCCGCCATTTCGATCTGCGACCTCCAGAAAACCTATGCAGGCGGCAAAAGGGCGCTCGACGGGGTCAGCCTCGACGTGCCCCGCGGGCAAATCTTCGGCCTGCTCGGCCCCAATGGCGCGGGCAAGTCGACCTTGATCAACATCCTCGCCGGCCTTGTGAACAAGAGCGGCGGCAGCGCCTCCATCTGGGGCTTCGACATCGACAAGCATCCCAGAAACGCGAAGGTATCGATCGGCATCGTGCCGCAGGAGATCCTGTTCGACCCCTTCTTCACTCCCGCCGAGACGCTCGACCAGCAGGCCGGCCTCTACGGCGTTCCCAAGGCGCGCCGCCGCACCATGGAGCTGCTCCGCGCCGTCCACCTAGAGGACAAGGCCAACGCTTATTCGCGCACCTTGTCGGGCGGCATGAAGCGCCGGCTCCTGGTCGCCAAGGCGATGGTCCATTCCCCGCCCATCCTCGTCTTGGACGAGCCGACAGCCGGCGTCGACATCGAGCTCCGCCAGCAGCTCTGGGCCTATGTCCGCAGCCTCAACGCGGAAGGAGTGACGGTGGTCCTCACCACCCACTATCTCGAGGAAGCCGAGCAGCTTTGCGACCGCATCGCGATCATCAACCACGGCCGCCTGATCGCCAACGAATCCACCCGCGCCCTCGTCGGCATGGCGCAGGAAAAGGCCGTCGAGGTGGTGGTCGACCGCGACATCGCCGTCGCTCCCGACGCGCCGTGCTTCGACAAGATCGAGATCATCCGCGACCGCACCCTCGCCATCACCTACCGCAAGGACCGCGTGAATGCCGGCGACGTTCTCGCCGCGCTGCAGAAGGACGGCCTCGGCATCGTCGACGTCTCCACCCGCGAGGCCGACCTCGAAGACGTCTTCCTCAACCTCACCCGCGCTTCCAACGCGGCAGGCAGTGCATGAAGCACGGCTCGGGACCGCTGATTGCCTTACTGCTGGTTGCCGGCTGCGCAACAACGCCGCCCGGCAGCGGCGGGGCCGATCTGGACGCCCTCCTGTCCTTCACCGATCCTGCACTGTGCGAACCGTCGCCCACCCTGAGCGCCTTCCTCTCGGCACAAGTCGCGGGTGACGCCAATGACGGCTTTCGAGCAGTCAAGGTGCACGTACCGCCTCACTACGCGCCCGTGGTCGGACGTATCCGTGTCCGAAAGGAGCCGCATTACTGGGTTGTCTGGGTTCCCGTCCGCGGCACCTGGCTGGGCATGCCGGTCGTGGCTGTTCATCAGACGCTCCCCGAGGGCGGCGATCCCGGAGATTTCACGATTGAACTGGACGCGCCGGTCTCGGAGGCCGAGCGGCGGCTGAAGGGTGCAGGGTTCCCGGCACGCGCCGGAGAGGATGTGACGCTCGGCCCGCCGGACGGCTATGCTCATGTCATGACCCTCATTAGCGCGCCGGACCGCCCAGGCCGCTCGATGTTCGGCTGCGGCTACGAATGACTTTCGACGTCGTCATCATCGGCTCCGGAGCCGCCGGGCTCAGCGCCGCGCTCAGCCTTGCGCCCCACCTTAAGGTTGCGGTGCTCGCCAAGGGCTCGATCTCCGCCGGCTCGACCGCCTGGGCGCAGGGCGGCATCGCCGCGGTGCTGGATGCGGGCGACACGTTCGACAACCATATCGAGGACACGATGATTGCCGGCGCCGGCCTCAACAACCGCGCCACCGTGGAGTTCGTCGTCGAGAACGCCCCCGCCGCGATCGAGCGGCTGGCCGCGCTCGGCGTCCCCTTCAACCCCGGCACGTCGGACCGCTGGCACCTCACCCGCGAGGGCGGGCACAGCCACCGCCGTATCGTCCACGTCGCCGACGCCACCGGCTGGGCGGTTCAGCAGGCGCTCGAGAAAGCGGCGTCAGAGCATCCCAACATCCACCTCATTCCGGACATGGTCGCGATCGACCTCATCACCGGCCGCCACGTGCAGGACGGGTCGGGCCAGAAGCGGGTCTGGGGCGTCTATGCTGTCAATCGCGAGACCGGCCATGTCGAGCATCTCACCGGCCGCGCCACCATCCTCGCGACCGGGGGCGCCAGCCGCGCCTGGCTCTATTCGACCAATCCGCGCGGCAGCACCGGCGACGGCATCGCCATGGCCTGGCGCGCGGGCTGCCGGGTGTCGAACATGGAGTTCAACCAGTTCCACCCGACCTGTCTCTACAATCCGGAGGTCAAGAACTTCCTCATCACCGAGGCGATGCGCGGCGAGGGCGGCCAGCTCAGGATCCCCGGCACCCAACGCCGCTTCATGCCGGATTTCGACGCTCGCGAAGAGCTCGCGCCGCGCGACATCGTCGCCCGCGCGATCGACCATGAGCTGAAGCGCCTCGGCATCGACTATGTCCATCTCGACATCAGCCACCGCGACCCGGATTTCGTGCGCGAGCATTTCCCGACCATTGCCGCGCGCCTCGCCGAGCCCGACATCGGCATCGACATTACCCGAGATCCGATCCCCGTCGTCCCGGCCGCCCATTACACCTGCGGCGGCGTGGTCGTGGACCTCCATGGCTGCACCGATGTCGACGGCCTCTATGCCGCCGGCGAAGTCACCCAGTCGGGACTTCATGGCGCCAATCGCCTCGCCTCCAATTCGGTGCTCGAATGCCTGGTCTTCGGAGTCGCCGCGGCCAAGCATATCAACGCAAATTGGGCCGACCTTCCCCCGCCCCCGCCGATCCGCGCCTGGGACGAAAGCCGCGTCACCCATTCGGACGAGGAAGTGGTCGTCCACCACAATTGGCGCGAGATCCGCCGCTTCATGTGGGATTATGTCGGCATCGTCCGCACCACCAAGCGGCTCGAGCGCGCGCTCAATCGCGTCAACCTGCTCAAGCAGGAGACCGAGGAATATTACGGCCACTTTCGAGTGACGCCGGACCTCGTCGAGCTGCGCAACCTGGTCGAAGTCTCCGGCCTGATCGTGCGCTCGGCGCTTACAAGGCAAGAGAGCCGCGGCCTCCATTACACGCTCGACTATCCAAACCTGCTTCCGGATGCCGTGGATACGGTGCTGGCCCCCTAAGTTCCTCCCCTGCATTTGCAGGGGAGGGGGACCACCCGAAGGGTGGTGGAGGGGCACGAGCGAAGCGAGCTTAGAGCAAGCCGAAGCGGCTCCGCCGCTGCCCCTCCACCGCACGTCGTGCGGTCCCCCTCCCCCGGGAAGCCGGGGGGAGGATTACCGGGCCAAGAACTCCTTCAGCGCCGTCCTGAACCGTGCCGGCTGATCGTGCATCACCATGTGCCCGCTCGCATCCACCCGCACCAGCCGGGCGTCCCGCTTCGCCCGGTAACCGGCGGCATAACGCTGAGTCACCGAAGCCGCCGTCTGCGGGTCCGGCGCCGCATAGACCACCGTCAGCGGCGCCTTGATCTTCGACAGATCGGACGTGAGATCGATCAGCGCCAGCTCGTGCGTCGCCCGCGCGACCACGTCCGGATCGCTGCGCCGGTCTGGCGGCTGGGTGCCTCCGAACATCTCCATGACGCCTTCCACCAGCCGCCGCCCGCCTGGAGTGGCGGAGAGGCCCTTCAGCGTCTCGGCAAGCCCGCGCACGCCCGCCGTCGTGGACCCCACGAAGCCGGCCGGCTGCGGAAGCATGTCCACCACCATCGCCTTGCCGACCAGGCTCGGGTGGCGCGCGGCAAGCATCAGGGCGATCGTCCCGCCCATCGAGTGCCCGACGATTGCCGGCCGGTTCAGCCCCCTCGCCCGGATATAATGCGCGATCTCGGCCGCGACCGGCGCCACCACCTGCCCGCTGGCATTCCCGCGCGCCGGCTCGCCCGCAAAGCCGGCGACCTGAATGAGGTGATATCGATAGCCCGGCACCGCCGCGACCGTGCCGTTCCACATGTCCCGCGAAGCCGTGAGGCCGGGGATCAGAATGACGTCAGGCCCGGTGCCCCTCACCACGACCGAGAAGCGGGTCGGCTTGAAAGCCGGCGCGGGCTTGGGCGCCGCCGCGGTCGAAGCCGCCGGAGTTGGAGCGGAGGCGGATATGCCGGTAAGCGCTACGCCGAGCGCTCCCAAGAGGATCAGATTTCGCATGGCCTCGCATCTAGGGGAGCGCGCTTGAACCTCCGCTGACCCGAGACCTTTCCTATTTGGGATCCAGCGGCCATCCTCCTGCCGCATGTCCCATGCGACTCGCCTGCCTCTCTCCTCCATGTGCAGCGGTGGAACCTTGCGGCGGGGCGGCCCCCCTCGATTCCGTGTGGCAATCGTGCCGTTCGTCCCAGTTGCAAGCCTGCTTGGGTGCACCAGGGGGGCCCCGCGCCCGCACGCGCGAAGCTTGCCTGCCTCGCCCGCTGCTTTATCAGCCGCTCATGACTTCCCCGCATCTCTATCTCGTCGATGGTTCGAGCTACATCTTCCGCGCCTATCACCGGCTGCCGCCGCTCACGAACCGTCACGGCCTCAACGTCGGTGCCGTCTACGGCTACACGACGATGTTGTGGAAGCTGGCCGAAAGCCTCCACAAGTCGGACGGGCCGACGCACCTTGCCGTCATCTTCGACGCCTCGTCCAAGACGTTCCGCAACGACATGTATTCCGAATACAAGGCCAACCGGCCGCCGCCGCCGCCTGACCTCGTTCCCCAGTTCCCGCTGATCCGCGACGCCACCCGCGCCTTCTCGCTGCCCTGCATCGAGGAGGACGGTCTCGAAGCCGACGACATCATCGCCTGCTATTCCAAGGCGGCTCTGGACCAGGGCTGGAAGGTCACCATCGTCAGCTCCGACAAGGATCTGATGCAGCTGATCGACGACGATCGGCTCGACATGCTCGACACCATGAACGACCGCCGCATCGACCGCGCCTATGTCGTCGAGAAGTTCGGCGTCGGCCCCGAGCAATTGGGCGAAGTGCTGGCGCTGATGGGCGACAGCGTCGACAACGTCCCCGGCGTCCCCGGCATCGGCCCCAAGACTGCCGCGCAGCTCATCCAGCAATATGGCAGCGTCGAGAATTTGCTCGGCCATACCGACGAGATCACCAAGCCCAAGCTCAAGCAGAACCTCGTCGAGCATGCCGACGCTGCGCGCATGTCGCGCGAGCTGGTGCGCCTCGTCTGCGATTCCCCGCTCCCGCAGCCGCTCGGCGAGCTGGAGATGAAGGGCATCCCCGACGGTCCCCTGCGCGAATTCCTGGAGGATCAGGGCTTCCGCTCGCTCCTCGCCCGCCTCAACGGCACCTCGCAGGTGCGGGCGCCGTCCACCGACCCGGCCAAGGTCCCGGTTCAGCAGGAGGTCCGGCCCGAGCCGAAGATCGACCGCTCACTCTACGCGACCATCACGGAGGAGGCGGATCTGGACCGCTGGATCGCCGAAGCGACCGCTAACGGCCTGCTCGCCCTCGACACGGAGACGGACAGCGTCGACTGCGTCAGCGCCAAGCTGGTCGGCATCAGCCTCGCGACCGAATGCGGCAAGGCCTGCTACATCCCGCTCGAACATGGCGGCCACGATCTGCTCTCCGACCGCCCCGACCAGCTTCCGGCCGATCTGGTGCTCGCGAAACTGAAGCCGCTGCTCGAAGACCCGGCGATCCTCAAGATCGGGCACAATTTCAAATTCGACTGGATCGTCTTCAACGTCCGCGGGATCAACGTCGCGCCGCTCGACGACACGCTCGTCATGAGCTTCAATCTCGACGCGGGCGGCCTCGCCAGTCACGCGATGGACGATCTCGCCAAGAAGCATCTCGATCACCAGTGCCTCACCTACAAGGAAGTGTGCGGCTCGGGTCAGAAGCAGATCAGCTTCGACAAGGTGCCGCTGGATCGCGCCACCGAATACGCCGCCGAGGACGCCGACGTCACTTTGCGGCTGTGGAACCGCTTCAAGACGCGTCTGGCTCACGAGCGCGTGACTCGCGTCTACGAGCAGGTTGATCGTCCGCTGGTGCCCGTTGTCGCCCGCATGGAGCGCGAGGGCGTGAAGGTGGACCGCGAGGAGCTTTCGAAGCTTTCAGCCGAGTTCAACGAGCAGATCGTCCAGCTGGAAGAGCGCGTCTGCGCAGAGGCCGGCTCCAAGTTCACCATCGGCAGCCCCAAGCAATTGGGCGAGATCCTGTTCGACAAATTGCAGCTCAAGGGTGGCCGCAAAGGCAAGTCGGGCGTGTGGTCGACTGACGTTACCGAGCTTGAGCGGCTCGCCCGCGACGGCGCGCCGATCGCGAGGCTGGTGCTCGACTGGCGCCAGCTCACCAAGCTGAAGACCACCTATACCGACGCGCTCCAGCAGCAGATCAACAAGGACACCGGCCGGGTCCACACCTGCTACAGCCTTTCCGGCGCGCAGACCGGCCGCCTCTCCTCGACCGACCCCAATCTGCAGAATATTCCGATCCGCACCGAAATCGGCCGCCGCATCCGTGACGCCTTCGTCGCCGAGCCCGGCTACGTCATGCTGGCCGCCGACTACAGTCAGATCGAGCTTCGCCTGGCCGCGCACATGGCGGACGTGCCGCAGCTCAAGGCGGCCTTCTCGGAAGGCGCCGACATCCACAGCATGACGGCGCAGGAGCTGTTCGGGGAGGTCAACCGCGACACCCGCGCCAGCGCCAAGACGATCAACTTCGCGATCCTCTACGGCATCTCCCGCTGGGGCCTGGCCGGTCGCCTGTCGATCACGGCCGACGAGGCGCAGGCGATGATCGACCGCTATTTCGACCGCTTCCCCGGCATTCGCGACTATATCCACGCGACGCTGACGGGCGTCCGCGAAACCGGCTTCACCACCACCCTGTTCGGCCGCAAGACCCACTTTCCCGGCATCAAGAGCAAGGTCCAGCACGAGCGCCAGGGCGCCGAGCGCGCCGCCGTCAACGCACCCATCCAGGGCACCAGCGCCGACATCATCAAGCGCGCCATGGTCCGCATGTGCCCCGCCCTCCAGAAAGAAGGCCTCGGCTCCACCCGCATGCTGATGCAGGTCCACGACGAACTCGTCTTCGAGGTACCCGAGGCGGACGTGGAGCATGCCGGCGCCGTCATCCGCCGCGTCATGGAGGGCGCCGCCGAGCCGGCCTTGAAGCTCAGCGTTCCTCTCGGCGTCGACATCGGTCATGGGGCGAATTGGGGCGCGGCGCATTGAGCCAACCGGCTCAGGGCAGCGAGGACATAGCGGCGCTCGCCAAAGGGGGCCGAACCAATTTCTTCGGCTTTCTCCTCCGCCTCGCGGCGCGCCTGCCCTTCCTGTTCATCGCCGGCCGCATCTACGGCGCCGAGGCGCTCGGCCGCTTCGCTTATGCCGTGCTGGTGGTCGAATTCGCCGCCCAGATCGCCACCCTGGGCCTGAAGCGCGGCCTCGCCCAGCAGCTCTCATCCACCGATAAGCCCCATGTCTGCGTCGTCTGGGACGGGATGCTGGTCGCCTTCCTGGCCTCCGCCGTCGCCACGATCATCCTGATCCTCTTCCCGGGAATGATGTTCCCCAACAGCCCGATCCACGGGCTCGAATGGCTGCTGCCTTTGGTGGTGTTCGCGGTGGCGGGCTCCGACGTCGCGCTCGCCGCGCTCGCCTACCGCCACAACGTCCAGGCCACCGTCACTGCACGCGCGATCGTCGAGCCGTGGACGATCAGCATCGCGGCGTTCCTGCTCTCCTTCGTCTCCTCGCGCGACGGCCTGATCATCGCCTACGTGATCTCGATGGTGGCCGCTCTCGTGGCTTCGCTGTGGCCGCTCCTCAACAGCTACGGTCGCCCGAAAGGCTGGCGTCCCGACCCCGGCAGCCTCTGGACGATGGCCCGCCGCAACACTCCGCTCGCCGCCGCCGACGCGATCGAATGGGGCTCCCGCCGCCTCGACATTGCCATTCTCGGCCTGTTCTTCTCGCCGGCCATCGTCGGCGTCTATTACGTGGCCCAGCAGGTCGCCTCGCTTCCGCAGAAATTGAAGACCAGCTTCGATCCGATCCTCGGGCCGGTCATCACGCAGAAGCTCGGCGAGAATGACCGCAAGGCCGTCGCCAAGCAGGTCCGCCAGGTCGGCTTCTGGATCATCGCCGCCCAGGCCGGCATCGGCCTCACCCTCGGCATCACCGGCGAAGCCGTGATGGGCCTCGTCGGCCCCCGCTTCGTTGGGGGCACTGGCGCCCTCGCCTTCCTCCTCGCCGCCGAAGTCGTGGCCGCGACCGCGGCGGTCTCGGAATCCGCCCTCGTCTACGTCGCCCGCCACCGCAACCTGATGATCTCGCTGCTGATGATCGCCGTCCAGGCGGCGCTCTCGGTCGCGCTGATCCTTGGCATGCGCGCTTGGGGCTGGCCGATCGGCTTCCAGGCCGCGGGACCCGCCATCGCATTGATGCTCGCGCTTGCCCTGGCCTCGGTCCTCAAGGCGCGCCTGCTCTCGAACCTGCTCGGCGCTCCGGTCTCAGGCTGGCGCTGGCCCTTGGTGTGGGCAGCCGCGGCGGCTTCGGTGGTGGGCTACGGCGCCGTCCTCCTCCCCGAATGGATGGAGCTCGCGATCGGCATCCCGCTCATTCTCGGCACCTTCGGTTTCGTCGTCTGGAAGCGTGGCTTCACCCATGAGGACCGCGTTCTCTTCCGCATGAAAAAAGACGAGGACCCTACTCTTCCAACTCCGCCAGAGGCTGCACCGCCGGACCGCTGAGCACCTGCCCATCCGGCGCGAACTGGGACCCGTGGCAGGGGCAATCCCAACATTTCTCGAACCCGTTCCAATGCACCAGGCAACCCAGATGGGTGCAAGCCGGCGATCGGCGGATCACCGTCCCGTCCTCCCCCTTGTAGGTCGCCACCTGCTTCAGCCCCTCGCGGATGATGGCACCCTCGCCGGGCTGCAGCTCGGCCGCCGACTTGACGTCGCCCGGCCCCAGATATTCGGCAAAGTTCTTCACCGCCCCCGCCTGCTCGCGGATGAACTCGCCGATCGAAGAAGTGGACGTGAAGGACTTGCGCGCCGGATCCAGCACGGGCGCGTAGCGGCTGTCCTCGCCGATGATCAGCGGCATGATGGTGAGGCTCCCCGCCACGCCGTTGGTGATGCCCTGCCCGGAATCGCCAGTGTGGACGTAGATGTTCTTGTTGCCGGGATTGCGCCCGGAGAAGGGCATGAAGTCCATCGGCTCCTGCACCATGCCCGACCAGCGATACTCCGCGCGAGTGAAGCTCGGATACCGCTCGCGGGTCCAAGTCTCGAGGTCGTCGAGCCGCTTGTTCATGTCATGGGCTTCGCCGGACTTGTGGTCCTCGCCGCCGACGATGAGCAGGTCCTCGCTCTCGCTGAGCGGCTGGATGCGGACATAGTGATAGGCTTCGTACGTGTCCCAGACGAGCGCGTCCGGCACGGAGCCCTTCGGCACCCGCCCGGCGACGACATAGGTGCGGTCGGGCGTCTGCTTGGCGTGAATCGCGACTTTATCGTTGGTCGGCGAGTTGGTCGCGAACACGGCTGCGGAGGCGCGGATCATCGGGCCGGCTTCGGTCGTGATCTCGACGCCACCCTCGTCCGTCTCCTGGTCCGAGACGTGGGTCGTGTTGGCGTAGATCCGGCCGCCGCGGTCCAGGATCGCTTGGGCGAGGCCGCGCAGATATTTGGTGGGATGGAAGCGGCCCTGGTTCGGGAAGCGGAGCGCCCGGCCCGTGTCGATGCCCGGCACCGGCGCGCGCTCGACCCACTCCACGTCCACGCCGATCTTGCGGCAAGCCTCGAATTCCTCTTCGAGCTCGGCGCGATGGCTGTCCTCGCCGGGGAAGAGATAGCCGTCCAGGCGAGCGAAATCGGCGTCGATCCCTTCGTCCCGGCAGATCGCCTCGATCCGGTTCACCGCCGCTACCTGGCTGTCGTGATATAGCCGCGCCTCGTCCTCGCCGCGCACCTTGATCAGCTCGGAATAGAAGTCGTCGAGCTCGGTTGCGAGATGGGCGGTGGTGCGCGCGGTCATGCCGTGCCCGATGCCACCTCGATCGATGACGATCACGGAGCGGCCGAAGCGCGCGAGCTCGTAAGCGGTCGAGAGGCCGGCAATGCCGGAGCCGATGATGACGACGTCGCATTCCGCGTTGGCGGTGAGCGCCGGCGCGTCGATGACCGGGGACTCGTGCATCCAGTAGGACGTGCTTCGCTCGTCGCCGACGTTCATCTGCTTCTCCGCTGCTAGAACCCGCTGAGGCCGCCAACGGGCCGTTCGCGAAATGGGTTCCGGCTGCCCCTTCGCGAAGCTTGAATAGGCCAGCCGAGCCCGGCATTGCTCTTGCTGCTGCAGGCAAGGGGGCCGCTTGGACAATCTCGCTCACGCTCTGGCAGGCGCTGCGCTCGCGGAAGCGGGTCTCAAGAAGAAGACCGGTCTTGGGATGGCGACGCTGATCATCGCCGCCAATCTGCCCGACGTGGACGCGTTCGGGCTGCTCGTCGGCGAGAACCTCGCCTGGCGTCGCGGCTGGACGCATGGTCCGATCGCGATGCTGGTGCTGCCGCCGCTGCTCGTCGGCTTCATGGTGCTGTTCGACCGCTGGCAGGCCCGGCGCGGGACGCGTCCGGCCAAGCGGCTTCCAGTGCATGTCGGCTGGCTGTTCGCCCTCGCCTATATCGGCTGGGCCTCGCACCCGCTGCTCGACTTCATGAACACGTACGGCATTAGACTGCTCATGCCGTTCTCCGAGCGATGGTTCTATGGCGACACGCTGTTCATCATCGACGTGTGGCTCTGGACGGCGCTCGCCTTGGGCGTGTGGCTTTCGGGGCGGCGTCGGCGCAACGGGTCGGCGCATCCCGCCCGTCCGGCCTTGATCAGCCTCGGAGTGGTGGCCGTCTACACGACCGCAATGGGCGCCGGCAGCGTCGCCGCGGAACACCTGACGCGCGAGGCGGCCGAGGCGCGGGGTCACGGCCCTGTTCGAACGGTGGTCGCCAGCCCCGTGCCGTTCAACCCGTTCCGGCGCGAGGTCGTGTTCGGCACCGATGAAGCCTACGGCTTCGGCGTGCTGCGCTGGACCCCCCTTCCCACCCTCCAGCTGGAGCCCCGCCTGACGCGCAAGAACATGGACGATCCGGCGATCGCCGAGGCGCGGAAAGAGAAAGGGATACGCGACTTCCTCTATTGGTCGCGGCTTCCCTTCGCGAGCGTGGAGCGCCGGCCGGACGGGACGATCGTGACCATCGCCGACGCACGCTACAGCAATGGCGCGGCGGCAGGGCAGTTCGTGCGGACGCTTCGCCTACCGCCCGGCGGCGTGGCGGACCAGTTGCAGCGCCCTGATGACGGCCCACAGTCCGACGATCAGCATGGCGCTGAGCGCCGCTAGATAGATTGGCCCAGCCGCCTTTGCGGGCCCGTGTATCTGGTGATCGGCGGTTTCGACCAGCAGAACGAGCACAAGACCGCAGAAGGCGCCCCAGGCAACGAGGTGCCAGCCTGCACCGTCATACGCCGAACGTCGTGCAGCCCAGACCAAAGCCACGGCGATCAACAGCTCGTCGAGTGCCATCGGGACGAACCGCGGGTCTCCCCAGAAGCGGGCGATCTCGCCGGCCGAGATGACAAACGCGACCAGGTAAGCGAGTGCGTTCAGTGCTCCCATCGGCCTGACCCGTAGCCGGATCGGCGAATTCCGGGCAAGAACAGCATTCGCGTTGTGCTATCGCGAGGTGCGATCCGCCGGGACCAGTCCGGAACGACTAGTGCCGGAAATGGCGCATGCCGGTGAACACCATCGCCAGCCCCGCCTCGTCGGCGGCGGCGATCACTTCGTCGTCGCGGATCGAGCCGCCGGGCTGGATGACGGCGGTGGCGCCGGCTTCGACGGCGGCCAGGAGGCCATCGGCGAAGGGGAAGAAGGCGTCGGAAGCGACGGCCGAGCCGATCGTGCGGGCCTCGGGCCAGCCGGCTTTCTCTGCCGCATCGCGGGCCTTCCAGGCGGCGATACGGGCGGATTCGAGGCGGTTCATCTGCCCCGCGCCGACACCGGCGGTGGCACCGCCCTTGGCGTAGACGATGGCGTTTGACTTGACGTGCTTGGCGACGGTCCAGGCGAACAGGCAGTCAGCAAGCTCCTGCTCCGTCGGCGCACGCTTGGTCACCACCTTCAGCTCGTCGCGTGAGACGCGGCCATTGTCGCGCGACTGGAGGAGATAGCCGCCGGCGATAGACTTCAGCATCAGCCCGCCGCGGGCTGCATCCGGCAGCGCCCCGCTAAGCAGGAGGCGCAGATTCTTCTTCCTCGCGAAGATGGCCCGTGCTTCCTCGTCCGCTTCGGGAGCGATGACGACCTCGGTGAAGATGGCGGTGATCGCCTCCGCTGTTTCGGCGGTGAGCGGCTCGTTCACGGCGACGATGCCGCCGAAGGCCGAAACGGGATCGCAATCGAGCGCGGCCTGATAGGCATCGAGCAGGGACGCGCCGGTCGCCACTCCGCAGGGATTGGCGTGCTTGACGATGACGCAGCTCGGGCCGGCCGCAGCGAATTCCGAGACCAGCTCGAGTGCGGCATCGGCGTCATTATAATTGTTGTACGAGAGCTCCTTGCCCTGCACCTGCTCGGCCTGAGCGATGCCGCGGCTGTGCGGGCCGGCCGGCACGTAGAGCGCGGCCGTCTGATGCGGGTTCTCGCCGTAGCGCAGCTCCTCCCGGCGGATCATCGTCAGCGGCAAGGTGTCGGGGAAGAGCTGCCCCTGATCTCCGAACGCGAACCATTGCGAGATCATCGAATCATAGGCGGCGGTGGCGGCAAAAGCCTTGGCGGCAAGACGCTTGCGGAAAGGGAGCGACGTCGCGCCGCCATTCGCATTTAGTGCCGAGATCAGCTCGGGATAATCGGCCGGGTCGGTGACGATCGCGACGTGCGCGTGGTTTTTCGCGGCCGATCGGACCATGGACGGGCCGCCAATGTCGATATTCTCGATGATCTCGTCGCGCCCGGCGCCGCGGGCGACCGTCTGCGCGAAAGGGTAGAGGTTCACCACCACCAGATCGATCGCGCCGATGCTATGCTCGGCCATGGCGGCGGCATGCTCGGGATTGTCGCGCACGCCGAGCAGGCCGCCATGCACCTTGGGGTGCAGCGTCTTCACGCGCCCGTCCATCATTTCGGGAAAGCCGGTCAGCTCGGAAACGTCCCGCACCTCCAGCCCCGCTTCGCGCAGCGCCTTGGCCGTGCCGCCGGTCGAGACCAGCTCGACGCCCTGCGCCGCGAGGACTGCGCCGAGCTCCGCCAGGCCCGTTTTGTCGGACACGGAGAGGAGGGCGCGGCTGATCTTCACGTCGGACATGCTGTTCCCGGATCGCTGATGGTGATGCGCCCTAACGGCATGGCGGGGCCGTTTACGCAAGCATCTTTGCGCGCGAAGATTGCGTCCTGCTCGCCCGCCGATAAGCATGGGCGGATGAGCGATTTCGACTTTTTCTACGGGCCTCGCCTTTTGTCCGGGCCGGGGGCGAGCAGCCGTGCCGGGCAGTTGCTGCCGCCCGGCCGTTGCCTTGTCGTCACCGACGCGACGGTGCTCAGTCTCGGGCTCGCCGATAAGATGGTGAGCGGCCTTCGTGATGCCGCGATCGAGCCGATCATCTTCGATCCGGTCGAACCCGATCCGCCGCGGGCTACTGTGCTCGCTGCGGCCGAGGCCGGTCGCGACTGCGCGTCGGTAATCGGCTTCGGCGGCGGGAGCCCGATGGATGTGGCCAAGCTCGCAGCCTACCTGCTCGGGTCTGGCGACGATTTGGAGACCTTGTGGGGAGTCGGAAAGGCGATCGGGCCGCGGCTGCCGCTCATCCAGGTGCCGACCACGGCGGGCACCGGATCGGAAGCCACTCCGGTAAGCGTGATCACCGTGGGCGGCGGCGAGAAACGAGGGGTGAGCAGCGCCGCGCTCGTCGCCGACTTCGCCATTCTGGACCCCGACCTGACGCTCGGCCTTCCGCGAGACATCACGGCGGCCACAGGCATCGACGCCATGGTGCATGCGATCGAGGCCTATACGTCGAAGCGGCTCAAGAATCCGATGTCGGACATGCTCGCCAGGGAAGCGCTTCGGCTGCTGGCGGCGAACCTGCTTAACGCCTGCGACACGCCGAGGGATGTCGAGGCGCGGGGGCAGATGCTGCTCGGCTCGCACCTTGCCGGGGTCGCTTTCGCCAATGCTCCGGTGGCCGGAGTGCATGCGCTCGCCTATCCGCTCGGCGGCCATTTCCATGTGCCGCACGGAGTTTCGAACGCACTGATGCTGCCGCACGTGCTGAGCCACAATATGGGCGCGGCGATGCCGCTTTATGCGGAACTGGGTGTCCTGCTCGACCCCCTGCTTGAGCATGAAAGCACCCAGGGAGCCGCGGAGGCATTCGTGCAGCGGATGCGCGACTTTTCGATGCGGGCCGGCGTTCCGCAGCACCTGGGCCAAGTGGGAGTAAGCGCGAGTGACGTGCCCTTCCTCGCCAGCGAGGCGATGAAGCAGGAGCGGCTGCTGGTGAACAATCCCTGCCCGATCGGTGAGAGCGACGCGCGGCGCATGTACGAGGCCGCGCTTTGAGCGGCGCCCGCGAGCCGCTGCGTGGGCGCGAGGCCTACAAGGTCTGGCGGCGGATCACGACGCGCTGGGCCGACAACGACGCTTACGGGCACGTCAACAACACGATCTATTATTCCTGGTTCGACACGGCCGTGAATACCTGGCTGATCGACGCTGGCCTGCTCGACATGGAAGGAGGGGACCCGATCGGCCTCGTGGTCGAAACCGGCTGCCGATACGCGCAGCCGCTCGCTTACCCGGACGGAGTGCAGGTCGGGCTCAGCATCGAGGCGGTCGGGACTTCAAGCGTGCGCTACCGGATCGGCGTGTTTGGCGAAGGATCAGTGCAAGCTGCCGCCGAAGGCTATTTCGTGCACGTCTATGTGGATCGGGCGAGCCGACGCCCGGTGCCGATCCCGGAAGCGTGGCGGGCCGCCTTTGACGTGATCCGCTAGGGCTCAGCCCGCCCGCTTCAGTGCCCAGGAGACGGTGATGCCGTCGGCGGGCGCTTCGCCGGTGACGGCGAGCTGAAGGCTTCCTTGCGGCCGGGCGGAGCCGTCGACCCAGAGGCTGTCCTCGATCGCAAGCTGGCCGCCCCGGCAGCGGAACTGCCAGGCTGCGGCACCCTTGACGCGGAGGATGGCGCCCTGGCCGTCGGCGGTGCTGGTCACCTCGACCGACGGGTGAAGATGGAAGCGAACCGCGAACAGGATGCCGCCTCGGCGCCGACGGCCTTCGGGCAAGAGGATGTCGTCTCCGCTGAGCTCAGTGCCGTCGCTGGCGAGCGTCAGCTTGCGCTGGTGGCAGAAGCCGAAGCGCCGCACATAGCCGTCATGGCTCGCCTCGACGGTGGTGGTGCCGGCGGTTTCGTCGCGCGACAGCTCGACCTGGCCGACGCCCTTGCCGAGCGTGCCGTCATCGTGGATCGCCGTCGAGTTCCTGTCGCCGAGCGTCAGCGTGGAATGCGCAGCCGTCGTGCGGAGCGCCTGGATGAGGTGCGGCGGCATCGCATTGCTGACGGTGCCGACGCCGCCGCAATTGACCACAAGGCGATTGGCGCCATCGCTGAACTCGAAGGCGAGCGTAGATGCGCAGCCGCCGCTCAGCGCACGGCTTGCCGGCGGCGGCGCGGCGTCGAGCACGGCGACGCTGTTGCGGGCGGACAGGCGCTGATAGCCCCAGCCACGCGCCTGACGAAGCGGGCGAGTGGTGACTCCGGAACCGTCGATCGCGGCATTGACGCGGCGCTTGGTCAGCATGTTGCCGCCCTGCCAGCTCGACAGCGCCTCATCACCGAGCGTGACCGCGAGCAGCGCCGCCACCGAGCTGGAGAGGATGTCGGCGAACTCGTCGGGAAGGTCGCGGCGGCCGGCATAATAAACGGCGCGAAGCTGGCCCAGCAGTTCCACGAGCTTCAACTGCTCCAGCGGGGAGCGGCTGACGATGCCCCCATCGTCGTGGAGATTGGCGCCGAGCGCGCGCCGAAGCCCGGCTTCGCCTTTGCTGAGCCGGGCGGGGCCGCCCTGGATCACGAGAGCCGACGCGATGACGCCAATCCAGGCGGCAATGCGCGGCAATCCCTGCGGCGCCTTGTCCGCGCCCTTGTCGAGGTGGCGCGCGCCGCGAGCGAGCGTGTTCAGCACCGAAGAGCGGTAGACGAGGTCCTTGGACGCCAGGATATAGGGCGCGTAGGCGGCAATGAAGAGGATCCGCCGGCCCCAGATGTCGGCCCGCCAGGCGCGCTCGCTGACCTGGTCGGCATGGGCGGCGACCCACTTCCTCACCAGCTTTTCGGCAATCTTGTCGCCCTTCTCGCGGTTCGCGGCGGCGGCGAGGTCGCGCAGCCAGGCGAAACTCTGGAGATAGTCGCAATATTCGGCGGAAAAGCGCGGATCGGCGAACTGGAGCCGGTCGATCGGGTAGCTTTCGCCGCCATGGACGAGGCTGCCGAGCAGCATCGCCTCACCGATCGCCTTGTCGCCGGCGATCGGGTCCTTTGGAACGGCGAGCAACCGCAGCGGAAAGCGGCCGCGTAGCTGCAGGCTGTGGAAGGGGGTGCGCCAGGCGAGCCGGTGGAGGCGGTAGGAGAGGCGCTCAGAGAGCGACTGGCCGCGATCGTCACCGACCTTGATCAGCCTTTTGCCCGCTTCGATCTCCTTCGGCCCGTCGAAAGGATCGATTTTCTCGAGCACGCTCATTCGCCCCTGAGCCCCCTGATGTTGGCGGCATAGGCCGAAGGCCCGCCGCGGAAAGCCGCCGTGCCGGCGACGAGTATGTCGGCCCCCGCCTCGATGGCGCGCCGTGAGGTTTCGGGATCGACGCCGCCATCGACCTCGAGATCGATGGCCTTGCCCGTCTTGTCGATCTGCTTCCGGATCGCCTCGATCTTGCGGAGCTGGCTGTCGATGAAGCTCTGGCCGCCAAAACCCGGATTGACGCTCATCACGAGCACCAGGTCCACCTCCTCCAGCACATAATCGAGCATCTTGGCTGGCGTCGCGGGATTGAGCGACACGCCCGCCTTCTTGCCCAGCGACTTGATGTGCTGGATCGTGCGGTGGAGGTGGGGGCCCGCCTCGGGGTGGACGGTGATGATGTCGGCGCCCGCATCGGCGAAGGCCTGCAGGAAAGTGTCCACCGGCGAGATCATCAGATGGACGTCGAACGGCTTGGCGCTGTGCGGCCGCAGCGCCTTTATGACGCCGGGGCCGAACGTCAGGTTGGGGACGAAATGGCCGTCCATGACGTCGAGGTGGATCCAGTCGGCACCGGCCTCGTCGATCGCTCGCACTTCCTCGCCCAGTCGCGCAAAATCTGCCGAGAGGATGGAGGGGGCGATGCGGACCTGTTGCTGCACGTCCGAATCAGTAACCAGCCAGGAGTCGCGCGGCAAGGAAGGGCGGGACTTATCCCCCGGATATTTCGCCCCCGGCCGAAACTATTTTCGTGTGAATCGCGCGATGAAGAAGGCATCGGCGCCGCCCTGATCGGCAAAGGCGCCGGGAAGGATGCGGAGGACGCCGCTCTTCACCGGCATCTCGTCCGGCACTTCTTCCGGCCGGATGGGATCGAGCCTGAAATCGGGGCGGGCTGCGAGGAAGGCGTCGGCCGCGGCTTCACCCTCCTCCGGCTCCAGCGAGCAGACCGAATAGACGAAGGTTCCGCCGGGCTTCAGCCAGTCGGCGGCGCGGGCGAGCATCGCCTTCTGGCCCTCTGCCAATTCGGCGATCGCCCGCGGGCGGACGCGATGAAGGACGTCGGGGTGACGGCGGAAGATCCCCGTCGCCGAGCAGGGCGCGTCGAGCAGGATAGCGTCCACGGGAGCGTCCGGCCGCCACTTCATCAAGTCCGCCGCGACGATCCTGGCCGAGAGCTTGGTGCGCTCCAGATTCTCGGAAAGTCGCGCCAGACGACTTTGCGAGGCATCCAATGCGGTGACATCGAAGCCGGCAGAGGCGAGCTGCATGGTCTTGCCGCCGGGCGCCGCGCAAAGATCGAGCGCGGTTCGGCCCCGTCCCTCGCCCAGCAAGCGCGCCGGCATGGAGGCGGAAATATCCTGCACCCACCAGTCGCCCGAGCCGTAGCCGGTAAGCCCCGCGACCGCCGTTCCGCGCTCCAACCGCAAGTGACGCGGCATGAAGCTGACGCCTTCCAAGCCCTCCGGCGCCTCGTCGCCCGCGAGCACAAGATCGATCGGCGGCGGGACCGCCATCGCCTTGGCCGCGGCTTCGACGACCAGACCGCCCCAGGCCTGCTGCCAGCGATGCGCGACACCGCCGGGAAGCGTCGGGATTTCGGGAAGCGAGACGCCTCTCCGCATCAAGGTTCCGAATACGCCATGCACCAGCCGACGCGGGCCGCCCTCGACGAGCGGCAGCACGGTGCTGATCGCGGCATGAGGCGGCGTGTCGAGCGCCAGCGCCTGCACGAGAGCGACACGCAAGGCGAAGCGCGCCTTGGCGTCACCGGGAAGCGGCTTCTTGGTTGCACTGTCGATCAGCGCGTCGAGATCGGCGAGGCGTCGAAGCGTCTCCGCGACGATGGCATGCGCGAAGCCGCGGTCGTCGCTGCGCTCGAGATCGCGCGCGGCGGTGTCGAGCGCCGCCTCGAGCGGAAGCCCCTTGCGCAGCACCGCATCGAGCAAGCGCATCGCCGCGCGGCGCGAGGCCGTGCCGATCGGATCCTTGTCGCTCACCATCTTGTCTTCAGGATCGGCACGCCCAAAATGTGGGGAGACGATCCCCTGAATCAATCGGAGCCATCGCCATGGCCGAGCGCCCCGCCCACGTGAAGCCTCCCAAGCACCTGTCCAAGAGCCCGCCCGTACCGGAGCCCGCGCCGATGAAGCTTGGCGAGGAGCATGGCGGGCCCAAGGGTCACGAGCCCACGCGCTACGGCGACTGGGAAAATAACGGCATTTGCTGGGATTTTTGATATCGGATCAAAGTGGTACTTTGATCCGGACGGACTTGCATCGCTGCGAGTAGCGTAGCGACGAAGCCATCCGCCTGCCCCTCGGCGCTGCATGGATTGCTTCGCTTCGCTCGCAATGACGAGTCAGATGCCTTCGCTTCGCAAGGGGCGGGAGAGGAGCCTCTCGAGTACTTCGTCTACCGATGCTTCGCCGGACAGGAGCGCATTGACGGCTGAGACGATCGGCATGTCGACCCCTGCCGCAGTGGCGGCGCGCTCCAGGACCGGGGCGGTATAGGCGCCCTCGGCGATCGTCCTGCGGTCGGCGAGCAGGTCTTCGGCCGCGCCGCCTTCCCCAAGGCCTTTGCCGAGGCTGAAGTTGCGCGAGTTTTCCGACGAGCAGGTGAGGACCAGGTCCCCGAGGCCGCTTAGTCCGGCCAGCGTCTCAGCGCGGGCACCCCGAGCGATGCCGAAGCGCGTCATTTCAGCGAAGCCGCGCGAGATCAGGGCTGCGCGGGCGTTGAGGCCCAGCCGGCGTCCCTCCACCACGCCGCAGGCAATGGCGAGCACGTTCTTGACGGCGCCGCCAATCTCCGCGCCGATCACGTCGCTGGAGAGGTAGGGCCGGAAAGACGGCCGCGCGAGGCGGGTGCGCAGCTTTTCGCCCACTTCCTGATCCTCGACCGCGAGCGTCACCGCTGCCGGCCGCCCGCCCGCGACTTCATGAGCGAAGGTCGGGCCGGACAGGACCGCGATCGGCGCGTCGGGCTGCTCTTCGCGCGCGACGTCATGCATCAGCTTGGTGGTCGCCTCTTCCATGCCCTTGGCGCACAGGATGAGCGGCGCCTTGATCCGAGGCATTGCGGCAAGGACGCTGCGCATATGCTGGGCGGGCGTGACGACAAGCAGCGCGTCGCACCCCAGCAGGTCATGCAAATCACCTGTCGCGCGGATCGCGGCGTTGAGCGGAATGCCCGACAGGAACAGCCGGTTCTCGTGCGCCCCGTTGACGCTCTCGATCACTTCGGCTTCGCGCGCCCAGAGCAGCGTCTCCTCGCCACCCGCCGCCGCGACCTGCGAGAGCGCCGTCCCCCATGCGCCGCCGCCAATGACGCCAATGCGCCGAATCACGCCTTCACCCCGGCGCCGCGAGCTTTTTCCGCGGAAAGGTCGAGCGGCCACCTGGCACGTGCGGGGGCATCCAGCCCGTCCACCAGCCCCTGCTCGAAGCGGAGCGCTCCCGCCCAGGCGATCATCGCCGCATTGTCGGTGCAGAGCCAGAGGGGCGGCGCCACGAACGGCAGGCCATGGGCCGATGCAAGCTCCGTCAGGGCGGAACGCACGGCCTGGTTCGCCGCCACGCCGCCGGCCACTACGAGGGCGGTCGCGCCCTCGAATCCTCGAAGGGCTCGCTCCGTCCGGTCCAGCAGGCAGTCCACCACCGCCTGCTGGAATGACGCCGCAATGTCCTCCGCCGAATGCGTGGCGGCATCGCGTGCCCTCAGCACCGCGCTTTTGAGGCCGGCGAATGAGAAATGCGGTTCGGCCGAACCCACCAGTGGACGCGGAAGCGCAATCGCGTGGGCATTCCCATCCTTTGCCGCCCGTTCGATCGCCGGGCCTCCGGGAAAGCCGAGGCCGAGCAGCTTCGCGCTCTTGTCGAAGGCTTCGCCGGCGGCGTCGTCGATGGTGGTGGCAAGGCGACGATACTGGTCGACCCCCTCGACGAACAGCAACTGGCAATGGCCGCCGGAAACGAGCAGCAGCAGAAAAGGAAAGGCGAGATCCGGCTGCGTGAGCATCGGGGAGAGCGCGTGTCCCTCCAGATGGTTGAGCGCGATCAGCGGCTTGCCGCTTGCAAGCGCCAGCCCTTTCGCGGTGACGAGCCCCACCATGACGCCACCGATCAGGCCCGGCCCCGCCGTGGCGGCGATCGCATCGACTTCATCGAGCGACACGTCCGCTTCGGCGAGCACGTCTTCCACCAGCTTCGGCAGGATCTCGACGTGGGCGCGCGCGGCGATCTCGGGCACGACCCCGCCGAACGGCCGATGCTCATCCTCCTGGCCTGCCAATCGGTGGGCGAGGATGCGGCGGTCGGAGGTGACGAGCGCCGCTGCGGTTTCGTCGCAGCTGGATTCGATGCCGAGGATCAGGCTCACGGCCTTTCCTGTAACCGGTGAAGCCGCTAGCACAAGCACCGCATGAAACAGCCCCTTCGCATCGGCACCCGCGGATCTCCGCTCGCGCTGGTCCAGGCCCGCATGGTCGCCGAAGCACTGCGTGCGGCGCACGGCTGGGGCCCAGAGCGGATCGACATCGTCGCGATGACCACCACCGGGGATCAGATTCAGGACCGGCCGCTCTCGGAAGTGGGCGGCAAGGGCCTCTGGACCAAGGAGCTGGACCGGGCACTCCTGGAGGGCCGCACGGACATGTCGGTTCACTCGATGAAAGACGTCGAGACGCTGCGGCCGCCAGAGCTGGTGATCGCGGCGGTGCTGCCCCGCGCCGACGTGTGCGACCGCCTGGTGGGGGCCGAAAGCATCGAAGCCTTGCCGCATTGGGCCCGGGTCGGCACGTCCTCGCCGCGCCGGACTGCGCAACTCCTCGCCCGCCGGCCGGATCTCAACATCGTCGCCATTCGCGGCAACGTCGCGACCCGCCTGCGCAAGCTGAAGATGGGCGAAGCGGATGCCACATTGCTCGCCTCCGCCGGGCTCGACCGGCTGGGGCATCACGAGGTTGGGACGGTGATCGGGGACATGCTGCCGGCGCCGGCGCAAGGGGCGATCGGCGTCGAGGTGATCGCGAGCAACGGGCAGGTGCGTCAGTATCTTCAGGCGATCGACCATGCGGACACGCACGTTTGCGTCGACGCCGAACGGCGTTTGCTGGAAGGTCTGGGTGGCAGCTGCCGCTCGCCGGTAGCGGCTTTGGCCACGATCGAAGGGAGCGAAATCCACCTTCGGGCCGAGCTGCTGACCAATGACGGCAAGGAGGTTGAACGCGCTGAAATGCGCTTCGCCGCCGGCGACGAGGAGGCGCCGCTGCAGCTTGCGCGGACGTTGCTCGCCCGGGCCTCCCCTGCAGTGCGCGCGCTTTTCTCGGGGCCGCAGACATTCTCCTGATCCTGCGGCCGCAGCCGGGAGCGGATGAAACGGCGAAGCGCGCGGCCGCGATGGGAATGCGGGCTGTCGTGGCGCCTCTGTTCGAAATGACAGCGGTGGAGTGGCAAGCGCCGGACCCTGCTGGCTACGATGCGCTTCTCCTGACCAGTGCCAATGCGCCGCGTTATGCGGGGCCTGAGCTCAGTCGCCTGGCGACCCTCACCTGCTATTGCGTGGGCGAAGCCACCGCCGCGGTAGCTCGGCAAGCAGGTTTCGGTGAGGTGCGCATGGGCCCAAGCGATGCAGGTGCCTTGTTGCGGATGATGGCTGAAGATGGAAGTCGGCGGGTGCTCCAGCTCTGTGGCCGCGATCGCATCGATCTTCAGCATCCAGCGCTCGAGATCGCCCGCGTCACCGTCTACGCGGCGGATGCTGTCGACCGCCTCCCTCCCCAGGCGCGCGCGGCGCTCGATCAGGGCGCCGTGACGCTGCTCCACTCCCCGCGAGCGGCCCGGCTGTTCGGCAGGCTGGTGGACGAGGCCGGTCTGAACCGCTCCGCCCTCAGGATCGCCGCCATCAGCCAAGCAGCCGCGGATGCGGCAGGGCATGGCTGGGCAGCAGTGAGATTTGCCGAGCACCCACGCGATCAGCCATTACTGGAGGTTGCCGCCAAGCTGTGCAACAGTGGCTCCGAGAGCGGGACGGGATAGCGCGAATGAGCTTCGAATATCCGCAGACGGAGAGCGCGCCGCGGCAGCGCTCCATGTTGTCGATGCTGCTCATCCCGCTGCTCGCCTTCATTGCGGGCATTGCCCTGATGGGCTGGCTGCTCACCCGCTGGGACGCCGCCGCCGAATATCTCGGGATCGCACCTTCCGCGCCGGTCGTGCAGCGGCCCGTGGCGGTGCGGCAAGCGGTGCGAGTGCCTGCTCCGCTTCCAGGGGTTGCCCCGACGCCGGAGCCGCAGCGCCTCGTGATCGATCCGGAAACGGTCAGGCGGGTCAGCAGGCTCGAGCAGCGCATCACCGAAATCTCGCAGCAGTCGCAGGCCGCGGCGGGCAATGCCGATCGCGCGGAAGGCCTGCTGGTCGCATTCGCCGCGCGGCGTGCGCTCGATCGCGGGGTTCCGCTCGGCTATATCGAAGGATTGCTGAGCCAGCGTTTCGGCGAAGCCCAACGGCCGGCGGTCGGCATCATCATCACCTCCGCGCGCCAGCCCGTCACGCTGGAAGAATTGCAGACCGGCCTCCAGGAAGTCGGCCCGCAGCTCGTCGGCGGTGGTCCCGACCAGAATTGGTGGACGGCGCTCAAGGCGGAGCTTGGCGAACTGGTCAACATCCGGCGGGGCGGCACGACGTCGACGGTTCCGGCCGAGCGGTTGCAGCGTGCGACGCGCCGGCTCGATGCGGGGCAGGTGGACGTCGCTTTGGCCGAGGTGCTGCGCATGCCTGGTCAGGCGAGCGCCGCCGACTGGGTGGCGAGAGCGCGGCGCTACGTGGCTGCCCGCCGCGCGCTCGACATGATCGAAACGGCGGCGTTGCTCGATCCCCGCAACCCGCCGGACAGCGCGGTGCTCCCGCCCCCGCCAGTCGCGATGCAACCGCGGACGCCCTAGATGTCGAGCAGGGCGTAAGGGCGACCGAGCTCCGCGCTCACCACGAATTGCGCGACATTGTAGACCGGCACACCGCGCGGCGTTTCGCCGGCGTAGCGGCCGCGATGAGCGTGGCCGTGAACCACCGCTTTTACATTGTCGAAGCGGTCGACCGCGTTCGCCAGGCGCGACGAGCCGAGGAAGGGAAAGATCTCCAGCGGCTCACCCTCGATCGTGTCGGGAATGGGCGCATAGTGAAGCACCGCCATCACTCGCTCCATTCGCAGGGTCCGAAGCTGATGCTCCAGCTTGCGTGCCTCGGCCGCCGATTCATCGACAAAGGTCTTGATCGCCGCCTCGCCGAAAGGGTCGAGCTCGGCGCGTCCGAAGCCGCCGATGAACCCCTTCACGCCCGCAAAGCCGACGCCCTCGATTACCGTCGCCTGCTGGTCGAGGATTGTGACGCCCGCCTGCGTCAGGATCTCCGATACCTTCTCGGGCTGCCCCATCTCATAGTCGTGATTGCCAAGCACGCCGACGGCGGGGATCGTGCAGGCACGCAGATCCTCGGCAAGCAATTCGGCTTCGATGGTTTTGCCGAAGTCCGTGAGGTCCCCCGCGAGCACAAGCACGTCCGCGGCCTCCGAAATCTCAGCGAACAGCTCACGGTAGCGCCGCTCGCTATTCTCGCGGACGTGGAGGTCTCCGATCGCGGCAACGGTGATCGTGCC